>JAHEYK010000054.1 GCA_023251625.1 Bacteroidota bacterium
CCTATATTCTCACCGCCGAGACTGCAAAACAAAAGGTCGCTGTCACGTTGATCAAGTATTGATTTTAACCAAGCCTGAATTCCTGATTGCAGAAAGAGTATTCTTCTTTGTTGTAATTGGAGCACACCATCACCAGTTTTTCTTTTGCATACTCATTTATCAGGTCCTGATACCATTTTACGGCATTCGCATCCAGGTTGGTAGAAGGCTCATCCAATAAGAGCAGGGGAGTGTCAGATAGAACAGCAAGGGATAGGCGCGCTCTTTGTTTCATGCCGGAAGAAAAGTTTCTTATCTCTTTATTTGCAGAGGATCCCAGGCCTGAAATGGCGATCACATCAGCTTCTCCTTGTAGGGAGGGAGCAAATTTTTTAAACTTTCCGTGAAAACTTACGGCTTCTTTCCAGGTCATTTCTTCCGGTAATTCCAGGTAGGGAGCTGCCAATGACAGATCACGAAACGGGGCTGCGGTGATGATTCCTTCAGTTTGAGCAACTGCTCCAGAAATTATCTGCAGTAACGTGGATTTTCCTGAACCATTTGTCCCCAGTATTGCGTATTTATTTCCAATAGAAAATTCATGGCTTATGTTCCGGAAGATCCATTCCTTATTAAAACGTTTCCCGATATTATTTAAAACAATTTTCAATCTGTTGCTTTTTTATTGAATAAGATATAGCCGAAATGAAAAAGAAAAGAAAATGGTTTTGGTTCCTGGTAATAATAGTTCACACTCGCACTTAAAGGGCCGATAGGTGTATGCCCGACCAGCGAAACAGATCCGATCAGGTAGCGCCTGAGGAATGGTTTGGAATAGCTGGTGGAATTATCTGCATTTTGCTCTAACTGCCTGTAAGGTTGATAATAATATCCTTCAATACGCAGGTCAATGGTGTTTTTGAATGTTATAATATTTTTCAATCCAAAGGCGATATACGTATGTGCCCTGAAATTTGGCTGAAATAATGTTTTGCTTTCTGAGATCGGCTGAAATGCAGGCGATGACAAGATGGTTGCCGTATAGTTATTGAAAAAAATGTTTGTTGAATTCAGGCTTTGAATATGTACTCCCTCTGCATAAACTCCCATCCGGATAGTTCCTTTTTGTTTGTAATATTTGTCATATAGGATCTTGAATTGCACCCACTCGTGGATATCCCTTGATGGAGGAAGCGTGGAAGTGGAACCGGGTTTTGTGTATTCTTCTCCCTGCACATATCTTGCTTTGAGGCCAAAGTATGTTCCTTGCGTTGCATATTGTTTTCTGTTAAGCGTATTGCGTTCAAAGCTCATATGTGCTGTTATCATGTCAAATGTAGTTCGATCGGCAGTATCATGTATGGTAAAGCTTGGACTCAGATAATATTCATCTGTAATTTTAGCGATACCGCCACCTACCACAAGTTTGTCTTTGTTACTGATAGGCATAGCCAGGTTCAAATAGGCATACTGATCATTTTGGATCAGGTAAGCAGGTTTTACATCTTCAAAAAACAAATTGCTGCTGTTATAAAAATCCCATCGATTAAAAGTGATCATAGGTTCGATGTAAAATGGAACTGTAAACGGAAAATCAAAACGCATTTTTGCTTGTGCCGATGCGTACAGCTTTCCGAAATAACCGTTTACCATGGTGCTGATACCAATGTTGCCCAGGTATTTATATTCAAACGCAGCAAATATCTCACTGATAGGGCGGTTAGAAATATTTCCACCCATTTCAGCAACTACGTCTCTTTCCTTTTTCATTTTAAGGAACAGGTCATAATTTCCTTTTTGAGGATTGAATTTAGCTTTGGGATAGATCTGTTTGATCTTATCATCTTCTGCCAGCCTGAAATAGGCAGGTTTGAATTTAGTGAGTGGGGTCACCTTGCCCTTTTTGCGTAATACCCCTCTGACATAACCGGACTGCCCTTCTTTTAATCCGTCAATAAATATGTCGCCAAACACAAGGGCAGGCTCTTTGCTGAAAAAAGCCTTTCTTTTGGCATTCAGCATTTCAGGATCTGATCTTCTTGCAATTCTGCTCTTGATGTTTTCTATCTGACGGTTAGCGGCAACATATCCGCTGTCTATCTGCGCTTTCGGATTTGAAAAATCAAAGGTAGAAGAACCTACTTTGGGTTCAATGATGATCCCATTCGGACATTGTACTTCCTGGTTGTTCCGGTTAATAAGCATAGCTTTTAGTTGTGAAAGCAGATTATCCTCATCCGGATGAGTGACATTTCCCGATACATTACTGCCAATGATGATATCCGGGAAACATTGTTCGTACATGACGTTAGAAGGGAAATTATTGTAGATACCTCCGTCAAACAATAGTTTTCCCTCAACGGTTATCGGCTTGAGATAAAAAGGATAGGAGATAGAAGCGCGTACCGCTTCGGCAAGGTCACCGCTTTTAAATACAACCGTTGATTTAGATTCGATATCTGCTGCAACACAGCGGAAAGGGATAAAGAGGGAATCGAAATTATAGTTTGCTGCTGCACCGGCGGGAGCCATGCTTTCCATCAGGGCAAAATCAATGGGGGCAGGAGATACCAGGTTGGTGGGTAAATTGGTCTGGAGTGTTGTGTCGAGAGAAAGTTTCAATGATATCCAGGATGCATTGTTATCTTTTTTCTTGAAGTAGTAAACAAATTTTTTATCTATGTTGCCATATACCCAATTGTTAAAATCCTCCGATAAAACGATTGTTTCAATTTGTGTCGGTGTATAACCCGATGCATACATGGCTGCCACAAATGCTCCAATGGATGTCCCGTTTACATAATCAATGGGGATGTGATTTTCTTCCAAAGCTTTAAGTACACCAATATGGGCAAGGCCGCTGGCACCTCCACCGCTTAGCACTACCCCTACCTTTTGTGAAAAGGCGGCAGTAATAAGGTAGAAGACAATTATAAAAAGGCAAAATATTTTTCTGAAAATGTGCTTCATTCCGGCTGGTTGCTGAAACCGATTATTTCAGGGCGAATTTACTAAAGATTTTGCAGCAACCTTTCAAAGTAGGCCGGGGCATAAAGCAAGCGAGAGCCATACCAGGAGAACATTTCTCCATCGACTAAAACGACTTTTGCAGCAGGGCAAAGTTTTTGAAACTCTTCGATATGTTTTTGGCGAAATGGGTAAGGCTCGGAAGAAAGAAAAATCAGAGAAGGATCGGTTTTTTGTATCTCTTGAGCAGTAACTTCGGGGTAACGGCTTTGTGACTTGAAAGCATTTTCCAATCCGCATATATTGAGCACGTGATCAATGAACGTATTTTCTCCGGCAGAGATGTATGGTTTTCTCCAGATCAAATAAGCAACGCGTCTTCCGGTTGTATGCAGGTTTTTAGTTGCAAGTTTGAAATGAGAGAACTGCTCGCGGATATCATTTTGGATCTGGAGAGCTTTTTTTTCTTTCCCTGTCATGGTTCCGATACCCTCTATCATATGTAAGGCATCTTCCAGCGTTTTAATATCGCTCATCCAGACAGGATAGTGCTTCATTAACTCAAGGACCTGGCTCTTTTCATTTTCCTCCTTGTTTCCGATAATGAGATCAGGCTTTAGTTCTTTTATCTTTTCGAAGTTTAATTTTTTGGTCCCTCCGATCTTTATTTTTGATTCCAGCCAGTCTTTCGGGTGAACGCAATATTTAGTGATGCCAATTACTTCTTCATCCAATCCGAGGTCGGAAAGAAGTTCGGTTTGAGAGGGGACAATAGATATAATTCTTTTAGGGGGTACCGAAACAGAAAGGGAATTACCAAGCTGATCAATGAAGTTCATATGCTAATTTACGAATAACAATTTAAAGGTTATTGCCATAGACCTTTTCATGTTCACAAGTAAGGAGCGATTAAATCGGAAAGGTGGAGGAATTAGTCGTTCTTCGTAACTAATCAATTAATAAACAAATATAAATGGCTAAGAAAAAAGCAACAAAGAAGAAAGCTAGTAAGAAAAAAGCTGCTTCAAAGAAAAAAAGATAAAGGAAAACACCGAAAGGTGTCTTTTAATATACTTTAAATCCCGGCAATTTATTGTCGGGATTTTTCTTTTTATCCGTTAACCTTTTTGTGATCTGCCAGGAATTGAGCTAGACCGCTATCGGTAAGTGGATGTTTCAACAGGCCAAGAATAGCACTTAATGGACAGGTTGCAACATCGGCACCCACCTCTGCGCATTTGATAATATGCATCACGTGGCGGATAGAAGCGGCAAGAATTTCTGTTTTGTAGCCGTAGTTATCGTAGATCAAACGGATCTGCGCGATGAGTTCTACGCCATCGTAAGCAATATCATCTAATCGGCCGATGAAAGGAGAAACATACGTTGCTCCTGCTTTTGCAGCTAATAACGCCTGGCCTGAGGTGAATACAAGCGTGCAGTTTGTTTTGATGCCTTTGCTTGAAAAATATTTTATTGCCTTGATGCCGTCTTTTATCATCGGCACCTTGACAACAATTTGCTTATGAAGTTTGGCAAGTTTTTCTCCTTCTTTTATGATTCCTTCGTAGTCTGTAGAAATTACTTCAGCGCTTACATCGCCTGTAACTGCATTGCATATGTCAACATAATGTTTGATGATATTGGCTTCTCCTTTAATTCCCTCTTTTGCCATTAAAGAAGGGTTGGTGGTAACTCCGTCCAATACACCTAATGCCTGTGCTTCTTTTATTTGTTCGAGGTTTGCAGTGTCGATGAAGAATTTCATGGGATAGAGATTGTTTTAGTTCGTAAATGTAATCAAGTAGATGTTAGATTTAAATGAAAAGAATTAACAAGTTATTCAAACTTTTGTGCTTCAAAACCTTCATTGACGATGATGGTATTGTCTCCTAAAATATAATAACTGTATTTATCGTAAATTTTATTTATTGCTGTGAAAAATGGTTTTGAGCATCCCGGCTCTAGCCAATCATGTAATTCAATAATCAAAACTTTAACTTTTGGGAGCCAGCTTTCAAAATTTTCTGAGAATAAATATTTTTCAGCAGTTTCAATATCCAGCTTAAGTATGTCAATACTTTCCAGAGAATGTTCGTTGATAATATCGCTCATTGTAATTCCGGTAGCGGTAAGGCCGGCCTTACTATTGGTTTCTTCTGCAACCATGGCGCATTTACCAATATTAAATTTATCTGTAATCTTTAGGTTGATCTTAGAACGCCAGAGGGCGCCATTAATAAAGGTGATTCCTTTGTATGGTGAAAGATTTTTTGACATTGTATTAAAATTTTCCAAGTCAGGTTCAATGCATATGATTTGAGAATGTGGGAATTTCTGTTTCATATAAATAGAAAATAATCCTGTATAGGCTCCACCGTCAATTATTGTTATAGGTGTAAATGGAATTTTGATATCATAATAACCTTTAAGAAAAATCTGATTAAATATCATAAGGTCTGTAGTTTCGGGCCTTAGTGCAAAGGGATATGGTATTTTGGGTAGATGTATCTCGCTTGTTTTTTTTAATTGGATTTTGAGAAAAAGGATGGTTCCGGCCTTGCCTCCAAAATAGTTGATGTATCTTAGAAGAAGTTTAAATTGGGTGAGTATTTTAGTATTCAAGGATTTATGAATTAAATCTCATACCTCGCACTTGCCCCAACATTTTGTCCAACGAATTCGCCTTTCAAATATTTATAATGCCCTGCAATGGCGATCATAGCAGCATTATCGGTGCAATATTCAAAAGGAGGGATGTACGTATTCCAGCCCATTTTCTTACCTGTGTTTATAATTTCTTTTCTAAGTCCTGAGTTGGCTGAAACTCCTCCTGCGATCGCAATTTCTGTGATGCCGGTTTGCTTGGAGGCAGTCATAAGTTTGTCAATCAGGATTTTCACAATCGTGTATTGGATGGATGCGCAAAGATCATTCAGGTTTTTCGTAATGAAGTCTTTGTCTTCTTTCACTTTATCTCTGACAAAGTAGAGTATGGATGTTTTGAGTCCGCTGAAGGAAAAATTTAGTTCAGGAATATTAGGTTCCGCAAATTTAAATGCATTTGGATTTCCTTCTCTCGCATATTTGTCGATTAGCGGCCCTCCGGGATAAGGAAGTCCAATGATCTTTGCTGCCTTGTCAAATGCTTCACCTGCTGCATCATCAATCGTTTCTCCGATCACTGTCATGTCTAAATGATCTTTAGTAAGGACGATTTGCGTATGGCCGCCGGAAACGGTTAGGCAAAGAAAAGGAAAAGACGGAGTGGCCCCCTCTAAATCTCCCCCTTCAGGGGAGACTTGAGCGCGTAGATTTTCTAACTTAGATTTTATTTTTTCTAATGTGCCATCAATATCTCCAATCACTTCATTATTTGAAAATCGTATAACATCAAATCCGTGCTCATTAAGCCATTTAGTTCTTATTTCATCATTTTCTTTTACATCTGGCATTTGATGTATCAGCCCATCAATCTCAATGACTAATGGAGGGTTATGGCAAATAAAATCCGCTATATATGTTCCTATAATGTGCTGCCTTCTAAATTTATATCCAAGTTGTTTAGTTCTTAATTGTGTCCACAATATATCTTCTGCTTCAGTTGGGATTTTTCTATGTGTTTCTGCAAATTCTCTCAGTAACTTGTACAAAATTGGGTCAGCCTGGAACAATGTCGGTTTTTCTCCCCCTCTGAAGGAGGGGGCAGGGGGGAGGCTATAATGTGCCAGCACATGTGCTTGCATATGATTTACCTCAATCAACGGGATATTTAATGCAAGAGACATTGCCTTTGCAAAAGACGCTCCAACCAGTAGTGAGCCGATAAGGCCCGGGCCGCGGGTGAAAGCAATAGCGCTAAGCTCTTCTTTTTTTATTCCGGCATTTTTTAATGCCTGGGCCACTACAGGTACAATATTTTTTTGATGGGCCCTGGAAGCAAGCTCGGGAACCACCCCTCCGTATAGTTCATGTATCTTCTGGTTGGCTACCAGATTGGCAAGGACTTTGCAGTCTTTTATAACGGCAGCTGAGGTTTCATCGCAAGATGACTCTATACCTAAAATAATTATGGGTTTATCAGCGTTCAATGGGGTAGGTTATTCAATGGCAAATGTTTGTTATTCAACAGATTCGCAGTTATTATTGCCTGTATTATTTGTAAATTCGTCACGGGTCAATGAAGAGTAAAGTTACCAAAAAAGTACTAAGGGTTTTCCTCTATTTCATCGGGGTTCTTATCTTCCTTTTCACAACCTTCTATTTTGCATTTCGAAGCCCCGGCTTTCAAACCTGGGCTGCTAATCGTGCTGCATGGTATTTATCTAATCAGTGGGGAGCAAAGGTAACGGTGGACGGAGTGGATATTGAATTCTGGAAAAAGATCGTTTTGGAAGGTGTTTATATTGAAGATCAGCACCGCGATACTCTTTTGTATGCAGAAAAGTTGAAACTGGATATAGGTACATTCGATCGGGATAGTCAAAATGTGTATATTGATGATGTCATCCTCCAAAACTCTACTGTTAAGCTGAAAGAATATAAAGGAGATTCAATTTTTAATTTTCAATTTATTTTGGATAAATTTTCTTCTCAGGATACATTACCTAAAGACAGCACCCAATGGAAGATCGCGATCAAAGGCATTACACTCGAAAACATTCGTTTTGCATTCCGTATGGAAAGTGATACGGCTCATTGCATAGGTATAAATTACTTTGACTTACATGCTAACGCCATCAATGCCAAGATATCCAATATTTATTTTGATACGGATACGACCCACTGTACGATCGAAAATTTTTCTTTACGCGAAAGATGTGGCCTTGAACTGAAGGATTTTACCGCAGTAGCAAGTATTAGTCCCGTTCTCATTAAACTCGATCAGCTGAAAATATTTACCAATAACAGTCAGATCGTTGGTGATTATTCAATGCAATATAGATCATTCAGCGACTTTCTCGATTATAACAACAAGGTGAAAATGAAGTCGAAACTCAAAACCTCTCATGTAGAGATGGAGGATGTTGCTTTTTTTTCCGATCCGTTGTATGGTATGAAGAAAAAGGTACTTATCCAGGGTGACTTTAGTGGAACGGTGAGCGATCTGAAAGGGAAAAACATATACTGCGTTGTGGGTGACCATACAAAATTCACGGGCAATTTTTCCATGACAGGCCTTCCCGAGATAAATCAAACGTACATGAGTTTCGATGCAAAGGAGCTGATAACATCCAAAATGGGAATTGAAGATATACCTCTTCCTCCATTCAATGAAAAGCATTCTATTCCGCTGCCTGACAATATCTCTTTGTTCGGAACCATGAAGTTTAAAGGCAATTTCAGCGGCTACTACTATGATTTTGTATCGTATGGAAATTTTAATACTGCTTTGGGGCAGATATCCACGGATATTTCATTGAAAGAGGATACATTGACAGGCCGGCCTAGTTATCATGGAAAGTTTGCATGTCAGGACTTTGAGCTCGGACGGTTTTTTGAAAGCGAAAAATATGTTGGCAATCTGACCATGAATGCAAATATTCAAGGCAAGGGTTTTAGTAAGGAGAATGCGGCAATGTCTGTAGAAGGAAGTGCAAGCAGCCTGGGGCTGAAGGGGTATAATTACCATAATATTGATCTTAAAGGAAAGTTGGCCAGAAATATTTTTAACGGGTTGTTGACTGTTAAGGATGAGAACCTGGTTATGGATTTTAACGGGGATATGGATTTCAGCAGATCACCGACTATGCTCAATTTTACCTCAGCCATTTCAAAAGCCAATTTATCCAGGCTTAACATTCTCAATGCGGCAGATAGTATCGGTATAACGGCAAAGGTTACTGTAAATGCCGTTGGAAATAACATAGACGATGTAATTGGGAAAATGAAACTTAGCAATGTTAAATATTCGAAAGCAGCCGATGTCTTTGACTTTAAAAATATTGAGCTTACCGTGGAAGAAAATGCAGGCAGCAAAACATTGAATTTTAATTCCTCGATGGCCGATGCTCATCTGAACGGTAAATTTAAACCTATGGAAGTGGCCACCTGCCTGAACGATTTTTTAAGCAATTATCTCCCGACCTATGTTCCCAGACTTGAAGGTCCTGCTGTAATGTCTAAGAAATCACATAAGCGGAAGTCCCTGGATGAACATTTGCAGCAATTTTCGTTTGATGTACAATTGAAAAATATGGATCTGGTTACCCGGGCTTTTGTCCCTTCTTTGAATATTTCCACACCGGTAGGAATGAAAGGGAATTACGATGAGGAGAAAAACGATTTTTCACTTACAGGCGATTTCCCTTCGGTAATTTTGCAATCATATAAGTTCAGTAAATGCGGGGTAGCCTTATATTCTGAAGGCAATCACCTGGTCTTTAAAACAAACTGCCAGCGCATTAATCTGGCAGATAGTGCCTGGATCGATCATGTTAGTATTGCGTCAGCGATCTCAAATGATACTGCAAACTTTGCCATAAATTGGGATAACGGTACCGAGCATATATACAAAGGAGATATTCCCGGATTCATAACATTTTCTGAACCTTCTGCCGGGCGAGCAGGCAAACATAGGGTCAAGTTAAAGCTCAAGCCTTCTGCTGTTACGATCGCAGATTCTTCCTGGGTACTTAAAGAAGATAATGAAGTGGTGATGGATTCTACATTTATTGGTGTTAAGAACCTTAATTTTATTTGCGGTCATCAACGTGTAAAACTTGAAGGTAATATTTCGGAAGTTAAAGAGGAACACATGTATTTGATGCTTTCCACTTTCGCCCTTGCTAACTTCAATTCTTTTTTGAAAGGAACAGGCTTTGCTCTATATGGGTCTATTTCAGGCAATACATCTATCGGAAATCTTTATGATAAACCGTTGTTTGAAAGTAAGATCGATATTCAAAGTTTGCAGATGAACAAAGAGTTGATCGGTAATGGCTCTTTGGTCAGTGAGTATGACAGTAAAAAAGACATGATCAATTTTACCGGACTCCTTAAGCGTGAAGGCGGAGATAATTTGAAGTTCGGAGGAAACTATTTTCCTTCTAAAAAGGAAAATAGCCTGGATGTGGATGCGGAAGTACATGATTTTCGTTTGGAGTTTTTTGACCCCTTCGTAAAGGATATTTGCCAGAACATGAGAGGGATTGCAGGTGCAAAATTGAAAATACGCGGCACACCATCTGACCCGCTGATCACCGGAACCATACATGCTAAAGCCGATAATCTGCATGTTAATTACCTGGGAACAGACTACCATTTCGAAGGCGATGTGGCTGTAGAACCCAACTCCTTTGATTTTTCAAAGCTTCATGTCTATGATGTCAATGCAAATATGGCTGAGATCGTCAATGGAAAAATATTCCATACCAACTTTAAAAAATTCCAGCTTGACTTTGACGTAAGTGCAAATAAATTTCTCGCTTTGAACACAACGGCAAAGGATAATACGCTTTATTACGGAAAAGTTTTTGCAACAGGGATTTTAAACGTTTTCGGATTTATAGATAATATAAACCTTACTGCGGCCATTCGGTCAGACAAAGCAAAGGATGTATCCGGTAAAAATGAATACAGTCAGTTGTTCATCCCTTTGTCGGGTTCAGAAGATATTGACGAGAATAGCTTTATTTCATTTGTAAAGAATGATGCTGCTTCAAAAGCAAAGTCAAAAAAATACAAGGTGAATACCGGCGGATTCACGATGGATATCAAGCTTCAGCCTTCGGTAGATGCACAGGTGCAGTTGATATTTGATGAGAAGGTGGGTGATATTATTAAAGCCAATGGTACCGGCGATATTGAAATGGTTATCAATGAATTTGGTGATTTCAAGATGTATGGCGATTATCTGGTGACCGAAGGAGATTATCTGTTCACCCTTAAAAATGTGGTCAATAAAAAATTTAAACTTGATAATGGAGGAACGGTTCATTGGTCAGGTGATCCCGGAGATGCGGACATTAATATGAATGCTATCTATCGACTGAAGACTTCGTTGGCTCCTCTTTTCCAAACCTATGAGCTAACAGACCTTATTAAAAAACGATATCCGGTTGATTGCGTGATGAACCTGACCGGTAAACTGCTCAA
Source organism: Bacteroidota bacterium (assembly GCA_023251625.1). Lineage (GTDB taxonomy): Bacteria > Bacteroidota > Bacteroidia > Palsa-948 > Palsa-948 > Palsa-948. The sequence goes on from JAHEYK010000054.1 coordinate 11,044, forward strand.
GCCCGATATTGCTTTTGATATCAAACTCCCATCGGCTGATGATTTTATACGTCAACAGTCGTATGATAAATTTAAGAATACGGAGAACGGTATGAACCAGCAGGTGTTCTCCCTTTTGTTCACCAACAGTTTTTCTCCACCCACCTCGGATCTGGCTACCGGCCCGGGGGCAGGAACTGTGACATCTACCGAAATGCTTTCGAACCAACTGAGCAATTGGCTGTCACAGATCAGTAAAGAGTTTGACGTAGGGGTTCACTACCGCCCGGGAGATGAAGTGAACAAGGACCAGGTAGAACTCGCGCTTTCCACCCAATTGTTCAATGATAAATTGACCATTGATGGAAGCGTTGCAAATAATGCCAATGCAGCTAATGCTGCTGGGCAAAACACCTCAAACGTGGTGGGAGATGTAAACATAGATTATAAACTCACGGAGGATGGCAAGATAAGAGCTAAAGCATACAATAAAGCAAATGAGGGGGATATTCTGAACTTGCAAAAGGGGCCTTATACGCAAGGGGTTGGTATTTTTTACCGTAAAGAATTTGAACATATATTTAGAATGAAAAATAAGAAATAATTTTTTTGTGAGATCCCTCAAACATCTTAATAAATATTTCAGGAAGTATAAATGGAGATTGATCCTTGGAATTTTATTTGCAGTTCTCTCCACTTATTTTGGCATATATGTAGCAGTGTTGGTTCGTCAGGCAACTGATTTTATGACCCATGCAGTTGCCGTGCATCTTTCCTTTGAAGTTACTGCAACCGGACTTTTTAGATATGGGCTGATGATACTTGGTACTACCATTATCAGCGGGTTTTTAATGTTTTTAATGCGTCAGTCCATTATTGTTATGTCTCGCCACATAGAATATGACCTGAAGAATGAGATCTTTTCTCATTATCAAACACTTGATATGGCTTTTTACAGGAGAAATAATACCGGTGATATGATGAACCGTATCAGTGAAGATGTGAGCCGTGTGAGAATGTATATAGGTCCGGCACTGATGTATTTTGCCAGTACTCTTGCTACTATTATCCTTGTTTCTGCTACCATGTCAGCTGTGAATGTAAAACTTACTATGTATGTTCTTATTCCTCTCCCTATTTTGGTAGTTGTAATTTATTTTGTCAGTGACCTGATCAACAAGATGAGCAATAAAGTGCAGGAACAGTTGTCAAAGCTCTCCACCATTGCCCAGGAGACTTTTTCAGGCATCCGGGTGCTTAAAGCCTATGCACAGGAAGAGCCAACGGTAAATCATTTCACAAGCGAAAGTGCATTGTACCGAAAAAGATATTTAGGTCTCACATTAACAGAAGCGTTGTTCAGCCCGTTCATCCTGCTGCTTATGGGATTGAGTACGCTTATGACCATTTATGTTGGAGGCAAGCAGGCCATTGATGGCCAGATCACCTATGGAAATATTGTTGAGTTCATTATTTATGTCGGAAAACTTACCTGGCCGGTAGCTTCTCTGGGGTGGGTTACATCGCTTGTTCAACGTGCGGCTGCTTCGCAAGCAAGGATCAATGAATTTTTGAATACAAAGTCGAAAGTGATTAGCCATAAGCCAATAGCTAATAGCCAGCAGCAGGTTATAAAAGGAGATATTGAATTTAAAAATGTTTCTTTTATTTACCCCGATTCAGGAATACAAGCAATTGATGATATCTCTTTCAGAGTAGAATCTGGGAAATCACTGGCTATCATCGGTAAAACAGGAAGCGGGAAATCTTCTGTGGCAAGCTTGCTATGCAGGTTGTATGATGTTACCGGTGGGGAGATACTGGTTGATGGAAAAAATCTGAAAGAATGGAATATGCATTATCTCCGAAGGCAGATCGGTTATGTGCCGCAGGATACTTTTTTATTTTCTGACACGGTAGAAAATAATATTTCTTTTGGAGTGCATTCCCAGCTTCAAACTGTTGACTCACAACTGGTAGAACAGGCAGCAAAAAATTCCGGGATATATTCAGAGATCATGAGATTTTCGGAAAAATATAAAACAATGATAGGAGAGAGAGGTATTACGCTTTCCGGTGGACAAAAGCAACGGATTGCAATAGCACGCGCCATTATCGGGTCGCCTCATATATTGATCTTTGATGATTGTCTTTCAGCAGTTGATACGGAAACAGAAGCAGAGATATTAGGTAACCTGCGGAAGATCATGCAAGGAAAAACAACCATACTGATCAGCCACCGCGTTTCAACGGTGAAAGACGCAAAACATATTATCGCGCTGAACAATGGTAAAATAGAGGAAGAAGGATCTCACCAGGAATTGATGGATAAGAAAGGGTTTTATTTCGGCTTGTATCAGATGCAGCTGGCAGAAGAGTCCCGAAAGAATGTTGCCTGACACGGTCAGCATTTCTGTTCGCAGGCAGAATCATCTCCTGATTTTTCAATTTGAATGGTGGTGTGAATGATGTGAAAGTGATGCAGCAGGTCGTGCTTCACCTTTGCTAAAAAATCATCCGAACCACCGTCAGGAACCACTAAATGTACTGTCATGGCTGCTTCCGTTGTGCTCATCGCCCATACATGCAGGTCGTGAATGGCAGTAACGCCTTTCAAATGTGAAAAATAATCCCGCACTTTCTGTACGTTGATGCCTGCCGGCACTCCATCTAAAGATAAACGGATCGAATCTCTGAACATTCCCCAGGTACTGATCACAATGACTGCAATTATCAGCAAGCTGATAACTGCATCCATCCAATACCACTGGGTATAGATAATAATGACACCTGAAATAACAACGCCAAGTGAAACAAGGGCATCTGCAGCCATGTGCAGGTATGCTCCTTTGATATTCAGGTCTTTTTCTTTGTCTTTGAAGAATAACAGTGCGGTGGCTGCATTTATGACAATTCCAATAAATGCTATAATTGAAATTATTTTACCCTCCAGCGGATGAGGATCAGAAATTCTTCTTACCGCTTCTAATCCAATGGCCCCAACTGCTACTAAAAGCAAAATGGAGTTGGTAAGTGCAACCAGAATAGTTGATTTGCTGTATCCGTATGTAAATGTATCCGTTGGTTTCATTTTCGCGAATTTATTGGCCATCAGCACAAATACCAGTAAGATCACATCGCTGAAATTATGTCCGGCATCGGTTAAGAGTGCCAGGGAGTGCTGCCATAATCCTGCCAATGTTTCGATCAGCACAAAGCTCATATTAAGAATAATTCCTATGATAAATGCCCGACTGATATTTTTAGGGGCATGAAAATGGTGGTCGTGGTCGTAGTTGTGATGATGGTCGTGGGCCATGAATTAATAATGATATTCAAATTTCGTAAATAATACCATATAAATGTTTTAAGTTTATAATCATTGTCAAGTTGTGTAGAAAATATTCCCTCCGGTTAATAGGTGATATTCATTCAAATAATTTATCTTTAGTGCACTCTTTTTAGAGAGGATAAATCCATATATGAAAAAATATTTTCTGAATTTATTTTTTGTTTCCCTGCTGATTATTTATAGAACGGGAATCAGTTTTGCTCAGGTAAATCCAATGCCAACGGATAAGCATTTCAAGGAGATAGTCGAGTCAGAAATGAAAGCGCATGCCGGAAAGATCAAACCTCACCCCTTAACTACGATCAACGATTATGATATTAAGTACCACCGCTGTATGTGGAAGGTGGACCCTGCCATTGATTTTATTGCCGGAAACATCACTACCTATTTTAAACCATTGGCCGCAGGCTTTGACTCTATTAAATTTGACCTGAGTGATTCGCTGGGCGCTGATTCGGTAAAGTACCATGGAAGTTCATTGGCGTTTACACATAAATCAAACATCGTTACAGCATTTCTTCCGGCAACAATTCCGGCAAATACCCTTGATTCAATTACTGTATTTTACAAAGGAGTTCCTCCCAGTTCCGGTTTTGGTTCTTTTGGCGTGGGAACGCATGATACTGTGAATCATACACCCGTGATGTGGACGCTTTCTGAACCCTACGGAGCAAGCGAGTGGTGGCCCTGTAAGAACAGTTTAACAGATAAAATAGATTCAGTAGATATTATTGTTACCACCCCTGCTGCGTACAAAGTGGCGAGCAATGGGCTGCTGCTTTCTGTAACGCCAAGCGGCCCTGACAAGATATTTCGATGGAAGCACCGGTATCCTATTGCCACATACCTGATCTGTTTTGCAACTACCAATTATTCCCAGTTCTCCCAGAATGTGCCCTTTGGAGCAACCAATCTCCCGATTCAGAATTATATCTATCCGGAAGATTCTGCAGAAGCAGCTTCAAAGTTCGTTACGGTAGTTCCGGTGATGCAATTATACGATACACTTTTTGGTGTGTATCCTTATGTGAACGAAAAATATGGAATGACCCAATTTGGATGGGGTGGAGGAATGGAGCACCAGTCGATGACCTTCCTGGGAGGTTTTGATCATGAGCTTACTGCACACGAATTAGGCCACCAGTGGTTTGGAGACAAAGTAACCTGTGCAAGCTGGCGTGATATCTGGCTTAATGAGGGTTTTGCCACTTATCTTACCGGGTTGACCTATGAACACATGTTTGGGGGAATATATTGGCCCATCTACAAGTCTTTGAAAAGAGGCAGTGTGACAAGTGCCCCCAATGGATCTGTTTGGTGTAGTGACACCACTTCGGTGAACAGGATATTTGATGGCCGCCTTAGCTACGATAAAGGCGCTGCGATCCTTCATCAGCTCCGATGGGCGATTGGTGACTCAGCATTTTTTACTGCTCTAAAAAATTATTTAAATGACCCTAAATTATCATATGGATTTGCTTATACCTCCGACCTTAAAACTCATTTTGAAACCTCTTCCGGGCAAAATCTAACCTGGTACTTTCACGACTGGTTCACAGGAGAGGGATTCCCATCCTATCAGATAACCTGGAATCAAAGCGGAAACACCGTGAATCTTACTGTGAATCAGACGGCTTCTTATCCTTCATCCATTCCGTTCTTTGGATTGCCTCTGCCAATAGAGTTTAAAGATCAGACACACGATACTATCATTCGACTGAATCATACTTTTTCAGGTCAAACTTTTTCAGTGACGCTCCCTTTCGCGGTAGATTCAGTGAAACTTGATCCGGATATCTGGCTCATCTCGAACGGCAATACGGTTACCGGGATAAAAGAATATGAATTAGATAAAGAGATATCCGTTTTCCCCAACCCGGCTACAGATAAAGTGCAAATAATTTTTGGAAAAATTTTTTCGAATATGTCCCTTGAGCTGATGGATGTTTCCGGCAGAACAGTTAAATCGCTTTCAGCCAATGGCATGAAGAGCATTGTGCTTGATTTAAATGGCTGTTCTAAAGGAAATTACATTCTTCAGTTTAAATCAGGCGGCCTTATAACTGGCAAAAATATTGTCATACAGTGATCTTATGAAGATAAAATATTTTTTTCTGTGGGTTGTTTGTATGCTCTGTTTTCAGTTACTTCAAGCACAGGATACTATTGTAAAAAGGAATGGAAATAAATTGATCGTGAAATTAGTGGAAGTGAACCCGGATAATGTTCGATACAAACGTTTAGATTACCAGGAAGGGCCTGTATTCACCCTGTCTAAGCAAGAGATCAAATTACTTATTTATCCGAACGGCATTCATGAGTCGTTTGAGAATTATGTTCCTCCTGTTGTAAAGGAAGCGATTCTTTCGCCTCCAGCGATTGATCTTTCTATTCAACCCTCCGGAAGTAAATACTACTATAAAGAGCGAAGGATATCAGAACCTGATATGTTGGCCATTGTATCTAAGCAGAACGACAAAAAAATAAATTTGATGATCAAAAAGGTAGAGGAAAAGAAATTCATTCAGATGACAACCATGATCCTTTCCCTCCCTATTTTTATCACAGGACTTTATTTATATGCTGCCAATACGCCCAGACGTTCAAAAAGAGGAAGCACAACACCTACTACCTCTGCAGAAATGCGCGTCAACGGAGAGTATCTTATGCTGGCAGGAGTGGCTTGTGAATTGGTATCTATTTCGTTTAAGTTGAACAGAACAAAACATGCACACATGGTTGTTGATGCATACAATGCATACATCATTCATTAATCCATCCAATTATGGACAGAAGAAAATTTATCAAAGCATCTTGTGCGTTCTGCGGAACAGCTTTGGCAGGTGCTGCCCTGATGGAAAGCTGCTCTAAAAAAACCAACAGTGTGAACCTTTCATTGGATCTTAATAGCGCTGCTAATACTCAGTTGAATGCGGTGGGTGGTTATGTATATAACAACAGTATCATCATTGCCCGGATCGCAAGTCCGCTGGCGAGTTCTTCTTTTGTGGCGTTAGCACAGCAATGTACGCATGATGGTTGTAATGTAAGCTACGCCAGCGCCACAAGTAGTTTTAATTGCCCCTGCCATGCCGGTAAGTTTGATACCAGTGGAAAGGTAATTGCAGGCCCCCCGCCATCTCCTCTCACTAAATACAACACTTCTTTGAGCGGAAACACCCTTACGATCACTTCATAAGGATCAATTTCATATTGTTTTTCAGGCATAGATTTCCCTATTTGCCTTGTGAAAACTAATATACTGTTCAATCGTATTTTTTTCTTAAATTTGGGCATTATCTTTATTAATTATATTATCTATTCTCCTGCATGGAAAAAAGTAAAATAATTCAAACAACTAAAGACTTCTTATCTACTGAGTTTGAAGTAGATAGGGAAAAAATACTTCCCGAAAGTAACCTGAGAGAAACATTGGCTTTAGACAGTCTTGATTACGTTGATCTGGTGGTTGTAATTGAAGAGAATTTTGGTTTAAAATTTAACGGAGAAGATTTTGTAAAGATCGTAACGTTCAATGATTTTTATAATCTGGTTGAGGAAAGGTTATCGCATAAGCAATGAGCCGGTGGGATGGTAAAACGATAGGCTCCCTGATTGGCTATAAAATATTTTTATTTTTAATTAAAACTTTCGGGGTTGGGTTTGCTTACCTAGTATTGCAGGTAGTTGCATATTATTACTTTTTTTTTTCAACTCGCAACAGAAATACGTTAGTTGATTTTTATACGACAGCATTAAAATACAAGCGAAAAGATGCATTGCGTCTTACCCGGAAAAATTTTTACCGTTTTGGGCAAACATTGATAGATCGCTCTGCTTTTTTAGTGAACAAAGGCCATAAGTACACCTATTCATTTGATCATGAAGACTATTTGATAGACATGAAAAATAAAGGTAAAGGCGGGATATTACTCAGCGCACATCTTGGTAATTGGGAAACAGCCGGAAACCTGCTTCGAAAAAGGATATCTTCAAAAATTAATGTAGTTATGATCGATGCTGAGGTGGAAAAAATAAAAACATTCCTTAACAACAATACAGGTGGCTCTTTGTTTAATATTATTCCAATTAAAAATGACCTTTCGCACATCATTAAAATAAATAATGCTATTTCGAAAAATGAATTTATTGCCATTCACGCAGACCGGTATTTGGAAGGGGCAAAATCCGTTGAATTGGATTTTTTAGGAAAAAAAGCAAAGTTCCCCTTGGGGCCTTTTATCATAGCTTCAAAATTCTCTGCTCCGGTCACATTTGTGTATGCCATAAAAAAAACGACCTATCATTATGCACTCAGCGCTACGCGGCCAATCACCGGCAAATTATCTCCGGAAGAGATTGCTAAAGAATATGTGGTTGAATTGGAGAGGAAACTGAAACTCAACCCTGAACAGTGGTTTAATTATTATGATTTTTATCAATCATGATCGTGACAGAAGAAAATATTGAATCTCTCATCCCTCAAAGGAGTCCTTTTGTTATGATCTCGAATCTGATGAAGGCCAAGGATACTAATTTTGAAACTGATTTTTTTATTCAAAAAGAAAACATTTTTATAAAAAAGGGATATCTTCAGGAAGCTGCTTTAATTGAAAACATTGCGCAAACATGCGCTGCCGGTTTTGGTTTTTTAAATAAAGAGAGCGGAGGAAAGCC
>JAHEYK010000141.1 GCA_023251625.1 Bacteroidota bacterium
TATATTTAGCAAAGAAGATATCCGATCCTCCATAGGAAATAACTTGGGCTTTGCATATTCCCGGCTCAAATACGACTGCATTTTGAAAATCTCCTATGAAGTAAATATTGCTTCCTGCATCTGCTGCAATGGTATTTCCGGCATCTCCCGCTGTTCCACCCATAGCCTTTGCCCAAACAAAATTACCGTTTGCATCCAATTTAGAAATGAAAACATCACCAAATCCGTTCGATATTAAATTATATGTTCCTACACCCGGATCAAAGTCGGCTGTACCTTGAAAATCGCCTGTTGTATACACATTACCAGCAGGATCGGTAGCGATAGAATAACCGTGATTAGCACCTGTGCCACCCAATTTTTTGGCCCAGACAAAATTTCCCGAAGCATCCAGCTTGGAAATAAAAATACCATACGTACCCACTGAAGTTAAATTGAATATTCCCACACCAGGGTCAAAATCAACGGTACCCTGAAAATAACCTGTTGTGAACACATTACCGGCAGTATCTGTAACGATGGCATGGCCGTCATCATAGGTTGTTCCACCTATCTTTTTGGCCCACATAAAATTTCCCGAACCGGTCAATTTTAAAATGTAAATGTCATGACTACCTGCTGCCGTTAAATTAAATGTTCCCGCACCCGGGTCAAAATCAACTGTGTTCTGAAAATAGCCTGTTGAATAAACATTTCCAGCTGCATCGTTGGATAAGCCATAACACATTTCACCTGCTTTCTTAGCCCATTTAACATTACCACTATTCATGTCCAGGTTAGCAATGAACCCACCGCCTCCGGTAAAAGGGATTGTATCAAAATTCGTGGTGCCTCCATACCCACCTGAAAAATATAAATTATTATGGCTCACAACAAGCCCCCACCCCATACCTCCGTTGGTTGCTATTCCCTTTACCCATTTAAGTTTCCCACTACTGTTATATTTTGCTATAAAAATACTTGTACCTGCTCCGCCGGTAATAGTTGCCGTATCAAAAGTTGCAGGACTTATAAATCCTCCTGTGATGTAGCAGTTCCCTGCGCTGTCGGTAACAACACTATTGCCCTGAGAATTGGAGGCCCCATCTCCTTTTTTTACCCAGAGTAATTTTCCTTCTGAAGAATATTTTGCTAAAAAAATATCCTGCCCGGTTCCTGCAACTAAGGCAGTATCAAAATTTGCATTGTTATAATAGCTGCCGGTAATAAAAACGTTCCCCGATTTATCAGAACAAATTCCATACCCATGCTCATTACCTACCCCCACATTGCTGCCTGCATGTTTTACCCATTCAACATTTTGAGAAAAAGCAGGTATCGAAATGAAAGCGAAAAAATGGCTACTCAGTAAAAAGGCTATTATAGAAACAGCTCGGATTTTCTCTTTATCTATAAAAGGGGTTTTCATGGAAGGAGATCAGGGAGCGAAATACAACTCCTGATACGTTAAAGATATGAAAAGGTTGCGGTTGGGAGGGTATTTGCAACAGCCTGATCATGTCTACCCTCATCGGCAAGCGAGATTCAACGCATCAAAGGAATCGTTCCTTAGCTGGGTATGGGAACTAAAAACAGAAACAGAAAAAAAGGAATGAAAACTGCGAAAAGAGAGATGTTTCTCATTGAGTCCCGATGATCGGAACAAATTTAACGCTTTATTGCACAGGGTTGTATTACCTGGAGATCACGACCTTTCTCACTACCGCTCCTTTATCTGTGATAGATTTCACAAAATAAATTCCATTGGTGAGATCGCAATGCAGTGTGCATGATCTTCGGTTCACAGTTTCAGAATGGGCTTTCTCTCCGTACACAGTATATATTTCCACATTTCGAATGGAGACAGGCGAGACGATCGTAAACTGCCCTGGGTTTGGATTTGGATAAATGCTTACTTGCAATTGATCCTCGTAATTATTTGCAGATACAGGGGTTGTAAGTCTGTCTGATGAATTGGACTTGGTGGTTTTTACCGTAGTGCTGTTAATTTGCGGGCCCTTTTTGATCGTAGCAATGCAGGGTGTGGGTGATACAGATTCTACCCGGTATCTTGCCGTGTCATTAGGAGGAAAAGAATCTATATATGTATTTGTTCCCCACAAAACAGAATCGATCAATTGCCAGTTGCTATTGTGTACACTGTCGCGGAAGATGTAATACTTTACAACCGACATTCCACAGTAATCGGTCCATGCCAGATCCAATGCAGGTGCAAGGGGCTGGGTTACCTGCAGCCAAATGGTTTGATGCGGATTACTGAGTGCGCTCTCTACCCCATTTGTATCAATAGAAGATATTTTGTACCTATAAAAAGAGGTTTTGGGGTCAACTCCATTTGTGGAATCTGTAAACTGAGAAAGGCTGCTGTAAGGCACGGTTGCAATGGGGGTGTATACAGCGCTTATCTCCCTGTAGATCCTGAAACTGTCAATGGTCGTTGTCACAGGTTTATCCCAGACAATAATATTTTTTGTTGATTTAGTAGAATCCACGGTGGCAATGCAGATCGAAAGCGAAGTGGGCGGAGGCACAGCATAAATATTTTGAACAGCCGTATTGCTGCAGGCAATGGCATTGGTAACGGTAAGCGTATAGGATCCGGGTACTATTCCTGAAATATCCTGCGTAGTATATCCTCCCGGCATCCACAAATAAGTGTAAGGACCCGATGCTCCGGTTATGGAAGTAAAGATCTCTCCATCACTTGCACCACAACCAGATACGCTGTGTATGGAATCAACGCTAATAGCAGGGTCAAGCCCGATAACAATGGTATCTCCTGCCCAGCACCATGAAATGCTGTCATACACATCCACGTAATACGTACCGGCTTTCTTAATTGAAATTTTTTGAGTGGTTGCTCCGTTTGACCAGTAAAAATAGGACGCAGGGTTTCCGGCATCAAGCAAAATAGAATTGCAGGAAGAAATAATGGTGTCGTTGCCAAGAGATACAACCGGGGGAATTGTAACAGTAACTGTATGGGTAAGGGTCACTGTATAGTCATACACCAGGCTAATAGTATAAGTGCCTGTTGACGCATATTGGTGATATACATAGTACCCGCTGCTGTCAATATTTGCCGGACCGGAAGCAGGATCACCAAAGTTCCAGACAAATGAAAAGGGAAAATAGCAACTGTTCCAGTCATAATAAATATTAGTAGGCTGGTTTATACAGGGGGCATAAAATAAAAAGTCAGCATGCGGGGCAATAGTAAGGGACTTTGCAACAGTATCTTTTTTATTTATGATCAGGGTCACCAAGTACGTACCACTTGAAGAAAATAAATGGGATGGATTTTTTATGCTGTCAATATTTGCTGTGCCCGATGCAGGATCTCCAAAATTCCAAAGCCAGCTTGTGTCATTGATACAGGTAGTTACGGAAGTGAACGGAGTAGATGCCGGCAAACAGGTATTACCATACGTTAAGTCAATGCCCGGGGAAAGAAAACTTGTAGTAAGAACACTTGACGAAGAAGGAGAAGAAGATGCGCAGGCCCCGGTTTGTGTGATCGTGACCGAATAACTTTTTACAGTATCAACGGTTATACTTGGAGTGGTGGCGCCTGTTGACCACAAATAAGTATTTGCAGAATTGGCAGTTAATGTTATGCCTGAACCCTGGCAAAAAGAAATGCTGCTACTTGGGGTAATGGTTGCTTTGCATGTATCATATTCCCAAAAAGCTTTTGAATATCCAGGAATAGTACTATATCCTGTCCCAAAATATCCTTTAGAACCTATTGAAAATCCAACAGGGCCTTGTTGCGGACTATCTGTTCCTATATCATCTCTTCGTGTCCATGTATCCGTGCTCTGGTTGTACTCCCAAAAGTCAGGGCCTGAACCTCCACCCACATATCCTTTATTACCTATAGAAAAACCGGCAGCAAGCCATCTTCCATCTCCCTTAAAATCTGCCTTTTTAGTCCATGAATCACCTGAAGGATTATATTCCCAAAAATCTGTTGGAAAAAATCCATCCATTCCGGTCACAACATATCCTTTACTTCCGATGGCAAATCCTACTGGGCCCCGTCTCGCACTGCCTCCAAAATTTGCTTTTTGCGTCCAGGTATCCGTTCCCTGGTTATATTCCCAGAAATCTTTTATATAATTTGAAGCGTCCTGTCCCGCACAGATATAGGCTTTAGTTCCTATAACAAAACACGCTGCATTTTGCCTTGCTGTTCCTCCAAAGTCGGCTTTTTGTACCCATGTATTTCCTGCCGGATCGTATTCCCAGAAATCTTTAAAAAAGTTCCATCCATTACCTGCATATCCCAATCCTATATATCCTTTTGCTCCTATCGAAAAACCGGAACACCCCCATCTTCCTCCTCCTCCAAAATCTGATTTTTGTGTCCAAGCATCCGTGGAAGGATCATATTCCCAGAAGTCTCCGCCCGCAGTTCCTGTTCCTATATATCCTTTTGTTCCTATGGAAAACCCGACTGAAGCCAATCTGCCAGCACCTCCAAAGTCAGTTTTTTTCTTCCATGAACTTTGCGCCTGAGCAGTTACTCCTGCAAGTGCCAGCAAAGTGATTAGGTAGATCTTTCTCATAGGGTAGTTAGGAAGCAAGAATCTGCACATAATACGTCAAATATATGAAAAGGTTGTGAGTTGAAGGAGGAATTTGCAGACCTGCAAGCTTTTGAAAACCTTGCAGGTCTGTAAAATATTTACGGGATTCTCCCGTTCTGCGGAAAAATTAAACACATGATACACTCTTCCTACTTCTGGAAAATGCATTTTCGTGAAAACCTGACCAAGCAGCGCATTGACTGGAATGTTAAACCGGAAATTACGGAACAAGAAAAAGCAAACATCCTCTACTCCCTCAAAGCTTGGCAGCTAGGAGAAACCAGTGATGGGGCGCACCTGCTGGCCGCCTCGGCAAGATATGCAACCCGGATTGGTAATGCAGAATATACAGATGCCATAAAACTTTTCATAAAAGAAGAGCAGAAACATGGCAACAATCTGGGAAAATACATCGGCCTCATAGGCGAGCAGCCCGTAAAAAAAGACTGGGGCGATACGCTATTCAGAAAAATAAGATACCTGAACACCAGCATGGAACTCTGGACCATTGCCGTGATCATTGTAGAAAGCGCTGCACAGATTTTTTACCGGGCTCTGCACGATGCTACCGATTGCAAACTGCTAAAAGCTATTTGCAGCGACATTCTTATTGATGAAGCCCACCACATAAAATTTCAGAACGAGAGGATGTATATTATTTTCCAGCAAAAGAATTTTTA
>JAHEYK010000055.1 GCA_023251625.1 Bacteroidota bacterium
TATTCCAATCACATGGAGCAGGTCAATCTTCAGCTATCGCGAGATTTTCGGAAACTTCCTGCTATGAAAATAAATCCTGTAGTGAAAGATATATTTGGGTTTAAGTATGAGGATTTTACAATAGAGAATTATGACCCGCATCCGCATATTAAGGGTGCTGTAGCAGTATAGCGCCTATTTCATCGAAGCGCGAATGTTCGTATTTTTTTCGTACTTCGCTGCAATAAAAAGTAAATTCGCCTTCATAAAATAAACCCCCTATGAAAAGTTTTTACAACATTACGATCGGACTTTTAATAGTAACAGGAGTAGTCACTTATTTCTGGCATCCTTTTGCATGGTCGCTTGTGCTGACGGTTCCCATAATTCTTGTTGGATTAATGGATATTATCCAGCCCAAGCAAACTATCCGCAGAAATTTTCCTGTGATTGGCAGAATGCGTTATTGGGCGGAATGGATGCGCCCTAAAGTGTATCAGTATTTTATCGAGTCAGATACCGATGGAACTCCTTTTAACAGATTGAGCAGAAATGTAATTTATCAGCGTGCAAAGAAGGTGGTTGATACCACTCCTTTTGGAACCCAGCTTAATGTTTATGAAGTAGGATACGAGTGGCTGAACCACAGCATTGCTCCGTTGGACGGACATAAAGTAGAACAGCACCCACGAGTAATGGTTGGAGGTCCGGATTGCAAGCAGCCGTATTCAGCCAGCATTTTGAATATTTCAGCTATGAGTTTTGGATCGCTTAGCAAAAACGCTATCATGGCATTGAATGGCGGAGCAAAACTTGGAAGCTTTGCGCACAACACCGGCGAAGGAGGACTGAGTCCGTATCATCTTGAACCGGGAGGGGATATTATCTGGCAGATAGGAACAGGATATTTTGGCTGTAGAAATAAGGCGGACGGAACATTTAACTACGAAGCCTTCGCTGAACGCGCGAAGACCCCGCAGGTAAAGATGATCGAGATAAAACTTTCTCAAGGTGCAAAGCCGGGCCATGGTGGAATTCTTCCTGCCGCAAAAGTTACCCAGGAGATCGCTAACATCCGTTTGGTAGAAGTGGGGAAAGACGTGAACTCGCCACCTTTTCATACAGCTTTTAAAACTCCGATTGAGATGATGCAGTTCATTGGAAAGCTGCGTGAGCTTTCAGGGGGCAAACCGATCGGCTTCAAACTTTGTGTAGGCCGGAAATCTCAGTTCCTGGCGATCTGCAAAGCGATGGTGAAGACGGGGATTAGTCCGGATTTTATTACTGTGGATGGAGGAGAAGGCGGAACCGGAGCCGCTCCTCTTGAATTTTCAAATTATGTGGGGATGCCTTTGCGTGATGCCCTTGCGTTTGTGCACGATGCGCTAAATGGTTTCGCACTGAGGCGCCACATCCGCATCATTGCATCCGGAAAAGTTTCTACAGGTTTTGAGATCGTAAAAAATTTGTCACTGGGTGCAGATATGTGCAACTGTGCCCGCGCTATGATGCTTGCACTGGGCTGCATACAGGCGCTGGAATGCAATACGAATAAATGCCCAACCGGTGTTGCCACTCAAGATAAAAACCTAATGAAGGGTCTTGATGTGGACGACAAAAAAGTTCGTGTGAAAAATTTCCACAACGAAACGGTCAAGAGCGCGGCAGAACTGATGGCCGCTGCAGGACTGGACGACCCGAGAAGACTGCATCGTTCTTTTATCTATCGCAGGATCAGTGCGAGCCAGATACAAACGTACGCAGAGATGTATCCGAATATGTTGCGTGGCGCGCTGCTGGAAGCACCGTTCCCTGCAGGGTGGGAACTGGATATGATGCACAGTCACGAAGAGACGTTTGATCCGAGCATTACCTACGCATGATCATTTCGCTCATAGCTGCTGTTGCCGAGAACAATGTGATCGGAAAGGATAACAACCTTCCTTGGCATTTGCCTACGGATATGAAATATTTCCGTGATACCACCATGGGGCATTGCGTGATCATGGGGAGAAAAAATTATGATTCTATTCCTTTGAAATATCGTCCACTGGATGGCAGGACAAATATTGTTGTAACAAGAAAAAAGGATTTTTTGGCTCCCGGTTGTATCGTTGTAAACTCAATTGGAGATGCGTTGGAAGAAGCAAAAGCAAAAGAAAATTCAAATGCCCCTTCAGGGGTGGGGGGTAGCGAAGTTTTTATTATTGGTGGAGCGGATATTTACAAGCAAACGATCGGGGCGGCCGATAAAATTTATTACACAAAGATCCATCATTCCTTCGATGGCGATGCATTTTTTCCGAACGTACATGAAAGTAAATGGAAGCTTGTGAGTGAAAAAAATATGCCGGCTGACGAGAAGAATAAATTCCCCTTTTCGTTTTGTGTTTATCAAAAAAAGTAGGGTGTTAAGGTGAAAGTCGTACTTCTTCGTCTACAAAATCCTGCCATTCGTCTAAAACCCCGTGGTAGGTTTCGTGAAAAGATGATTTGTCATATATTTACAGGATAATTTTCCAACCTTTTGTATTTATGAGGTATTCTTTATTCGGGACTGTATTTTTTATTTCGCTGCTTTTAGGAGGGCATAAATTGTTCGCCCAGAATATTGCTATTAACACTTCCGGGGCTGCCAACTCAACCCTTAGCATGCTTGAAATACTCCAAATAAGCTCTGTAGCAAACACAAAAGGCCTACACATCACTCATTCCGGAGGTGTGGCAGGAATTGGATACGGATTATGGGTAGAAGTGACAGGGGCCACTACCAAATATGCCATCGTGGTTCCAAGCGGCAGCGGTAATGTGGGTATCGGCACTATTACCCCGCAGCAAAATCTTTCTGTAGGCAACGGGATGAACATTGACCAGGCAGGTACGAATGCCGGTACACTCACGAACGGACTTACGTTTGGATCGGCCAGCGGGGAAGGAATGGCGTCTAAAAGGACCGCGACAGGAAATCAATTCGGCCTGGATTTTTATACTGCGTTTGTAAATCGCATGAGTATTGCAACCGGAGGATATGTCGGGGTGAATACTTCGAGCCCTCAAGGCAGATTAGATGTTTATACAGGAGCAACTGCAACCGATGCGTTGTATGTCCGTACAGATCCGGGAGCAAATCCATGGCAAGGTGGAATTATCCATCATCAGTCTACTACCTATGGTTTTAAGGAAACCGTGCAGAATACATCGAGCGCCACCCTGGGTACTCTCCAGTTTGATTATGTGAATAGGCTTACTCCTACTACGGTACAGAAATCAAACATACTTGTGCTCGAGGCCGATGGTAATGTGGGAATCGGAACGTTGGCGCCTTCTTCCCTGCTTCATTTGCAATCAGCTAACACGCTGGATGTTCCGCGCGGAGATATAATACTTTCACGGTACTGGGCATCCAACGCAGACACCCGGGCAAGTTCTATTTTCCATTATTATAATTCTGCTACAGGAAATGACAATTTAGCATTCGGTGTTGCCGGTGGTGGCGGAACGATAGGCCAACCCAATGCATTGTCGCAAATTAAAATGATCATCCAGGGCAGCGGCAATGTGGGTATTGGAACCACTGCTCCCGGCTCATTGCTTGAGATCAAAGGGCCCGGAAGTGTTCAGGGAAATAATCCTGCAATGCTTCTATTGACCTCCACTACCAATGTTCCGGGCATTGTACTGAACAGTTCAGTAGCAGGCAGCGTGAGAAGTATAATCTCCCTTCAAAAGCAAGGTGTCAGCGACTTTTCAATATCCAATTGGAACGGAGCACATAAATTTGTGGTCTGGGATGATGTATCAGGGCTTCAGGAAATTTCTATTTACAGCAGCAAAACAACGATAGGTGATCCGGGAGGAAGTACCCCGCAAAGTAAATTTAATGTCGTTGGTAGTGCCGGAATAGGTTCTACCTATTATGCTTCAGCCGCTCCGGCAAATGGATTGCTTGTTGAAGGTAATGTGGCCATAGGAACAACTACTCCCGATAATGTATGGGGATCCAAAATGGAAGTTTATAACGGAAACATCTTTGCTAAAAATGCAGCTACAGGTTTTTATACAGGACTTCTGGGTGCCAGCGGATCCTCTACAGGAATTGTATTCAGAAAAGATGGCTTGCGGCACGCAGGATTTAAATGGGATGGTACCTATCTTAATTTGTACAATGCCTCGGGGGATTGCTGCAATTCAGACTCATGGACGGGGACAGGCGTGATGACCTGGGATATCAACACAGGGTACGTAGGTATTTCAAAATCAGCTCCCGCATATCCTTTGACCATCGGAACTACGGGAAATTCGTTTGCAGTGGAGAATACTGCAGCGTTTGTTGCAAAGAATGCAGGCGGAGCGTACGAGACCTATTTCTGGCCGCGTTGGAGCGATAATATTATGTATATGAATTATGGATCAGCAGGTTATCAGATCCGGACAAACAGTTCGAGCAATGTGATGTTCATGGATAATTCAGCTCAAGTGGGTGTAGGAAGGACCAATCCGGATGCACAGCTTCACGTGAACGCAACTTTTAAGGTTGGTGATCTGGGGGTCGGCTCACGTCAGGTTCTGGAAGTAGTTGCCGCCAGTGGAGATGTTGCGATCGGAAGCCAAACTCAGGATGCCGATGTATATATACGAAACCAGGCCGGTACAAACATTATGCACTTCGGGGCAAATTCCAGCAGCTGGATCAACGGTTCTTGGCTGGGTATCGGTTGTACAAATCCCCAGTATCCTTTACATGTTGTAGGAAATTTAGGGGTGGTGGGTACCATTTATGCAACTGCCGCTTCGGTAAGCGCGGGTGTGGTTGCCTGCTCGGACATTCGTTATAAAAAAAATATTTCTACGCTCACCAATTCACTGTATAAAATACTTGACTTAAGAGGGGTGAATTATTTCTGGAAAGCAAATGAATTTCCGGATAAACATTTTTCGAATGATCAGCAGATCGGTTTCATCGCGCAGGAGCTGGAAAAAATTTATCCTGAACTTGTGGTTACGGACAAGGACGGATTTAAATCCGTTGATTACTCCCGCCTTACACCCGCGCTGGTGGAGGCGATCAAGCAGCAGCAGGAATTGATCAAGCAGCTTCGGTTCGATGTGAATGGTTTGAAAACTGAAAATCAAAATCTCAAAAATGATTTTGAGTTGCGCATTAAACAACTGGAGCTGCAACAGGGCGCTAAGGCGGAGAAATGATCTTTCCGCAGCCCGGAAAGTAAATTTCGTTTTCATTTTGTGTGACCGGCTTCAAGTGAAAATCAATCGGATAAGTTCCTGCCATTTTTTTCCTTCTTTTCTTTATTAAATCTTATATTTGGGATAATTACTTTATAAAATTATTCCAATGAAAAAGTTTTTCACTCCCGTGGTCATTATTTCCGCTTTTCTTTTTTCTCAAAGAGAGGTGTTTTCTCAAAACACCGGCATCAATGCCAATGGCGCAGCGCCTGATGTTTCAGCCATGCTGGACGTGGACGTGAGCGCGCTTGCTGCAAATAATAAAAAAGGGCTTCTCATTCCGCGTGTGGCGCTAACCGCGGTCAATGATGCTGCAACAATTCCAACTCCTGCAACAAGCTTGCTGGTTTATTGTACGGGTACCGGTGGATTATCACCTGCAGGATATTATTATAACAGTGGAACTGCAGGGGCTCCGGTATGGGTGAAACTCGTTGGTAACGGTGGTAATGCAGGCACGGAATGGCTGCTTGCCGGAAATACAAATACAAATCCAGGTACGGATTTTTTGGGCACAACCGATGCAAAGGACCTTCAGATAAAAACAGCCGGAGTGCAGCGTGTGTATGTGCGCTCAGCAGGAACAGTTAATATAGTAGGTGATTGTGGAGTGGGAACCACACTCGCCCCGGTGGGTCGTCTTGAAGTAGATCAGGGAACAGGCACCTTAGCAGGTGTAAATATTCAGTGTTCAGGAAATGCTGCAGGCACCGGTACTGCATTGAATATTTTGAAATCAGGTGCGCCAACGGGTGTATTTACTTCTTACGGTATCCAATCGTCTGTAACAACTACAACCAACAGTACAAATGTTGCAGGATATTTTTCTGCGACAGGAGGTGCAACAGCTAATTATGCAATTATTGTTCCCTCGGGTGGGGGTAATGTAGGGATTGGATTAACGGCCCCGGTCGAACAATTACAAATAACAAATAATTTTCGTCTTCCTGTAACAACCGGCTCCACAGTAGGTGTCATTATGCAGGGTGCGGACAGGTTCATCCATAATTACAGTACAACCGGAAATGCAGCTCCTGTTGTTGGTACATCCGGGCCCAATTTATTTTTGGGATACCAGGCCGGAAACTTCACTACCAGCGGAGCTGCGTTAAATACAGGGATTGGTTACCAGGTTTTAACAAGTGTTTCAACCGGGCGCTATAATACTGCTGTCGGATGCCAGGCATTGCAAAACACTACCACGGGAAGGTTAAATACAGGTGTTGGCCTTTGGGCGTGTCAGGCTAGCGGTACCTGTCAGAATAATACCGCTGTAGGGGCCCAGGCCTGTATGGTTAACACGGGCGGGTTCAACACAGCCGTTGGCATGGCGGCACTTTCAAGTAACGTTGGTGGAATTGAAAATGTGTCTATTGGGGATGAAAACCTGACCGGTATTTCTTCGGGTGACCACAACACTTTTGTGGGTGGAACAGCGGGCTTTTACAGCCTGGCGGCCACTGCTGCAGGGGGAAGTGATAATACGGCCATTGGCTATTCGTCTATTCTGCAGAGTACAACTGTTGCCGGCTCTCAGAATACTGCGGTTGGCTCTCAAACGCTGATGAATCTGAATTTGACCGGTGCAGGGGCGTTTGGTTATCTGGCTACGTCCAATGCCAACAATAAAATTGTGATTGGCACTGTCTCTAATAACAATTTAACCGGAGGGTATGGCGCGTGGCAGAATTTTTCGGATGGACGCTTTAAAGAAAATGTAAAAGAAAATGTACCCGGTCTTGCATTCATTACAAAATTAAGACCCGTTACATATAATCTTAAAACAGAAAAAATAGACGAGTTCCTGGGTGTTAAACAGCACATGGATACTTGCAAAAACGAAAAAGAAAGACAACGCTATTTTAATCGTTTGCGAGAAGTTTCAGCTGTCAAACAAACCGGCTTTATTGCGCAGGAAGTAGAAGCGACTGCAAAAGAAATCGGATATGAATTTGACGGGGTGCACCATCCGGTGAGCGAACGGGACAATTATTCGCTGGGGTATTCAACATTTGTGGTTCCCCTGGTAAAAGCCGTTCAGGAACTGAGTGCTAAAAATGAGGAGCAGCAAAAAATGATCGAAGAGATGCAGAGGGAAATAAGCAGTTTGAAAGATAAAATCGGCAGTAAATAACGGTATTTCAGGAATTTCGTCTGAGAAATAGGGGCGTTCGTCTAAAACTTCAGCAATTATTTGTGAGGTAATGGGTATGACTTATATTTGTAGCATAATCAGTTCATTTATGTAATGAAGAAATTTTATTCAGCGGTTGTATTTTTCTCTTTTCTCCTCTTTTCTGAGACAGAAGTCTTCGCGCAGAATATTGCTATCAATACCACAGGGGCCGCTAACCCTACAGCAGGATCCCTCCTTCAGATCGACAACAACCCTTCAAGTAATATTTTGAACACGAACAGCGTTACGATGTCCAATGTGCCGTTCAGTATAAATGTGCCGCTTTCAACCAATAATTATGGCACCGGTCTCAGATTCATCGTTACCGGTGTTTCTCCAAGTAATGGTGGAGGGGCGATTGTATTTGAAAGAATAGGAGGGTATTCTCAGGGGAAGCTTCACTTTGCAACAAAATCTACTACTACGGATGATGCAACTATTCCCGTAAGAATGACCATTGACCAGAATGGCCTCATCGGGATTGGAAATACATCTCCCGCTTCTATCTTAGATGTTACTTCCACTACCAGTGGTTTCCTGGCTCCCAGGATGACTAACGCTGACCGTACTGCCATCGTTGCTCCGGCAACAGGTTCGCTTATCTACCAAACCGATGTTGGGGCTACTGCACCAACAGGAATTGGTTTTTATTATTATCCATCGGGCGGGCCCTGGACCGCTTTTGGCGGTGGTGGCGGTGGTGGCTGGTTACTCACCGGAAATTCAGGATTAGTGGATGCGACTAACTTTTTAGGCACTACTGCTGCTGCGGGCGATAAGCCGCTTAACTTCAGGGTGAATAATCAGAAGGCCGGCAGGATTGACAACACGCTGGAAAATGTTTTTTTCGGTTACCAGGCTGGCAATTCCAACGGTACTGGGGCCAGAAATACGGCCATCGGGCATCAGGCACTTTTTACCAACTCAAGCGGTATTGATAACACAGCTGTCGGGCGGGGAGCACTCTATTTAAGCACAGGTGATTACAATACAGCTGCAGGATATCTTGCCCTCTATAATAACACCGGATTGCAAAACAATGCTTTCGGTCTTCAGGCGCTGTACAGTAATACTACCGGAGGATTGAACAACGCTTTTGGATTTTACGCTTTGTTTGATAATCAGGGCGGCTCTGATAACTGCGCCTTCGGAGATGGAGCCCTGATGCATAATGTTTCTGGAAACAATAATATTGGAATGGGTTTTCAGTCCGGATTTAATAGTACGGGGTCGGGCAATATTTTTCTTGGCCATGCAGCCGGAGATAATCTTACCAGCGGCTCTAATAATGTGATGCTTGGTTATAACATTGATGCTCCCGTTTCCACAGGCAGCAATCAGATGTCCATTGGTAATTTGATATACGGCACAGGTGTTGATGGCACCGGAACAGCCATCAGTTCGGGAAATGTCGGTATCCGAACAAACACTCCGCTTGCAAGGTTGCACGTATATGATGCTGCCCGGGGAAATGTTGAAGTGTTGACCACGGGAGCCAATCCCGGTCATGATTTTGCGTATGATGGAGGAGCGGACGAAAAATTTTATTTTACTAACATTGCTTCAGCCACCGGAGAAACACACTTCCGTTGGCAAAACGGAGCCACGGATAATTCCTTATTATGCATTCTTAACAGTGGCAATATCGGCATTGGCGATATAACTCCTGTAGCCATGTTTACCGTTGGTAATGGAGATCTTTTCCGGGTGAATTCATCTGGTAATCTGATCAGGATTAACAATGTTCCGTACTCCTGGCCAGGTGCACAGGGGGCCGCCAGCACATTTTTGCAGAATGATGGAGCAGGTAATTTGAGTTGGGCTGCTGGTGGTGGCGGAGGCATTACTATGTCATGCGGAACCAATAATTATCTTACAAAAAGAGCCAGTGCCACGGATGTAAGTTGTAGCCAGGTTTACGATGACGGTACGGATGTTGGAATTGGAACAACGGTACCCACCAATAAATTCCAGATCATCGGGGCGGACAATGCAACAACCACGGGTCCTATTATGAGTCTGGCAGGTACCGCAGCTAACCAGGTTGAAAGCGGAAGAATCCGCCTGATGGAAGATAATAACGTGGGAGTGGACGGATTCCTCGGGGGATATATGCACTATAATGGAAGCACGAATATGCTTCACTTCGGTGTTCACAATACGGCCGATCAGCTAACCGCAAGCGATGTAAATGCCATCAGTATTGCCCGCACGCCCGGAGCCAACAGTACACCAAGAATGGGAATTGCCAATATAACACCGGGAACTGCGGATGCTACCCAATTTGTTGGGAGCGAAACCGTTTTGAACTTAAGGGCTGCTACCGTTCCACCGTTATTTTCGGCAGAAAATAATGTTGCCAACGCAAGTATAGTGGATGGAGCAACCAGTGCTGGTTTTATTGCTTTTGCTTTTCCCAATCAAACAGCAAGTTATAGATATATCGCCAATATAACTGCCTATGCCGATGGTGGCACTTCCGGTCAGCGGGGAGGGTCTATCAGCTTTCAGACAAGAAATAATGCGGTATCGGGAGTTACCACCGAGCGTGTACAAATAACTCAGCGAGGTGACATGAATGCCTGGCATGGGATAACGGTTGACAATCTGTCGACCAATAATGGAGCAATTAATAACGGTGCTAATACCGGCAATGCGCTTGTATTTGGACAGGGCAGTGGAGAAGGGATTGCTTCAAAACGCACGGCAACAGGAAATCAATTCGGATTGGATTTTTATACTGGATTTGCAAACCGCATGGCGATCACAAATGGAGGATACGTTGGTATAAACACTTCGAGTCCACAGGGATTGGTTGATGTCAATGGAGGCAATACGGGCCTGGACGCATTATTTGTCCGTACCGATCCAGGGGCAAATCCCTGGCAGGGAGGTATTATTCATCATCAATCAAACACATATGCCTTCAAGGAAACTGTGCAGAATACGTCAAGTCTGACTTTGGCAACGATGCAGTTTGATTATGTGAACAGAACGGCACCTACCACTGTTCAGAGGTCCAACATCCTTGTTTTGGAAAGCGATGGCAACGTGGGTATCGGTACAAATGCGCCTGCTTCTCTGGTTAACATGTACGGTGTTGCTCCAACTTTAACATTTACGCACGCTACAGGTGTCAATCAGGATAATACAGGTGTAATATATTTTGGAGAAGATGCCACGGCCGGAATGAAAATTAGATACGATGGCGCAAATAATAAAATGGCTATCGTTGGGCGTGTCGGCAGTGTTGATGGCGACCTAATGACAATCCTAAGAACCGGATTGGCGGGCATCGGAAGAGTCCCTGCCGCCAACATTTTAGAGATAAACGGTGCCGGATCTCAAACAACGGCCGGGGCTTGGCTGGCTAATTCTGACAGGCGGATTAAGACCGACATACGTGATATTGATAGTGCCATCACTGTCATTATGAAACTTCGCCCCGTTACTTTTAAATATACCGAGGAATGGAAAAAGCGTAACCCATTTATACAAGCACATGATCATGTATATTATAACTTCATAGCACAGGAATACCGGGAGATTTTTCCTGAATCGGTCCAAGGAAGCGGGGAATATCTTGCTGGCGACACCGCAGAAATATTACAGATAGATACTTATAATTCACAGATCGTGGCCATCAAAGCTATTCAGGAGCAACAGAAGCTTATTGAAGAATTACAGCGAACAAGGAATGTTCAGCAGAAATTAATTGACTCGCAGCAATCAAAAATTGATGGTCAATTAAAAATATCGGCAGAACAGCAGAAAAAGATCGATATGCTGGAAAAGGCCGTTCAAGAACTTCTGAAGATCAACTCTGTTGGGATAACGGCAGAGAAGAAAAAATGATGTTTCACAATTTCAGTTCCTCTCCCGGATCCCAAAACACCTTCTCGAAGTTCACGATCCTGTCCTTCTTCACTTTGATCCCTTCTTTTTCCAAAAGTTGCTGCATTAATTTGGGATGTGCGAAATGATGTCTGCCTGTGAGTTCCCCGTTTCGATTTACAACCCGATGTGCCGGCACATATTTTTTTTGAGAGCCGGCTGCATTCATCGCCCAGCCTACCATCCGGGCAGATCTACCGGAACCTAAATATTTTCCGATCGCTCCGTACGATGTGACTCTGCCTTTCGGAACATGGCGCGCTACTTCGTATACGAGTTCAAAAAAATCTTTTGCTATCATATATTTTGTAAAAGCAACAAAGACCAAATTACAAAATTCAAATAAATCCCAATTCCAGGATTTCAACTCTTCAAATGTCTGTTGTCTTGTTTGAGATTTAGGGTTTAATTTTTGGAATTTATTTAGAATTTGATATTTGTAATTTGAGATTTCCTCTGGATGAGAAAGATTCGAAAAATGGTATTTTCGCGCGTTTTAGCGCATTTTTGCATGCTAATTAGCAGAAAAAAATATTATCTTTGCCATCCTTAAAAACAAAATAAACAATACCGGAGAAATGGTCTTCGGACAAAACAAACAACACAATGTATTTGACATCAGAAGTAAAAAAAGGATTTGCAAAAAAACACGGCAAATCAGATAAAGACACCGGCTCTGCTGAAGTGCAGATCGCTCTTTTCACACACCGCATCAATCACCTTACTGGTCACCTTCAGCGTCTTAAAAAAGATGTTGCTACCCAGCGTGCTCTTTTGAACCTTGTAGCTAAAAGAAAACATCTTTTGGATTACATGAAGAAGACCAAGCTTGACAAGTACCGCGAACTTCTCAAGACGTTAGACATCCGTAAGTAATTTGAAAATCTAACAATTTGAAAATTTGAAAATGGTTATTCATTTTCAAATTCTCTAATTTTCAAATTAATTTATTCTCAATCGTTTTTTATTCATTATCAATAAATTTAAATCTTTTCACCATGATACCAAAAGCAATTAACCATTCCTTCGACCTCGGAGATGGCAGAACAGTAACTCTCGAAACAGGAAAACTTGCACGTCAGGCCGATGGCTCTGTGGTTGTAAGAATAGGTGACACCATGCTCCTTGCAACTGTTGTTTCAAATCTCACTCCTAAAGAAGATATCGATTTTTTTCCTTTGTCAGTAGATTATCAGGAGAAATTTGCTTCTGCAGGAAGGATCCCAGGTAGTTTTTTCAAACGTGAAGCCCGTCCTGCTGAACACGAGATCCTTACCAGCCGCCTGGTAGACCGCGCCTTGCGCCCACTGTTCCCTGAAAATTACAGGAATGAAACACAAGTTCTGATCTACCTTATTTCAGCAGATAAAAATATTGCTCCGGATGCATACGCAGGACTTGCCGCAGCTACCGCCATTGCACTTTCGGATATTCCGTTCAATGGGCCTGTTTCGGAAGTACGTGCAGCGCGAATTGATGGAAAGTTCCAGGTGAACCCTTCGATCTCTGACTTGCAGAGAGCAGATCTTGACATCTTGGTGGCCGCAACAGAAAAGAACATTATGATGGTGGAAGGTGAAATGCAAGAAGTTTCTGAAAACGATATGCTCGAAGCGATCAAGTTCGCACACGAAGCTATTAAGAAGCAGATAACTGCTATTAAAGAGCTGGTTAAAAAAGTAGGTGAAAAAACCAAGCGTGAAGTGGCAGAACCTGTAGAAGACGAATCATTGAGAGATGCAACCCGTAAGGCAACGTATGATAAAATATATGCAGTTGCAAAATCAGGTAATGGAAATAAACATGAGCGTAAAAAACTTTTCGGTGCGATCTACAATGAATTCATTGCTACGCAAAAATTTTCTGACGAAGAAAAGAAAGCGAAAGAAAAACTCGCTAAGAAATATTATCACGATCTCGAATATGAAGCAATGCGTTCCGCAGTTCTGAACGAAGGGATCCGCCTTGATGGAAGAAAAACAACCGATATCCGTACGATCACCAGTGAAGTAGGTTATTTGCCCATGACACACGGTTCAGCCCTCTTTACACGCGGGGAAACACAGTCGCTCACTACAGTTACGCTGGGTACAAAGGAAGATACAATGACTATTGACGGAGCGATCCATCAGGGAGAAAAATCATTCCTGTTGCACTATAACTTCCCTCCGTTCTCAACGGGTGAAGTAAAAAGAATGAGCGGCACCAGTAGAAGAGAAACAGGTCACGGAAATCTGGCTCATCGCTCTTTGATGCAGGTAATGCCCAAAGATTATCCCTATACGGTTCGTGTGGTATCCGATATACTTGAGTCAAACGGTTCTTCGTCTATGGCAACGGTTTGCGCAGGAAGTTTGGCGCTGATGGATGCAGGGGTTCCTATCCGCAAACCTGTTTCAGGTATTGCCATGGGACTGATCACTGACAATAAAAAATTCGCGGTCCTTTCCGATATACTCGGTGATGAAGATCATTTGGGAGACATGGATTTTAAAGTGACCGGAACCAAAGACGGAATTACTGCTACGCAGATGGACTTGAAAGTGGATGGACTTCCTTACGAAGTGATGGCAAAGGCGCTCGATCAGGCGAAGCAGGGACGTTTGCATATTTTAGGTGAGATGGAGAAAACCATCACGAAAGCGCGCGAAGATTACAAGCCTCATGCTCCCCGAATTGTCCAGCTTGTTATAGCAAAAGAATTTATTGGAGCTGTGATAGGGCCCGGTGGAAAGATCATCCAGGAAATGCAGCGTGAAACCGGAACTACTATTTCTATTGAAGAAAAAGATGGGAAAGGTATTATTGATGTATTCTCAGATAACAAAGAAGGAATTGACAAAGCGGTTGCTCGTATAAAAGCGATCACTTCAGTTCCTGAAATAGGAGAAGAATACGAAGGCAAAGTAACCAGCATCATGCCTTACGGAGCTTTTGTGGAGATATTCCCCGGCAAAGAAGGACTTCTGCATATTTCAGAGGTAGATCACCGCAGGCTGGATACATTAGACGGGATCCTGAAACAGGGAGACATCGTGAAAGTGAAACTCTTGGATGTTGACCCACGATCGGGCAAAATGAAACTTTCACGCAAAGTGTTGATGCCGAGAGAGGAAAAAGCAAAGCAGGTATAAAAAGCAAGAGGTTAAGTTTAAGGTTGAGTAAAAGCTCTCAACCTCAACCTTTGCCCTCAACCTTTTTTTTGAAAAATATTTGGTCATTCCGTTTGTACACATACATTTGTACTCGTTTTATGGTGTAGGTATATTGTGTATATTTAAACTCAATTTTCTTTTGAATTTATGCGCCAGCTAAAGATTACCAAGCAGATCACCAACCGCGATACCGCATCGCTTGAAAAATATCTGCACGAGATCAGTCGTGAAGGCTTGATCACTGCAGAGGAAGAAGTAGAGCTCGCAAAAAAAATTAAAGTAGGCGATGAGGCAGCGCTGGATAAAATGGTGCGTTCTAATCTACGTTTCGTAGTATCTGTTTCCAAACAGTATCAGAATCAGGGATTAAGTCTGCCCGATCTTATTAACGAAGGAAATTTGGGCTTGATCAAAGCGGCTCAGCGTTTTGACGAAACACGCGGATTTAAATTCATTTCATACGCAGTATGGTGGATCCGTCAATCTATTCTCCAAGCGCTCGCAGAGCAGGCGAGGATCGTGCGATTGCCGCTCAATAAAATCGGCTCTATTAATAAAGTAAATAAAGTATTCTCTAAACTCGAGCAAAAATTCGAACGTGAGCCTACGCACGATGAAATTGCAGAGACACTAGGCGTGCTTCCTGAAGATGTAAAAGATTCTGTACGTAATACCGGAAAACATATTTCCATGGATGCGCCTATGCTTTCCAGTGAAGATGATGCCGGAAATATGTATGAGGTCCTTACCAGCGAAGACAATCCTAAGCCGGATGGAAGTTTGTTGAGTGAATCTCTCCGTAAAGAAATTGAAAGAGCACTCTCCACACTCTCATCCCGTGAAGCAGATGTACTTCGTTTATATTTTGGCCTGCATGGCGGCCCTGCTATGACCCTGGAAGAAATTGGTGAACGTTTTGCCCTTACCCGTGAGCGTGTGCGCCAGATCAAGGAAAAAGCCATTCGCAGGTTGAAGCATTCTTCACGGAGTAAACTTTTGAAGGCGTATTTAGGTTAGAAGTTCAACCCAAATCTTTCTTATTTTTGTCATTCTGAGCAAAGCGAACCTGCCTGCGGTAGGCAGGGAATCTATTTAGATGTTTCACTTCGTTCAACATGACAAAACCATGAAACCTCTTATAGCTCCTTCCATTTTATCTGCCGATTTTGCCAACCTCCAGCGCGATGTGGAGATGCTCAACAAAAGCGAAGCCGATTGGATCCATGTAGATATCATGGATGGTGTTTTTGTGCCGAATATTTCTTTTGGTTTTCCTGTTATAAAAGCGATTAAAAAACACGCGAAGAAACCGCTCGATGTTCATTTGATGATCGCAAATCCGGATAATTTTCTGAAAGAGTTCAAAGAAGCAGGCGCTGATAATCTTTCTGTTCATTATGAAGGATGCACACATCTACACCGTACCATTCATGCTATCCGTGACCTGGGAATGAAAGCTGGAGTGGCCATTAACCCACATACTCCTGTAAATGTTTTGCAGGATATTATTTCTGAGATAGACCTCGTGATCCTCATGAGCGTGAACCCCGGTTTTGGCGGACAAAAATTCATTGAAAGCACTATTCAAAAAGTAAAATATCTGAAGCAGCTCATCACCACCAAAAAATCAAAAGCAAAAATTGAAGTGGATGGCGGTGTTGATCTGAAAAATGCTCCTCTCCTTGTGAAAGCCGGAGCCGATGCATTGGTGGCGGGGAATACGGTGTTTGGATCTAAGAATCCAACGGAGACCATCTCCTTGTTGAAAAATTCCAAGTAATTTTTTGTCGCTTAAAGCATGCTACACCTTTTGGTGTAGCCGAAATTCCAAAAGAATTCATAGGTTTACAATTATGAAGATGAAGCTGCTCTTCCATATTTCCTGTTTATTGTTTCTGAATATTTGCTCATTACTTGCTCAAAATATTGAGAGCCTAAAAGCAGAACTCGGTAAAGCAAAAGAGGATACACATAAAGTAAATATATTGATTAATATCTGTTTTCAAAATGGCGCGATAGACCCCTCTCAAAAAAAGAAATATGCTGAAAATGCGTTGCAATTAGCTAAAAAAAATAATTATCAAAGAGGCATTATGATTGCAGAACTTTTGTTAGGGATTTCGGAAAGTAATACCGGGAAATATGATGAGTCATTAAAATATTTGGATACCGCATTAAGAATGTGCTTGGAAAATCCAAATGATAAACTAATATTATCCCGTATATATAATGCAATTGGGGGTACGTATTACTATAAAAGTGATTATAGTATTGCATTGCCCTACTATTTAAAAAGCCTGGCTTTAGATGAAGAGCTAAAAAATAAGAAAAGGATAGCAGGTGTCGAGTCTAATATTGCTTGGATTTATTATCAAACTAATCAATCTAAAATGGCTTTAGAGTATGCGACAAAGGCTATTGCCATCCGTAAACAATTTAAAGATTCTGTTCAACTTTCAGCAGCACTTTCACTATTGGCAGATATTTATGTTCAGCTTCAAGATTATAAAATGGCATTAGATTGCTTTAAGCAATCTCTTGAAATCACCGAAAAATTAAAAGATAAATCTTACTCCTTAACTAACCTGATGGGGATTGGGGATGCATTAAATGATACTAAAAAATACGCTGAAGCATTGATCTACTATAAAAGATCTTTAGAGATAGCAAGGGAAATTGATGATGAGCAAAATATTTCATATTGTACTATATATCTGGGATATGAATATACCAAAACGGGTAAGTTTCTGGAAGGTGTGGCACTATTGAAACAGGCTGTCGACTTTTCTAGAAAAATCGGAGCAAAAATGATGATTACTAATGCCTACTCTTGTCTTTCAGAAGCTTTTGAAAAAGAGAAGAACTTTAAGGAAGCACTTAAATACAGTAAGCTTTATAATGAATTGAGCGACAGTATTTATAACGCAGAGAATTCCCGCCAAATAAATGGTCTGTCTGCCAAATATGAGAGTGAAAAAAAAGAAAAGGAAATCGCTGTTTTGAACGCAAATATACAGTCGAAACAGAAAGATCAGGAGATACTTAATGCCAGGATCGACGAAAAGAACAGTATTATTATTGTGACTGCTATAGGTGCGGTCTTGCTGATCATCTCTGCATTTTTATTTTTCAGCAGGCAGCAGTTGAAGCAAAAAAATAAATATCAGATAGAAATAAATATGCAGCAAGAAAACACTGCTATCGCTATTATACAAGCCCAGGAGAATGAACGCAATCGTATTTCGAGAGACCTGCACGATGGGATGGGTACTTTTTTATCTACCCTTAAAATAAACCTGGAAAGTTTTGAGAGCTCTATTCCTGCTGACAAAACTGCCCAGTACAAAAACATTTCCCAATTGGTAGATAAAACTGCAACTGAACTTCGAAGCATTATGAAAAACCTGTCCAGTGAAACCCTGCAGGAAAACGGGCTTGAAGGTGCACTGCAGGAATTGATAGAAAGTGTTAACCGTTTGGGTCTTATACGGTTTCATTTTCTTTCGCACGGGCTTGCAAAGAGATTGGATTCGATTATTGAAATTAACCTATACCGTGTAGCGCAGGAACTATTGAATAATTGCCTGAAGCACGCTCATGCAACACAGGCTACACTGCAATTAATAGATCACGGAAGCATTGTACTATTAATGATGGAAGATAACGGAAAGGGTTTTGACCCGAAAGATCTGAAACAAGGGGATAATTATAGAATGGGGCTTAAGAATATTCGTAACCGGATAAGTTTTATTAATGGCACATTAAAGACCGAATCAACTTTAGGAAAGGGTAGTACCTTTATTATTGAAATTCCCAAACAATCAACG
>JAHEYK010000056.1 GCA_023251625.1 Bacteroidota bacterium
GCCACAGGCGAAGCAATCTGTTTGCTCTCCTTGAGCATCAAAAAATTATTGTCTAAGAACTTCTCATTATTGAGCAAGTAAATAGTATGGTAGTACTGGTGATTATTGTAGTATTTGTTGTGATTAATCACATAGCCAAAATCTACTATGGATTTAAAAAAGTGGTCGAGTTCGTAATCTTTCGGAATATAGATCTTGGATACATTACGGCAACCCATCCCGAAGTATTGAAAAATATCTTTTCCCAGGTTTCGCAGGTCTGCTGCCGTTTCCTTTCCATTCAGTATTGCGATGGCATTTCTGTTTTTACGGATAATGTGTGGGTATTTGCTGAAGTAATATTCGAAATACCTGGCGCTGTTGTTGCTTCCGGTCGCAATGAAAGCTGAAATGTTTGCGGAGTTATTAAATGGCTTGTCGGTAAAATGTATTCGCTCTTCAAATTCAGGCTCTAATCCGCAAAGAATCTTTGCGGTAGCAGGCAGTAGAAATGCATCGTCCGAAGCTAGTTTGCCTTCAAAAGTATTTCCACTCATTAATACACACAGAAAATCATGAAAGCCAACCAAGGGTATGTTTCCTGCCATGATAACGCCTACTTTCTTTCCTTCTGGCTTTTGACTTGTGAGCTGCGGATATTTGCTGATCCAGTCTCTTAATTTAGACTCCCTCAACATCTCCCCCAAAGAACTTAAGGCTATCCGTATATTCTCCTCCGTGAACCATCCATTGTGTATATGCGCTTGTTTAATGGCAACCGCCAGCCGTGGCTCCTCATTACCAGCCCCGGCTTCCCTTAATACTGCCCCTAACCTGGCAAAGGAAATAATTCGTTTTTCTAAAAGCATGTGCAAAAATATTTTTTAATACATTTGCACCACCAATAACTATCAACATTCCATTATGGCAATTATTATCACTACAGAATGTATCAACTGCGGAGCTTGCGAGCCCGAGTGTCCGAACAATGCGATCTACGAAAATGGAGCGGAGTGGAGATTTGCTGATGGCACCACATTGAAAGGTGCATATACCGGAAAGAGTAGCGGCACGGCCGTTGACGCAGAAGCACCACAGGCGCCTATATCTGCAGATTATTACTACATAGTTCCGGATAAATGCACCGAATGCGTAGGCTTTCATGATGAGCCGCAATGCGCTGCTGTTTGCCCGGTTGACTGCTGTGTGGATGACCCGGCTTACCGCGAGTCAAAAGAACTCCTGACCGAGAAAAAGGAATCCATGCACATTGCATAAATTGTGCTGGCATAATATACAAAGGCCGTAAGCGTTAATATGCTTACGGTTTTTTTTTGCAATAATGAAAGGTAGATCCATTATATCATTTCTGCTTGTTTATTTTGTATGGGCTCCATACTCAATACTCAAATCTCAGGTCACAATTCAGGACTCTGTCTACAATCTGTTTATTGATTTTGTACGCTCGGGAAATGCCGAACAGAAAGCAACGAACGCCAGGAAACTTTCTGAAGGATTAAAGGTTGTTTTGAATAAGGACAACTCGATCCAGTTCGCGTTCGATTCCCTGAAAAAATACAAGGTGATGCTCGAATCATCCGATAAACAGGTGCGCATTTTTACTTGGGATGCAGAGGCGGAGGATGGTACACATACTTTTTACGGATTTGTTCAGGCATTTAACAAGAAGACGAAAAAATTTGAATCATTTGAGCTCAAAGACAAATCGGAAGGGATGAAAGACCCGGAGAATGCAATACTGGACAACACAAAATGGTTTGGTGCATATTATTATGATATAGTTTATGTAAAGTATAAAAAGAAAAAATACTACGTACTGCTCGGCTGGGATGGTAACAACCGAATGACCACGAAGCGTCTTATTGATGTATTATATTTTGATTCGAAGGGCTTTCCGAAATTCGGTGATGGCATTTTTGTTTCTGAAAGCGGGAAGATCAAAAAGCGTGTCATTTTTGAATTTAAAGCAGGGGTCTTTATGTCGTTGAGATATGACCAAGATAAAGAAGTTCTTATTTTCGATCATCTTTCCCCATCCAATGAAAATCTGGTTGGTATGTACGAATATTATGGGCCTGATTTTTCATATGATATGATGCAGTTTATAGATGGCAAATGGCAGTACAAAAAGGACGTAATTCCGCGTAATGACAAGGATAAAATGGACAAGCATTTTAATACCCCCAAATAGTCATTAGCTATCATTTTTCTTGCTAAATTCGGGCTCGTTTTCAAACATTAATCTATTTCTAAAAAAATGGAAACAGTAATGACCGATG
This sequence comes from Bacteroidota bacterium, assembly GCA_023251625.1. Lineage (GTDB taxonomy): Bacteria > Bacteroidota > Bacteroidia > Palsa-948 > Palsa-948 > Palsa-948. The sequence continues at coordinate 2,280 of JAHEYK010000056.1, forward strand.
TGAAACAAAAAGTGCACAATTTCAGCGCAGGTCCCGGCATTCTTCCTCAGGAAGTTTTGAAACAGGCTTCTGAAGCTTGCATCAATTTTGACAATCTCAATCTTTCTCTTCTTGAGATCTCGCACCGCAGCAAAAACTTTGAAGCGGTGATGCTGGAAGCTCGTACACTCGCCAAAGAACTTCTTGGTCTTGGTGATGGCTACCAAGCGATCTTTCTTGGTGGAGGCGCCAGCATGCAATTTCACATGGTACCGATGAATCTGCTTCGTACTGAAGGGTATGCAGCGTATGTAAACACAGGCGTATGGGCTAGTAAAGCAATTAAAGAAGCACAACTACTTGGGAACACTAAATCAATTGCCTCATCAGAAGACAAAAAATTTAATTACATACCTCGCAACTATCCTATACCGGGTGACGCGGATTACTGCCACATCACTTCAAATAATACGATCTACGGAACTCAAATGAAGAAGTTCCCCATTTCACGCATCCCTGTGGTGGTGGATATGTCGTCTGATATTTTTAGCCGTAAAATTGATTGCAAGCAGTTTGATCTTATCTATGCAGGTGCACAGAAAAATATGGGCCCGGCCGGAGCTACATTAGTAGTTGTGAAGGAAAGTATCCTCGGAAAAACAGGAAGAAATATTCCTTCCATGCTTGATTACAAAGTTCATATCAAAGGTGATTCCATGTACAATACTCCTCCAGTATTTCCTATTTATGTTTCTCTTCTCACCATGCGTTGGCTGAAAAAGAACGGGGGTATTGACTGGATCGATAAAGTGAATACTCAGAAAGCGAACACTCTCTACACGGAGATCGACCGCAACCCTATGTTCATAGGCGCGGTTGAAAAAGACAGTCGTTCTACTATGAATGTAACATTCCTTCTCAACAATCCAGAACTAGGCGCTGATTTTGATAAAATGTGTAAAGAAGCTAACTTAAGCGGACTAAAAGGCCACCGCGATGTGGGAGGTTATCGTGCTTCTCTTTACAATGCGCTTCCGCTCGAAAGTGTACAGGCGTTAGTTGATGTGATGAAAGAATTTGAAAAGAAAAATGGTTAAACTATAAATTGTTCCGTTCCGGGTTACTAATAGCGAATATGTTACGAATATTACTAATCGAAGATGTTGTTATTCGTAATATTTGCAGATGATTCGTTAATTGGTAACCAGAGAGGATTATCATTTGAAAGAAATTTTTATGGGAAGAATTTTTGAAACCAGAAAGCATGTCATGTTCGCCCGCTATGCGCGTATGGCGAAAGGCTTTACCAAAATAGGCCGTGAGATCGCCATTGCTGTAAAGCAAGGAGGCCCAAATCCGGATTCTAATTCTCGTCTACGTATAGTGATCCAAAATGCTAAGGCAATCAATATGCCTAAGGATAGGATAGATGGAGCTATTCAGCGGGCTTCAACTAAGGGGGACGCAAATCTTGAGGAGAGCACCTATGAAGGGTATGGGCCTTATGGGGTTGCAATTCTTTGTGAATGTACTACTGATAACCCTACACGTACTGTTTCAAATATACGTATGCATTTTTCGCGTTCGAACGGAACCCTTGGCAAGACCGGATCTTTAGATTTTATTTTTGAACGCAGGTGTATATTCCGCATATCTTCTGAAGGACAAAACAAGGAAGACCTCGAACTTGAGCTGATCGAACATGGAGCGGATGAGATCGAGGAGCATGAAAAAGAATTGATCATTTATACCAAGTTTGCTGATTTTGGTTCTATGCAAAAAGCGCTGGAGACAAAAAAAATAAATATTATAGGTGCAGAAAAGCAGCGCATTCCCAATACCTATGTAACCTTGAATGAAGCACAGCAGAAGGAAATTCATGATCTGGTTAAGGATCTTGAAGAAGATGACGATGTACAGGCAGTATTTCATAATATGCAGGAATAACATTTATGTCATCCTGAACGCAGTGAAGGATCTATAGATTCTTCGCTTTGCTCAGAATGACAAACAACAATATATGGGTAAAAAAATATTAGCAAATGACGGAATTGATGCTCAAGGCAAACAGCTTTTAGAAAAAGCAGGTTTCGTAATCATTACCGAAAAAGTGGCTCAAGAGGCGCTTGCAAACGCAATCAACGATAACGGCTACGCAGGACTCACTGTAAGAAGCGCTACTAAGGTGCGCAAGGATGTAATTGATGCTTGCCCCAACCTTAAACTGATAGGACGTGGTGGAGTGGGTATGGATAATATTGATGTTGAATACGCAAAGTCAAAAGGCATCGCTGTAGTGAATACACCCGCAGCATCTTCCCTTTCCGTTGCAGAATTGGTATTTGGGCATTTATTTACAATTGTCCGTTTCCTGCAAGATTCAAACAGGTTGCTTCCGGTTAAAGGAGAAACAGATTTTGATACACTCAAGAAAAAATATGCTGGTGGAATTGAACTTTCAGGGAAAACGATTGGCATTGTCGGTATCGGAAGGATAGGACAGGCTGTTGCCCGTATTGCATACGGAGTAGGGATGAAAGTTATTGCGCACGATCCTTTTGTTAAGGAAACCAGGATCGATATGGAAGTTGCCGGCAATAAGATTTCTGTGCCCGTTAAAACGGTTTCTCTTGATGAAGTTTTTGCAAAAAGTGATTTTATAACCGTACATGTTCCCGGAGGAAAGCTGATCACGAAGAATGAAATTACTAAAATGAAGAATGGAGTGGTGCTGGTGAATGCCTCCAGGGGGGGTGTTATAGAGGAGAATGACCTTCTCGAAGCACTGAACTCAGGAAAAATTGCCGGAGCCGGACTGGATGTATTTGAGAATGAGCCCAAGCCCATGCAGGCCTTGCTTCAACATCCTAAAATTTCCGTGACCCCTCACATCGGTGCGGCCACTAAAGAGGCACAGGAAAGAATTGGAGTTGAACTGGCAGATAAAATCATTGAGTGTTTAAAGTAATTCAGATATACGTTTATTAGTTCTTTTATTTATGTTAAGCAGACGATTTCTCCGAATAAAAGTAATGCAGGCGCTGTATGCGTTCTTTCATTCTGAAGACAAAAGCATAACCAAGCACGAGAAAGAAATGTTTTCGAGCTTTGACCGGATATATGACCTATATCTTTATTTACTTCTTCTTTTGGTGGAGCTCCGCGAATGTGGTCGCAACAGGATCGCTATCCGTAAAGTGAAGAGGCTCCCCACTTCTGAAGATATCAATCCAAGCAAAAAATTCGTTGACAACAAGATCTTTAGCATACTCTCGATCAATAAAAAAATTGCTTTGGAGTCGAATAAGCGCAAGATCACCTGGGAAAAGGACCTCGAAGCTGTGCAGAAGTTATTCTTAAAGGTGGCAGAAAGCGAAGAGTACAAATCCTATTTGGAGAGTCCTGTTAATGATTTTAAACATGATAAAAAATTCATCAGCGAGATATACCGTAATGTCATTGCGGGTGATGAATCTCTTGAGGTCCTGTTTGAAGAAAAAAATATTCACTGGGCCGATGATATTGATTTTGTGAATACGCTTGTATTGAAAACGATCGATTATATCACTGAATCAGCTACCGACAATCTTCCCATCGCCCAGCTTTATAAAGATGAAAAAGAAGACAAGGAGTTTGCTAAAGACCTTTTCAGGAAAGTGATAGATTGCGGAGAAGAAACAGACAAACTGATCCAGGGCAAAACAGAAAACTGGGAACTGGAACGTATCGCTTTTATGGATGTATTGTTAATGAAGATGGCGATCGTTGAATTTTTGCATTTCCCAACGGTGCCTGTGAAAGTTTCTTTGAATGAATACATTGAGCTTGCAAAACAATACAGCACCCCTAAAAGCAATGTCTTTATCAATGGGATCCTGGATAAGCTTTTGGCTGAGTTTAAGAAGGATGACAGGCTTCAAAAGGAGGGGAGGGGGCTTGTAGAGAATTAAAATTTACAACTAAATTTACCCCATCTATGAAAAAAATATTCCCCTATACCTTGCATCTTATACTTCTATGCCTGTTAGCTTCCTGCGGCCATAGAGGTGATAAGCTTCCAACAGATGTAGTGAATATACCCTCTACCTCCGGAGAAGGAGTGGATCAAGGCGAATTGCCCGATATGAAATTTGAAGAGGAGGTGTTTGATATGGGTACTATTACCCAAGGTGAAAAAAGGACACATGATTTTAAGTTTAAAAATACCGGTGAGAAAGAGCTGGTCATTGCAAACGCCTATGCCGATTGTGGCTGTACAGTGGCGGAAGTACCGAAAGAACCCATTAAACCGGGTGATGAAAACGTTATCCGTGTTACATTTGATAGTAACGGAAAATCCGGTATTATAAATAAAACTGTGACTGTTATGACCAACTGCATTCCGAATAAACGCATGATAAAGATTAAAGCAAGTATTTTTGTCCCACAATCTAAATAATCACTAACAAACAATTCTATGAATCAACTTTCTGTAATACTGATGATGGGCGGCCAAGGCGGAGAAGGCAGCCCTGTAACAAGCATTGTGTTTCTCGTTCTCATTTTTGGTGTATTCTGGTTATTTATGATCCGCCCTCAGATGAAAAAACAAAAGGATCAGCAAAAATTCCGCGAGGCTATTGGCAAAGGCGATAAGATCATCACTATTGGAGGAGTTCACGGAAAGATCATCGAAGTGCAGGATACCACCTTTATCATTGAAGTGGAAGGAAATAACCGCCTGAAGATCGAGAAGAGTGCGGTGTCTATGGAATCTTCCCAGGTGCTTCAGAAAAAATAATTTTCAAAATTTAGGACTTGAAAACAGACCTCTTTAGTTTTTTTCATCATCGTCCGGATATTAAATTCAACAAAAGGGTTTTTGTTTTTATTATATGCCTGGTGATCTCGCTCTGCAGCTGGCTACAGATCAATCTTTCAAAGGAGCATTTGAACACGGTTCCTGTGAAGGTGGATTTTGTAAATCTCCCTAAAACACGTTTCGGCATTACTCAGATCACAGATACCTTGTTGATGGAAGTGGAGGCCGATGGCTTTGCGCTCCTGAAATATGAAATGAAAGATGTTTCAATTGATTTTCGGAAACTGAAGAAGGATAATAATTCCGGTTCTTTCTATTTTTTGCCCAATAATTACACAAAGATGATCGGCAAACAAATAGGTGATAATTTTAAAGTCGTTAGGTCTGTAACAGATACGATCCAGTTAATACCCAGATTACGTTAAATGAAGATCGTTGGAATAACCGGAGGAATAGGCAGCGGCAAGACCACTGTTTGCAAAATATTTAGGTTGCTGGGTGTGCCTGTTTTTTATGCCGATGATGAAGCCAAGAAACTTTATGATGATAAGAAAATAAAGTCAAAGGTTGTTAAATTATTTGGCAAGAAAGTCCTTGAAAAAGGGAATAAGATCGACAAGAAAAAACTGGCTGAAATTGTTTTTTCTGACAAGAAGCTTTTGGTAAAATTGAACGGCATTATTCATCCGGAAGTCCGCAAAAGATTTATTGCCTGGACGAAGAAACAAAAGGGCAATAAATATGTTATAAAAGAAGCTGCCATCATGATAGAAAGCGGAGCTAATAAAGATCTTAATTATTTAGTTTCTATAAATTCACCTAAAGATCTGAGAATAAATAGAATATTAAATAAAAATATCATGAATATTGCAGCAATAAATAAGCGCTTAAAGGAGCAGATGTCCGACCGGGAAAGAGAAAAATATTCCGATGCAGTTATTTACAATGACGATACCCATTCTTTGATCGAACAGGTACTCAAATTGCATACAAAACTTTCAGGTAAATAATCCATGAAAATCCTTTCTGCGGAAGAGATCCGAAAAGCAGATTCCTACACGATCGAACACGAGCCGGTCAAGTCTATTGATCTGATGGAGCGCGCTGCTAAGGTTTGTGTGGATTGGTTAACCTCACCCCTTAATCCCCTCTCCCATGGGAGAGGGGAAAAGGGGGCGGGGGTTGTTAGGGGTGAGGTGGCTGTTTTTTGCGGCTTAGGAAATAATGGAGGTGACGGCCTTGCCATTGCTCGCCTGCTTGCGGCAAGGAAATTTAAAGTAGAAGTTTTCATTATTCGTCATTCTGATAAATGCTCAGCGGATTTTCTGATCAACGAAAAACGCCTGAAGAAAATAAAAGCAGTCAAGCTTCATAATATCACTTCGGCTGCTCAACTTCCATTGTCCATTAACCATTATCCATTATCTATCGTTCTTGACTGCCTTTTCGGTTCCGGCCTCAACAAGCCCGTAGAAGGCCTGGCTGCTGATGCTATCCGTTTTATGAATAAGTCTGGAGCGAAAATTATTTCCATTGATATTCCTTCGGGATTATTTTCTGAGAAAAATTCTCATGCGAAAGAAGAGGTGATCATACGCGCTAACCACACGCTCAGTTTTGAATCGCCCAAGCTCGCATTTATGTTTCCTGAGAATGGGCAGTATGTGGGGGATTTTTCTGTTTTGGATATAGGCCTGGATGAGAAATTTATTTCCTCTCTTCCATCAAAGAATTATTTTGTAAGAGACATTGAAGCACGTTTTCTATATAAGAAGAGAAATAAATTTTCCCACAAAGGAACTTATGCCCATGCCCTGATAGTTTCCGGAAGTTATGGCAAGGTGGGAGCCTGTGTGCTTTCGAGCAGGGCTTGCTTGACTGCCGGTGCAGGACTTGTTACCGTTCACATTCCTAAAAGCGGATATGATATTTTACAGACTGCCAATCCTGAAGTGATGGTGGAAGTAGATTCCGAAGAAAAAATTATTTCTGACAATATTAAAATTGAAAAATACAATGCTATCGGTATTGGACCCGGTATTGGAGCAGAAAAAGAAACACAAGCGGCTTTAAAAGTGCTGATACAGAATAGTTCAATTCCTCTTGTGCTGGATGCGGATGCTTTGAACATACTTTCTGAAAATAAAACATGGATTGCATTCCTCCCCAAGAATTCTATTCTCACTCCTCATCCGGGAGAGTTTAAAAGATTGATAGGTGATGCAGATAATGATTTTGAACGTTTACAATTGCAAAAAGAATTTTCAATAAGGCATGGAGTGTATGTAGTGCTTAAAGGTGCCCACACCTGCATTGCCTGTCCTGACGGAGAAGTTTTTTTTAACTCTACCGGCAACCCGGGCATGGCCACTGCCGGAAGCGGAGATGTGCTCACCGGAATCATCACCGGATTACTCGCACAAGGCTACAGTCCCAAAAAGGCCGGTGTGCTGGGCGTTTACCTGCACGGACTTGCTGGTGATATTGCTGCGAAGCACCAGGGAGAGGAAAGCTTGATCGCAAGGAATATTATCGAGTTTCTTGGAGAAGCGTTTAAAACATTGAGTAGATGACACGCTTATTGGCTGTCATATTTTACATACCCTTTTAATTGGTAGTTGCTGAAAGCCGTTTTCGCTGTGACCGATACTTTAACAAGTGGAAGTAAATTTTCTCTTTTAACTTCAAAAAATGCCATGGCTTGTCCGCAGGCGATGAACTTTGCACCCAAAGCAGAAAGATCGTTCATGAGCTTAATGTTGGGATTATCTGTTTTGAATTTTTCTTTGTAAAATTCATTATTGGTTGCGGCATTTACTCCCGGGCCGTGAACTACAATAACGGGGAATATTTTTTTTATGGGAACTCCTGAGGCTACATGCAGGTTGATGATGCGTGCAATTTCTACCAGGTTAGTGTTTACCTTTCCTGTAAGCGAATCAGGATTGTTTTTATCAAGCTCAAAAAGCAGCTTATAATCCTGTGCGGGATCAGGGATCTCGGTGGGATCTTTTACGGGGATCACACCTGATCGGTTACCCGCAGTAAGCACCGGGTAAACAGCCGTGGACAGTAATTTATCCATTTTAATTTTATTGGCAGCCTCTTTTGCTTTAACTGAATCTGCATGTGTTTGTGAATAGCCGACAAGGCTCAGGATGAAAACTAAGGAGAATAAAATTATATTTTTCATGGATAAAATTTAGTAGTTACTGATCAGTAATTTTTCTGTTGCGATAGTTTTGTTACCCTCTTCCAGCCGGATAAAGTAAAGTCCACCAGGCAAAGTGCCGCGTTGAAAAGTGACAGATTGTGCCGGGCTGCCTGGCAAGCCGGCTATTTCTTTTACTGCTTGCCCATATATATTATAAACGGTCAGGGTTGTGTTTTGTAATGTTTCACCCAGGGTCCGGATAGTGGTGGAGAATGAAAATGGATTTGGATAGACGAGGATCCGGGTATTCATCATAAACAGGTCTTCAGAGGATGTGATTGGATTGCAGGCCGGATATAATCCGTTGAGATAGACTTCCAGATTTGTATATCCTGTACTGCTCAGGTTGGTCCCGTTGTGGTCACTTGCATTATTGGGGTCAAGGCCATTGCTGATCTCCCAGGTATCGGGCATGCCATCCTGGTCGGCATCGGCAGGAGGAGTTCCGGCTGCATAAGCAGGATATGCAGCCAGCACGTTATTACATCCGGCAAAAAATTTATAAGTGGAAGTAGAATCCGGTTTGGTTGTCCACAGTGGGTTTATTTTGCATTCAAAGATCATCTTGGCTGTATCCAATACGGTAGGTGTACCATCTAATCCATAGCGGACCTGCCCGGCACCCGTTCCACTTGCGATAACTATTTTGCGTGATGCTGCGGAGTAGTGGAAAGGTTTGCCAAGCGTAGAATATATAATCGTTGAATCAGTAGAACCTTTTACATTTCCCGAATCAAGTAGTATTGGTGAAGTGCCGATACAATCAATGAGGCCGCCCGTACTATCTATCACACTTTGTAAAACTCTTTTGTCGGTTGTGTCGCGCTTTGGATGCAACGCACCTGCGCAGGCAAGTACGCTGTTGTATGCAGCAAAAGGGCTTTGCAGGGTAACAGAACTTGGTACGGATAAAAGAGAAGTAGCTGAGAACAAAGCAGCATTGCCTGCACCCATAGCGTTCAGTTGTGCAGGAGTAATAAAGGGGATATTAGGACTGAAATAATTGTTGGGTACATATAATTTGGTGCCGAAAACAGTGCTGGAATCAAAATCGATCTGCAGGGGTAATTCTGGAGCAGAGGAGTAGGTAAGTGGTTTGTAATAATTTCCTGCAAAATCTAATTTGAACTGTGTGCCTTGTTCCAGTAAATCACAGCTGTATTTCCAGTCGTATACTATATTATTTACAAATTCATGGTCGGTGCGCCTTGCAATAAGCGGATTTCTCCCTGCATTATGTGCAAGTAGGTTATGATGAGTGCTTGTTTGGGTGGCATCATATGCAATTAATATTCCCATACTATGAAAACCTTTGGGGTGCATGCTTGCAAAAAGCCCCTCGCTGATGATACACCATTGTACCGTAACGGCATGAACCCCGCTATCCAATATGCTCACATTTTCATCACTTCCCCAACTGAAGGAACAATGATCTATGATCACATTGTATGAGCCTGATTCCACTGTAATACAGTCCCTGTTATCGGGCATCAGGTTCGGAAGATCACTCCCGGCACGTATTCTCATTCCACGAATGGTGACATCGTGTGTGAAGATGGTGATCGGAAAGTTTTTAAGCACAATGCCATCGCCCGGAGCGGTCTGGCCTGCAATATAAATGAAGGGATCGGTAATTTGAACTTCAGACAACAGGACAATAACTCCTCCTGTGCGAAATACAATGGTTCTCGCTCCCGGGGTGCTGCATGCTTCCCTGAAACTTCCCGGGCCTGCATCATTCAGGTTGGTCACTTGTATCACGTTGCCACCTCTTCCGCCAATAGATACCGCTCCCCATCCTTCAGCTCCAGGAAATGCAGGGATTTGTGCGAAGAGGTAGTGGGTTGAGAATGCAGATAGAAGAATTATTATGAAAAGGAGCTTTATTTTCATGGGTAAGGCAAAGATGCAATTAATTTGAAAACAGTCCGGCATACCACTGCGCTTGCTTCTCAGTCGGGTGAGTTTAGGGTTAAAATGATTTGGGAATTGCACCAGCAATTTTGATCTTTACCTGTAGGAAGGGCATCATTCACAAAAATTCGTAAGCTATGAAATACAAATACCTTTTTTTGAGCATACTGATCTCTGCTTCCCTGTTTTCACAGGATCTTAAACGAGCGGTTGAGCCTAAATCAATGCTGAGCGAATTGCCTTCTTATTTCAATACACGTTATATAATTATTAAAATCAAAGAGAGTGAACGCTCAGGCAGTTCAGATTATTTCCCGGATAAGGATGAGTTGCTTTTACAGGCTATTCAGAAAGTAATGTTCGGAAAAGAATTTCACCTGGAGCCCCTGATAAAATTGTCAAAAGAATTTCTTCTCTCTTTGAAGAGGAGGGGAGAAGAACGAAGCGACATCACCCTCGGTAATCTTTCTTTGTATTATAGGATCGATCTGAATAATTTTAGTGAGACTGAAAAAATCGCCATTCATAATGCGCTGATGAGCATGTCTGAACTGGAAACTGTTTATTTCCCCCTTAATCACAGGCCAGGTGGAGATGTTTTACATCCGAAAGGAGCCGAGACTCCTCAGCTGACATCAACTCCTGATTTTTCTGCCAAACAGTTCTACCTGAATCCTGCCCCGGCAGGACTGGATGCAAAATATGCCTGGACAAAACCCGGAGGTGATGGTGCCGGAATTAAATTTTGCGATGTTGAACTGGGGCTTAACAAGACACACGAAGATCTTGTTCACGATACGATCACTGACATCAGTGTTTTTCCTTCTACTACAGATGATCATGGTACTGCTGTTCATGGTGTGGTGTATGCCGAGCATAATGGTTTTGGAGTGGATGGAATGGCCTGGAAGGTAAAACCTTATTTCAGCAACGCGTACGACAGCACGGGCAGTTTTGATATTGCAAATTCCATGGCACGTGCAATCCCATATCTTAATCCCGGAGATGTAATGCTTCTTGAAATGATGGATCAGTCGGGCGACCCAAACTCTACCTATGCCCCGGTAGAATTCAGCCAGGCTGAATTTGATGTGATTCAAAATATTACCGCTTCGGGAATTATAGTCATTGAAGCAGCAGGCAATGGAAATAAAAATCTGGACGACCAGACCAAATACGGGCATAAGTTTGATTCTACATTCAGATATTCCGGGGCATTTATGATAGGGGGAATTCAATCCGGCACCTCTACAGGCGGCACCAACCCTGCTCACCAAAGGCGTTCGCCTTCCAGTTATGGATCAAGGGTAGATTTTCATTCGTATTCAGAAATGGTCACAACCCTGGGCTATGGAGACCTGTATGGGGCTGTCAGCAATGAAAAGTACACCTCAAAATTTTTTGGTACTTCCAGCGCCAGCCCAATTATCGCTGGTGCGGCCATCTTGATGGAAAGTATTTACAAAAATGCCAGCGCAGGACAAACACTGGATCACAAGGCATTGAAAAGTCTTTTGAGATACGGAGCCACCCTTTCTTATGCTCCTGCTACGGATAAAATAGGTGTTATGCCGGATCTGAAAAAGGCGATCGATCAAATGCTGCTGGCCCTGTCGGCTGAGCACCTTCATACCATTCCGGCCTCCTTTGTTGTTTATCCAACTCTTGCTGATGATGCACTTCTTCTGTTTGACGCCGATAATTCTTCAGAGAAAACTTCATATTCCATTTGCGACCTCTCCGGTAAGCAGGTTCTTGAAAATGATCTGTACTTAGTATCCTCCGGCAACCGTATAGATGTTTCGGGGCTTAGCTCCGGGATGTATTTCCTCAGGATAGACGGAAGTAAAAGATCAGGCATTTTAAAATTTGTAAAAAAGTAATATGAGAAAAATTGTATTTGCAGTTTCTACTATCTTGATATTGTGTGCAGGGTATACTATTGGGTTTGTATCTACTATAACAGAAGAACATGACAGCGAAGAGGGAGAAATTCCTTCAGACTGGTTTTTTATGCAGAGGGCCTATCCATACGGTAAAATAGATCAGGAGGGTTATATTAAAGCTGTGTCAGAAGCCAACACAAGAAGGCAGGCAAAGAGGTCGGAAATGTTAATGGGCTGGGGATCATGGGAATTTGCCGGCCCTGTGAATATTGGCGGCAGGATCAACGATATTGAAATGCATGCCTCAGATCAGCAAACCGTTTTTTTAGGAACCGCCTCCGGAGGTGTTTTCAGATCTCAAGATGCCGGTGCAACCTGGACATCTATATTTGACGATCAGCCATCACTTTCTATTGGAGATATTGCCATTGCTCCCTCCGACAAAAATATTATTTACGTGGGCACCGGTGAGCCCAACGCAGGAGGAGGTTCAATTACCTACGATGGGAACGGGCTCTACAGATCGGCCGATGGAGGGACTACCTGGACGCATATAGGCCTGGATAAAGGTGGAAGCACCGGGAAGATCGTTGTGGACCCTGCTGATCCCAATACGGTATACACGGCACAAATGGGAAACCTTTTTGCCGATAATGCTGAGCGTGGAATTTTTAAAACTTCAGACGGAGGCACTACCTGGCAAAAAATATTATTTGTGTCAGACTCTACCGGTGCCATCGATCTAGTGATGGATCCGCTTCACCCCGATACACTTTATGCCGCGATGTGGGAGCGTGTGCGCAGGTATGACCGGAGAACGTATGGAGGAGCCACCTCAGCAATTTACCGCAGTTACGATGGAGGTGTTAATTGGACAAAGTTAAGCAGCAACCTTCCTTCAGGAGCAAATGTGGGTCGGATAGGGATCGATATTTCACGCAGCTCTCCGAATATTCTGTATTCGGTGGTGGCCGATAGCCATGGTGACTACCTCGGAGGTTTTAAATCCTCTGACAATGGAAATACATGGACACAAACAGCTACCGGAAGTTTGAACAGCAATTTCAATGGAGTGGGGTGGTGGTTCAGTAAAATATTTATTCATCCTTCAAATCCCAGCAAAGTGTATACCTGCGGATTAAGCTTATACGAAAGTGTTAACGGTGGAAGTTCATGGTCTAAGTTTACAAGCAGCCTGCATGCCGATCAGCACTGTTTTTTTATTCATCCTCAGAATACCAATCTGTGTTTACTGGCAAGTGATGGTGGACTTTATACGTCCACAAATGCAGGTGTGTCATGGAATCATGCGAGTGATCTTCCGATCACCCAGTTCAATACTTGTGAAGTGGATTATAAAAATCCTACGCACCTGTACGGGGGCGCACAGGATAATCATGTGATACGGACTTTAACCGGGAACCTGAACGACTGGACAAACGTTACGAATGAAGATGGGTTCGCTGTATTGGTCGATCCCACCAACAGCAATACCATTTACGCCAGCACCCAATACGGTGCGCTGGAGCGCTCAACAAATGGAGGGACATCCACTGTACCTATTCTGAGCGGCATGACCTATTCGACCGACAGGCACAACTGGTGTACGCCGGTCGTGATGGACCCAAGCACGCCAAGTACCCTGTATTATGGTTCTCAAAAACTTTACATGACCACTAATAAGGGTACCAACTGGACGCCCATCAGTCCGGATCTTACGCACGGAAAATTTGTTGCGAGTTCTGTTTATGCAACCATCAGCGCTATTGCTGTTTCAAAATCAAACCCTCAGGTTGTGTATGTTGGAACAGACGATGCAAGAGTATGTATGACCCCGGATGGCGGCAACACCTGGAGTGATCTTTCAGCAGGCCTGCCCAATCGGTATGTAACTCGCATTGCGGTTGACCCGGCAGATGCCCAAAAAGCGTTTGTTACTTTTTCCGGATATAAGTATAACGATTCGCTGGCCCATGTTTTTAAAACTGTTAATGGAGGCTCATCCTGGCAGGATATTTCTTCTGATCTGCCCAACGTCCCTGTAAATGATATTATCATTGACCCGGTGCTGGCCAATGTGTTGTATGTGGCTACTGATGCGGGCGTGTATTATACACTTGACCTGGGAAACCACTGGGATATTTTAGGGGATAAACTACCCAACGTTCCGGTTACAGACCTGACCTTGCATAATCCTACCCGTTATTTGATCGCGGCTACCTACGGCAGATCCATGTATAAATACAACCTGGGCATGACGGTTGGCACAGAAGGATATTCCCCAAGTTCTGATGAGATCAATGTATATCCTAACCCTTTTTATTCCTCTACAACGCTGCATTTGAATAATTCATTAATGAACGGAACGTTTGAGCTGTATACAATTTCAGGCCGGCTGGTTAAGCGAATAGATGAACTTAGCGGAGAAAAAATTATTTTAAACAGAGAAAATTTACCGGCAGGAATTTATTTTGTCCGATTATCGCAAAACGGGAAAACTGTAGGAACTCATAAGCTTGTTCTTGTTGACAGGTAATTTCATTGTTTCAGAAGGATAGTTGAAACTATGCGCTTTTAGCAAAAGACTTTCAGGTGCTGCACATTTTTTATCGTCATTACACGGCTCACATACGTATTTAATGTGGTTGATCTGTATTCAATACCCCTCAATAATACCGAGTCCCTGCCTCACAATATTTATACCTCCTTGTGAGCAATCCACCACGGTGGAGTTTGTTATTTGCGCCCCAGTTTTTTATTTTTGGCAGCTGGCGGTAAAAAATTATCTCCGGTAACAACCTTTTTTCCTGTTTTGGCTTCTAAGGCAAGTCGGGCATTTTTTGCAATAGCTCCTCCTTTTTTTCAGGCAATAGCATTTTGCTTCACACCTTTAGCTTCTTCCGTTTGTGCAATTTGCCGTGTAGAGAGTTCCGCCAGCGCTGTAAAGATCAATTCTGCTTCGCTCATGTGATCCCGTAGGTTTTGTGTCTTTAATCCTTTCACTTTTTTATGGCTTTGCACGGTTAAGCCCGTCCATTCCTGGTGTATGATGTTGGTCAGAAAGGCAAATTCATCGGCTTTAGAAACACCGCTTTCTTTCCAATAGTCAGTTAGTTTGTTACGGGTTTCCTGCCCAGTCATTCGCTGCTGTATCCACTTTTCACTTCTGCCTAACTTCTGCCAGTTTTCGCGAGCCCGATCAATGCTTTGTGCAGGATCGGCTATTTCTTGCATGCGTTCGTAGCCTACCTTAGCCAGCCATTGTTTGAAAGGTTCTGCTTTGGGTGAGGGGACGGATTGTATAATCCGCAGTAAGTTTTGTGTGTTGGCTGAGTCAGTTTCCCTCATTTTTCCATCAGGGGCCTGCAATTTCAACTGTCGACAGATTGTCGACAGTTCAAGGCCATCTTCCATTTTTTACCCTGATCTTCATTTTGAACCAGTAATCTCTTGGGTTGACGCTATTTGTCAAAATACTTATAACATCGATGATTGAGAAATACCATTGTTCCTCTTGTTCATTCCAAAAGGTCCTTACCTTCTTTTGTTCAAATAGTTTTATTCCTGTTTCTTGTTTCATTGTAGGTGTGTTGCATTAATTACCCGAAGATAATTCATTCCTGATTTAATTCCGATAGTTTTGAAAGTGTTGAAAAATATTTCCGCCCATCTTCCATCTTCCATCTTCCATCTTCTATCTTCAATAGCCTTCAATAATTCCTAACCCCTGCCTCACAATATTTATACCTCCTTGTGAGCAATCCACCACGGTGGATGGCTCCAGGTTTCCATAGCCTCCGTCAATTACGATATCCACCAGCTTGTGATATTTATTGTGAATTTCTTCAGGGTCATTCATATATTCATGGATCTCGTCATTTTCATCGTGGAGAGAGGTGTTCATCAAAGGGCTTTCAGCAGTTTTTATGATTTCGCGACAAATAGTGTTGTCGGGCACACGAATGCCAATAGTTTTTTTCCGGCTTCTGAAAATTTTAGGGATGTCATGTCCCGCATTGAGAATGAATGTGAA
>JAHEYK010000057.1:0-7486 GCA_023251625.1 Bacteroidota bacterium
AGAAGCTGCTGAGCAAAGGCAGGCATGTGCTTACGGATGCCGAACTTATTGCGATCCTCATTGGTTCAGGAAACACCAAAGAAACAGCGGTTGAACTGTCAAAAAGAATTCTTTCGGAGATTGGAAACAATCTAAATGAACTCGCCAAACTTTCTGTGAATGACCTGACAAAATTCAAAGGAATTGGCGAAGCAAAAGCGATCTCTATTGTTGCGGCCCTCGAGCTGGGCAGAAGGAGAAAAGAAGCTGAAACTATAAAACGCGAAAAGATCACATCCAGCAGAGATATTTTTGAGGCTTTTCATTCGCAGTTCCTCGATCTTCCGCATGAAGAATTTCACATGCTGCTGCTGAACCGTTCGAACCATATCATACGAAAAGAATTTGTAAGCCGCGGAGGTGTTTCCGGGACCGTAGTAGATCCCAAGATCATTTTCAAGATCGCAGTGTCTAATCTGGCAAGTTCCATTGTACTGTGCCACAACCATCCGTCCGGAAACTTGAGGCCCAGCGACCAGGATATTTCTCTCACAAAAAAAATAAAAGAGGCCGGAACCCTTTTAGAGATCCCGATCCTGGATCACCTTATTATCTCAGATACAGGGTATTTCAGTTTTGCCGATGAGGGCATGATGTAGGAACAGGTAAAACGGAAGAAGGCAAATGGCAGATGGAGTTTCTGTCTTTCGTATATTCGTAATCGCTTATGATCAAGATACTCACCATAATAGGAGCACGCCCGCAGTTCATAAAAGCTGCTGCGCTGAGCCGTGCCATACGCAATAAGTTTTCGGATAAGATCCAGGAAGTGATCGTGCATACCGGGCAGCATTATGATGATAATATGTCGCGGGTATTTTTTGAGGAAATGGAAATTCCGAAAGAAGATTATAACCTGAACGTTGGTTCCGGTTCGCATGGCAAACAAACAGCTACTATGATCTCGGGCATTGAAGACCTTTTACTCAAAGAAAAACCGGATTGTGTAGTGCTGTACGGAGATACGAACTCTACCCTGGCAGGAGCTGTTGCGGCAGCAAAAATACATATCCCCATTGTGCATATTGAAGCCGGGCTGCGCTCATTTAACAAAAGCATGCCCGAGGAGATCAACCGTATTGTGTGCGACCATTGCTCTACCCTGCTCTTTTCTCCAACAAAGAACGGTTATATCAACCTGGTTCGCGAAGGATTTCCTGAATTCAATAAGACCCCTTACACAGCCGATAACCCCAGGATCTATCACTGCGGAGATGTGATGTATGATAACGCACTTTATTTTTCACAGATTGCAGAAAAAAAATCAGATATTCTGAAACAATACGACCTGACTGCAGGAAATTATATTCTGGCCACTATTCACCGCGATAATAATACGGATGATCCTGAACGTTTTGCATCAATCTTCCTGAGCTTGAATAAAATTTCTCAGGAAAATAAATTAAAGATCGTGCTGCCTCTTCACCCGCGTACTTCCAAAGCGCTGCAAAGCAACCTAAAAAAAGAAGTGTATGATGCCATGCGCTCCAATCCCAATTTCGTGATGATGCCTCCTGCATCGTTCCTTGAAATGATCGTACTGGAAAAAAATTCGATGCTTATATGCACGGATTCGGGCGGAGTACAAAAAGAAGCATTCTTCTTCAAAAAACCCTGCATCATCCTTCGTCCGGAAACAGAATGGCTGGAATTGGTTGAAAGCGGAACGGCTATCCTCACCGATGTAGACGGACAAAAGATCATGAACGCATTTGTACAATTCCGTAATAAGAAGAACTTGTCATTTCCTCCTGTTTTCGGTGACGGGCATGCCTCCGAATTCATTTGCCAGGAACTTGTCAAAAATTTTTCAAAAGGTTGATCGTTCCGCATACAATGCTCCTTATCTACACACACAAGATTACTAATCGTGTTAAGTACACGTTCAATGTTATTTTTAATTCTGTTTTAGGGATTGATTTTGAAATCACAAGTGATCCTGAAAAATTCAAACAACATCATGCCGCTAAAATTTCCTACACCAAGCAATCTCTTGCTGATGAAATACATTACGAATCCGAAAAAATGCTTTTTGAAGAAGGCATTAATACTCCTCCCCTCTCCCCGAGGAGAGGGGCCGGGGGTGAGGCAGATGTATTTGCTTTGACTTTCTTTCTCTCCACACGCTACGAAGAATATCTTCCCTTTGAAGCTGACAAGTATGGTAGGTTCTCAGCAAAGCAGTCATACGCTTACAAAAATAATTTTCTGGATAAGCCAGTCGTGAATATGTGGGCGAAAGAAATTCGGGAGAAACTTTCCATTCGATTTCCTGATCTTGCCTTTCCCGAAAATAAATACAGCCATACCCCTACCATAGACATTGATAATGCCTATGCGTATCTTGGAAAAAATAATATCCGGACAATAGGAGGCTATGTAAAGTCGATGCTCAATGGCGACATGGCAGATATTTTAAAAAGAAAAAATGTTTTATCCGGAAAAGAAAATGATCCCTACGATACCTATGATTTTCAATTTGAGATCCATAAAAAATACAATCTGAAACCAATTTATTTCTTTTTACTGGGTGACTGGGCCCCGAACGATAAAAATCTACCGCATACAAATGTCTTGATGCTAGCATTGATAAAAAATATTTCAGGAAAAGCAGAGACAGGGATTCACCCTTCGTTTGCATCCAATCTGAATCCGGAGAAGGTTAAGGTTGAGAAAGACAGGTTGAGGGAAATTACCCCTCCCCCTTCCCCCTCCAGAGGGGGACAAGCAGCCAAAAGCCGTCAGCATTTTTTGATGCTGAAATTCCCGCAGACCTATAGAAATCTCATCGCAGCAGGAATTACGGATGACTACACCATGGGGTTTGCCGATGAAATTGGTTTCAGGGCAGGGATATGCACACCTTATAAATGGTATGACCTTATAAAAGAGGAAGAAACAAACCTCACCATCCATCCTTTTGCCATCATGGATGGGACACTGAATAGCTACCTGAAATTGTCCCCTGAACAAGCCATTGAGAAAGTAAAACAAATTATAGGAGAAATAAAAAATGTGCATGGAGAACTCATCACCATCTGGCATAACGAAACACTGAGCGACTGGAGGGGTTGGAAAGGATGGAAGAATGTTTATGAAGAAATGATTAAAGAAGCCCATCCCAACCTTCCCGAAGGGAAGGAGTTTCTTGGCACTAAATCTTCTCCCCTTCGGGGAGATAAGAGAGGGGCTGCATGATCCAGTATTTAAAACATAAAGAGATCGATAAGAAGAAATGGGACAATTGCATTGACCATTCTACAAATAATCTCATTTACGCCTACTCCTGGTATCTGGATATTGTTTCTCCGAACTGGTGCGCGCTAATAGAGGATGATTACAGCTCTATAATGCCTCTCACAGGAAATAAAAAATACGGAGTTGACTATTTATACCCACCCTATTTTGCACAGCAACTTGGAGTTTTTTCAACTGAGAAATTAACGAAAGAGAATGTGGAGGAATTTCTGAATGCAATTCCTCCTCAATATAAATTCATTGAAGTAAATCTCAATTCTCGGAACACGTTTGAACTTTCAGGATTCAAAACAAAGAATAATACGAATATTGAACTTTCTCTGACTCCCTCTTACGAATCCCTATACAAGAAATTCTCTGAAGACATTAAAAGAAATATAAAGAAAGCTACAAAACACGACCTTAAATTACAAAAAGGCATTCCATCTTCTGACCTGATCCGCATCTTCCGAAAAAACATTGGAAAAAAAATAAATAATCTCTCAGACAAAAACTATAAAGTACTCCTGAACCTTATAACTACCTGCATTGAGAAAGGATATGCAGAAGTATGGGGTGCCTTTTCAGAAGGTAAATTATGTGCAGGAGTTGTATGGGTGATCAAGAACAACCGGGCAATATTTCTTTTCTCAGCTACAGATCAGGAGGCAAAAAGAACAGGCGCTATGTTCTTCCTCATCGATACCTTCCTTCGTGAACATGCCAATGAGAAAACGATCCTTGATTTTGAAGGCTCTAACTTGCCGGGACTTGCCAGATTTTATAAGGGATTTGGCTCGGAGGAATATGTATATTTACAGGTAAGGAAAAATAATCTGCCGAAACTTGTACGCTGGCTGAAAGGAAACTAAACAGCAAGTAAGCAGTAGCAGTACACAATAGGCAAAGAACAGTCAAAGAAAAATTATGATACACGAATTAGGAAAAGCAAATTCAATACTCAATCAGTTCATCGCTGAGCTGCGCGATGAGGAGATACAGAAAGACAGCATGCGTTTCCGCAGAAACCTGGAACGGGCCGGTGAGATATGCGCGTATGAGATCAGCAAAAAATTAGACTGGATAAAAAAAGAAGTGACCACTCCGCTGGGCATTGCTGAAATGTCTGTTCTGAAAGAACAACCTGTGATCGCAACGATATTACGCGCCGGATTACCGTTTCATCAGGGTATGCATAATTATTTTGACAAAGCTGAAAATGCATTCATATCAGCATACCGCAAACATCATCCTGACGGAAGTTTTGAAGTGCAGGTTGAATACATGGCTTGCCCCGACCTGAATGGCAAAACACTGATCCTTTGCGATCCTATGCTTGCTTCGGGCCATTCTATCGAACTGGTGTTCAAAGCGCTCAAACGGAACGGGGTTCCAAAAAACATCCACATTGCTTCATTACTTGCAAGCGCCGATGGTGTTGAGTATGTAAAAAAACATTTACCGAACAACGTAACCATGTGGGTTTGTGCCATTGACGAAGAGCTGACCTCACAGGCGTATATTGTTCCCGGGTTAGGGGATGCGGGCGACCTTGCCTTCGGCAACAAACTGTGATGTATGAATGACGATGTAATTCATCTTCTCGAAATACTTGAAGTAGGCCTTATTGCGAGTGTAAAATTCCTGATCGCGCCTTTTGAAGCGGAACGTTACGGATTCAACTTCAAAGATTCATTTCTCATCACCACAACAGGTGGAATCGCCGGCATCCTTGTTTTTTCATTAGTGGGAGAAGCAATCGCCTATAGCTGGAAAAAACTGAAGAATAAATTCAAAAAACCTTTAGGAACGGATGACAAGCCCGTGAAAAAATTTACCTGGATCAAAAAATTTGTGATACGCACAAAAATAAAATTCGGGGTAATAGGGCTGGTGATCACCACACCCTCGATCATTTCCATTCCCATCGGATCTATTGTGATACACCGCTTTTACAGGAAGAAAGGCAGAAATATTTTGCTACTGATCGTTTCGCTCATCATTTGGTCGTTCATTCTGAACGGTGTTGCGCAGTATCTGAAGTTGTCGCAGTATTTACCAAAATGAAAACGTCATTGCGAGACCTGATGCTCCGATCAGGGCGAAGCAATCTCACAGAAATATTTTCAGGGAGATTGCTTCGTCATCCCCAAAGCGGGATTCCTCGCAATGACGTACAAAAAAAAGACCCGCTTGTTTCCAAACGGGTCTTTCTCAATAAGAGGTTAATCCTTACTTCACTGTTTCTGTTTTCTTGGTATCAGAATTTTCGGTAGAAGAAGTTGTTTTAGCATCTTTTGCATGGCAGCATTTTTTTTCTCCGCTTGCTGAAGAGCATTTAGCATCTGTAGAGGCAGTGCCAGACTTGCAACAGCCTTTTTCTTTTGAACATTTTTCTCCTTTTTTGTGCTTGCACTCTTCTCCTCCACCAACGATCACTTTTGCATGGGTCATGGCAGAAACTGTGTTAACTGACACTGCACCCACAATTCCGATGAGCGCGAATGCTAAAAATAATTTTTTCATGTGTTTTATATTAATTGGTTTATGTTGCTTGTTTCTATTCCGAAGATAGGAAATAACCCATGTATTTTAGTGTTAAAAATAGTTAAAGAATCTCTTATGCCGGACTAATTTGGCACATTTGCTCGAATTGAACAGTATTTTATCGGGATAATGTGGGTCAAACTTCTGCGATCACACTGATCCCGCCTGTCACCACATCGTTCAGCTTCACGCTCAGCTTTGTGCCAACGGGGAGAAATACATCTACACGCGATCCGAATTTGATAAACCCGCACTGATCGCCCTGCTTTACTGTTTCGCTTTCTTTTCCATAGAAAACTATTCTGCGGGCAAGGGCGCCGGCAATTTGCCTGAACAACACCTCACCCCCAACCCCCGAGCCATGCTCCCGGCCTTCGTTTCGCGCTCGACCGTCAGAGGAGAGGGGAGTAATTACAACAGTGGTGCGTTCATTTTCGGTGGAGGATTTTGGATGCCATGCCACCAAGTATTTGCCGGGATGATATTTGTAATAAGCCACTTTACCGCTCATTGGATAACGGTTCACATGCACATTGATGGGGGACATAAAAATAGAGACCTGTAAACGTTTGTCGTGGAAATATTCATCTTCCATCACTTCTTCTATCACCACCACCTTTCCATCGCAGGGAGAAAGAACATGCTTGTCGTTCACCAGAATATTTCTGGATGGATTCCGGAAGAATTGCAAAACCGTAACTATCAGAAAAGCAGATATTAAATAGCCGAGCCATTCAATAATTTCATTTCCTCCGAGAAAATGAATGGCAGCGTTTAAAATTACAATGAATATGAGCGAAAGTATAATAGTGGGGGTCCCTTCTTTGTGGATCATATAAAACGAATTATGAAATTGGTTATCTTTGAGTAGATGAAGTCAACATCAAAGTTTTCCGAAAGTAATGAATTTTCTCTCATTGCTTTTTGCATAATCATCATCACACTCACATTTTTACCGTTTGAACTGTTTTCCCAGCCCGGCACATGGATGGTCGTTTATGGAGGAACCGGTTACGACCGGGGAACAGGTATTGCACAAACTTTTGACAAAGGATATATTGTCTGCGCAACCACCAGCAGCTATGGAATGGGGAATTCTGATATCTATCTGTTAAAAATTGACAGTGCAGGAAAATTTCAATGGCAAAATACATTTGGCGGAACCGGTATTGACAATTGTTATTCTGTAATACAAACTAATGATTCCGGATTTATTATTTGTGGGTTTACGAATAGTTATGGACCCGGGGGTTATGATGGCTATCTTGTAAAAGCAGACTCTATCGGAAATCTTCAATGGCAAAAGACCTTTGGAGGAAGCAGTTGGGATTTTGCCTATTGGGTGGAGGAAACAAACGATGGGGGATTTATTTTGGCAGGAGAAACATTCAGTTATGGAAATAACAACAGGTCGTATCTGGTAAAGACAGACAAGAATGGAGATACGTTATGGGCAAAAACATACGGAGGGACCCAGTCAAATCTGGCGAAAGAAGTGCATCAAACCCCAGACAATGGATACATTTTTGCAGGCACTATAGTAACAAATAAGGGTGACAAAGATTTTTATCTCGTAAAAACAAATTCTTCAGGAGACACCTTGTGGACAAAATCCTATGGTGGCACCGATAATGATTCGTGCAACACCATTGCAGTATGTAAG
>JAHEYK010000057.1:7586-17938 GCA_023251625.1 Bacteroidota bacterium
GGAAATAAAAAAATATACCGTAAACTTTTGTTTATCCAATAAGGCTATCTTTGAGAGATGAATTCAGGTGAAAAAATATCTGCCGGCTGTAAAATAATTTGCTGCGCTGGTATGCTGTTTTTTTATTCCTGCGCATTTGCAAACCCGTTGCTTGACACCGCTCTTGTGCGTTCATACGGTGGCAAAGGAATGGATGTGGGAAGAGATATTGAATATACTGCCGATGGTGGTTTTATCATTGCAGGCACAACCGGTTCATTTGGCTCAGGCAATACAGCGATCTACCTCCTGAAAGTTGACTCGAACGGCATCTTCCAATGGTCAAAAGCAATTGGAGGTATCGGTGTCGAATGGGGATATTCGGTCAAACAAACTTTTGATAAAGGATATGCAGTCGCAGGCTATACCAATAGTGCAGGCAATGGGGGATATGATATATATCTTGTAAAAACCGATTCTGTAGGCAATACTCTTTGGGAAAAAACATATGGCGGAAGTAATTGGGATTTTGGTTATTGCATCCAACAAACTCCGGACAGCGGCTTTGTCTTATGCGGTGAAACATACAGCTTCGGAAATGGAAATGCCGATGCTTTTATTGTTAAGACAACTAAAAATGGCGACACCTTGTGGACAAGAGCTATTGGCAGCGACAGCACGGACGTTGCTTATTCTATTATTGTATACAATGATTCTACCTATTGTTTTACAGGTAAGACCAACGGGGCTGGATCAGGGGGGGATGATATTTTATGGGGCACGATCAACAAACAAGGTGCAGGTATTACAACAAAAACTTTTGGGAGTACTTTCAACGATGCAGGTTATTGCATAGAAAAGACACCGGACGGAGGAACTGTGATCATGGGCGAGACTGACAGCAGTTCATTCAATAACCAGGAGGAGCTGATTATGAAAATAAGATCCGATCAAACATTAGAATGGATCCATTGCGATGCATCAAACAGTACAGACATAGGCAGGGCCGTTAAGGTTAGAAGTAATGGAGGCTTTATTACCTGCGGAATCAGCAATGCCTCAGGCTCAGGAGGATTTGGATTACACATGCAACGCTTGAATTCCGGAGGATGGTGGGAGAGCGGACCCGTTTTTGGAGGAGCATTGGATGAAGAAGGATACGCAGTTGTGATTACCCCCACCAACGAAGTGGCGTTTGTGGGTTCCACTTATTCATACGGACAAGGCCTTCAGGATGTTTATTTCGTAAAACTAAAATCAGATTCCATTGTAATGAATTACAAGCTTGATGTAATACAATTCAACGACACAACCCTTTCGCCTCTTGCGGTACAGGAATACGGAACAAAACAAAATGTACGCATATATCCTAATCCGTTCTCAGAATCAGCTGCGCTTGTTATTGAGAATTGGCGGGGGCTAAATATTAAATCCGCTGACCTGAGAATATATGATGTACTTGGCAGAGAGGTGCAACGGTCAGAGATCAAAAACAGGCAATCAGAGATCAGCAGGAAAAACCTGGAGAACGGAGTGTATTTTTTCAGGATCGTGACCTCCCGGGAAATTATTGCGGAGGGAAAGTTTGTCATTCACTGATAAAAATTGAGATCAGATATTTTTATAAAAAATATTTCTTTAAGCATATTGTTTTATGCTGTATTATTCTGTGCGTTCTTTCTGCTCCTCCATTTCACTCAGCACCTGAACCTACTCTCCGAAACATCGTTTCTCAACTGGGACGCAGCACATTATTTTTTTATCAAAGAGAACGGCTACGAGGGATTCAGGGTTGCCTTTTTTCCGTTGTTCCCCTTTTTCTGGGGCTTATTGCATATCGGGCCTGCTGCCATGGCATTTTTAAACGGGTTGATCTACATGGGCGGAGTATCCTTGCTTTTTGCTGTCCTGAATATCACAGACAAACGCTATTTTTTTCTTGCACTTTCATGCCCCAGCCTCCTATTTATGTTTTTACCTTACAGCGAAGCGGTCTTTTTTTTATCAGCCGTTATCCTTCTCATAGGTTTACATAAAAAAAACAACCTGGCGGTAATAGCAGGCCTTCTGCTCTGCAGCTTAGCCAGGCCGGTTGCTTATATTTTTATCCCGGCTGTTGTTCTGACGGAATTCCTCACCGGCACAGACCATAAAAAGATCCTACTCAACAGCTTGCTATATTCTTTTGCTATCGCATTCGGGTTATTTATTACTGTACTGATACAACATCACTACACCAACGACTGGTTCTCATTTTTTAAAGCCCAAGCCGGTTGGGGAAATTATTTCCGACTACCGGAACTGCCCCTGAACTCGTGGGCAGGAGGAACTATTGTTCGCCTGGACGGAACTGCTCTTCTCATCGGAGTGATCGCCTCGATTGCCGCAGTTATGCTCCTTATAAAAAAAATAAATAAAAATATTATTTCCGATTCAAAAGTTCTTGTCTTCTCCATACTTTATCTTGGCGGAATAGCAATGTTTGTTTTATTTTTCAGGGGAGGATGGCTATTCAGTCTTAACAGATTTGTGTTTGCTACACCTTTCTTCCTCGTAGCCTCTTATTTTTTTCTTCAAAAGATCCATCTCACATCCAAACAACTGCTCATTTGCTTTTTTGCAGTCACGCTTTACTGGTTCCTGTTCAAAAGCTTTGTC
Organism: Bacteroidota bacterium; assembly: GCA_023251625.1. GTDB lineage: Bacteria > Bacteroidota > Bacteroidia > Palsa-948 > Palsa-948 > Palsa-948. The sequence continues at coordinate 10,224 of JAHEYK010000057.1, forward strand.
CATATTCAGACGCTATTAAAATACGAAGCATTAACGGTTTATTTACTTCTTTTTACATTGTTCCATCATGAAAACAAGGCCGTGCGGACGATTTCTTTTATCGGCTGTTTGGTGGGGAACATTTTTCTGCTCCTGTTTTTATACTACCGGTTCTTAAGCGGAGGCTGGGTCGGATAAAAAATGAATTCCCCGATCCTCATAGATGAATTCCTGAAACTGTCGGAAAAGATTCCGGTGATCGATGTGCGTTCTCCCGGAGAGTTTGAACAGGGGCATATTCCGGGAGCTCACAATGTACCGTTGTTTAGCAATGAAGAACGTGCACAAGTAGGAACAGCGTATGTACAGATCAGCAGAGAAGAAGCCATTAAGATCGGGTACGAACTTGCAACTCCCAAAATAGGATCATTCATTGCGCAAGTTGAAAAAATTGCCCCATCGAAAAATGTTCTGGTACATTGCTGGCGCGGAGGAATGCGCAGCGAAAAATTTTCGCGCCTTCTCAATGAACATGAATATAAAACACACACGCTCATTAAAGGATACAAAGCTTACCGGAATTTTGTTTTGGAGAGTTTCAGCAAACAGGCCATTATCCTGATCCTTGGAGGAGAAACCGGCAGTGGAAAAACTGCGATCCTGAAAAAAATTGCAGAACAGGGAGAACAAGTGATCGACCTGGAGGCTATTGCTCATCATAAAGGATCAGCCTTTGGCGCGTTAGGAGAAAAACCACAGCCAACGTATGAGCATTTTGAAAATGAGCTTTCATCCGCTTTATGCAAATTGGATCTTTCAAAACGTATTTGGTTGGAGGATGAATCAAGAAACATAGGGCGCACACAAATCCCTGTTGCTTTATGGGAAAAGATGAAACGTGCACCGATCTTTCGTGTGAATGTTCCGAAAAAATTACGCATTGAACGCCTCGTGGCAGATTATGGGAAGTTCTCAAAAGAAGAATTAAAAAATTGTATCTTGAAAATTCAGCAGCGGCTGGGGCCTCAGCATGTAAAAGATGCTTTGGAGGAATTAGAGAAGGGAGATCTGCACAAAGTGGCTGATCTGTCACTGGCCTACTATGATAAATCGTATAATTACAACCACGAAGTAAGGGTCGTTAAAAATATTTTCAGGATCGAATGCGAAACAGACGATGCAACGGCAAATGCAAATAAATTAATTGAATTTGCAAATAAAAATAATCATGCCTGAAGAAGTTAAGCTCACACAATTTTCTCACGGTGCGGGGTGCGGATGCAAGATCGCTCCTGCGGTGCTGGAGAAAATCCTTGCCCCAACACTAAAGGCAGAAAAAAATACATCGCTTCTCGTTGGATATGACACCAAAGACGATGCGGCAGTTTATGATATCGGAAATGGACGCGCAATTATCTCTACCACAGATTTTTTTATGCCCATCGTGGATGATGCGTTTGATTTTGGCCGGATTGCAGCAGCCAATTCGATAAGTGATGTGTATGCCATGGGTGGGAAACCTTTGATGGCAGTGGCAATATTGGGTTGGCCGGTTGAAAAACTTCCTGCCGAGCTCGCCCAAAAAGTTTTAGATGGCGCCCGGGCAGTTTGCAAAGAAGCCGGAATTCCTCTTGCAGGAGGACACAGTATCGATAGTACAGAACCGATCTTTGGCTTAGCCGTTACCGGGGAAGTGGACATAAAGAATATCAAAAGAAATTCTACCGCTACAGAAGGATGTAAATTATTTCTAACAAAACCACTTGGAGTCGGCATGATCACCACCGCACACAAGCGGGGGCTGGCTCCGAAAGAAGATTTTGAGCAGGCCGTAAAAATGATGACCCGGCTGAATGTCCTCGGATACGAGTATGGAAAACTGGATTGCGTAAAAGCGATGACAGATGTAACCGGGTTCGGATTACTGGGGCATCTTATAGAAATGTGCGAAGGCAGTGGGCTCTCTGCCACCATTGAGTATTCAAAGATCCCCTTGCTTCCCTCTATTCCAAACTATGTGTCTAAAATGATCTATCCCGATATTACCTTCCGGAACTGGAAAAGTTACGAGTCAAAAGTGGTCGGAATCGGCCCTGATTCCCTCCTCACACTTTGCGACCCTCAAACCAGCGGGGGCTTGCTGGTTGCCGTTGACCCTCGCTATGAAAATAAGTTCATTACCCTGGCAAAAAACCATCATTTAGACCTCAAAAGTTTTGGTGTTATTACAGCAAAAAACACTACTTTAGTCACCGTTATTTGATGTAAAAAAGTGTAATAAATGGTTGTAACCTTTACACATTTATTGCGTTAAAAAATACTGTACGCTAAACAAACTTCTTCATACAACTGCATGCGTAAACTTTACAAAAGTTTTTTTTCTGTTTCTCTTTTTTTACTCTTCTTGCCTGTTACAGGATACTGTACGCATATTCTTGGCGGTGCATTAACGTATGTGTATGCCGGTGCGAATAATTATAATGTCACCCTTAAACTTTATCGCGATAAAACAAAGGCTGCCGTTAATCCTACAGAAACAGTTCAGGTCAGACTGGCAGATGGCTCGGCCTTTACCAGTTTTGTGGTAACACATAGTGGACCTACTGATGTGCCGCTTTCTCTTCCTGCTTGTGCAACAGCACCTGTTCCGGCCCCTCAGGTGGAAGAGTATGTATATACAGGAACAGTTAACTTGCCTCCATCCCCCGGCGGATATCATCTATACGACCTCATTGGAAACCGAAATCTTGGCATTAACAATCTGGCTGCTGTTCCTGCCTCTGATACCTATGGCGAAGGGTTTTATGCATTCATACCATGCTATCAAAGTATATGGGCAGAAGATTTTACGCTTGCAAGTGGAACCACAAGCGATGCCGGTGCCACTGCATGGACAAGAACACTTAGTTGCACACCCGCTACTTCGGCACAAGTAAATGCTTCAGGTCAATTTGAATTTCAAGGAGCCAATGCCGCTAATCCTTGGCTTGAAGATTTTACCGGCCTTGTTAATGGCACTACTACAGATGCAGGAGCTACCGCCTGGACAAGAACCATGGGAGCAACTCCTACTTTTTCCGCATCCGTACAGGGTTCTCTGTTTGAAATTACCGGTGCGAACGGTGGTTCCGTTACATGGACCTCACAACTAATTGACGTTTCTTCTTGCATATCGCCCTTTGATCTTCGGGTAGACCTTACTGAAGCAGGCAGTAAGCAAGCCGGTGATGTGATCACTGTATCTTATTCTCTAAATGGAGGTGCACCTGTCATATTTCCGACAAGCGGCCAAACCTTTGATGATGTTGCTTTTCCTGCCTTTGCAGCTGCAACAGGCCTTGTAGGAGGAAGCCCTGGAAATACAGTTCAGGTATTTGTCAATGTACAGTATGACGCAGCGTCACCCAATACGGAGATATACCGCTTTGACAACGTAAAGCTTACTTCCAACGCATCTGCAACATGGGCATCGAGCGTCATTAACATTGCTGCGTATGCATCGGGTGTTAACCTGAGTGTTAATCTTACTGAAACAGGAGCAAAACAAGCCACCGATAACATCACAGTAAGTTATTCTCTAAATGGCGGAGCCAAAGTAACCTTCCCGACTAACGGATCTATTTCTGACGATATCCTATTGCCGGCTTTTGCGACAGCAACAGGATTGATAGGTGCCACGATCCAGATTTTTGTTACTGCAAAATATGACGCAGCTTCTCCTTCAAGTGAGGTATATGATATTGACATGGTATCTATATACGATAACACGTTCCTTACAAACAGCAGTCCTGCATTCAACCAGCGGCCGCCTTTACTTATCTGCCAGTCCAGTCAGGATACGCTGGATCATCTGGCAACAGATCCTGATGGGGACGTGTTGGTCTATTCATTTTATACACCCTACGAAAATATTGCTCCCTCTTACACGAATAACGTTGCTGTATTTACCCCTGTGCCATGGGCGGCCGGTTATTCAGCAACCAGTCCGTTCAACTCCGGAGGCCCTGCACTTACCATAAATGCTGCCACCGGCCTTGTAACCGGTGTTGCAAATACAATCGGCAAATTTGTTTTTGGGGTGAAATGTGCAGAATACCGTGGCGGCAATTTGCTTAGTGAAATGGTGCGGGATTATCAAGTGTTTACAGTTGTCTGCCCTCCTTTCGTTCCTCCCGCACCTACAGCAGGGCAAGCCAATGGTTCGCCTGTTTGCTCCGGAACAACATTAAGTTTAACTGCCAGTACTATAGTAGGTGCTACCGGTTACTCATGGACAGGCCCGAATGGTTTTTCTTCTTTACTGCAAAATCCTACGATCGCTGCTGTAACAACTGCTGCTACAGGAACTTATTCTGTATCTGCCACCGTTGGCGCTTGTCAAGGTGCTGTAGGTACGGTTTCAATTACCATCACAGCGACTCCGGCCGCTCCCGTTCCCAGCAGCAATACGCCTGTCTGCTCCGGAAACACCCTGAGTTTGAATGCAACTCCCGTGGCCGGTGCAACCTACTCTTGGTCAGGCCCGAACAGCTTTTCAGCTGCGACACAAAACACTACCATTGCAGGGGTAACAACTGCAGCTTCGGGCACCTATTCCATCACTTCAACAAAATCCGGATGTACAAGTACGGCAGCAACAACGAGCGTTACGATCAACCAAACCCCTGCAGCACCTGCGGCTGGGAGCAACACGCCTGTGTGCGCAGGACAAACATTATCGCTCACGGCATCAAGTACGGGGACAACATACGCATGGACAGGGCCGAATAGTTTTGCGAGTGCTACGCAAAACCCGACAATAGCAGCAGTAACAACTGCTGCCAGCGGAAATTATTCTGTAACAGCTACAACATCCGGTTGTACGGGAGCTGCAGGAACCACCTCAGTAACTATCAACCCCGTTCCCGCTGCTCCGACACCAAGCAGTAACAGCCCGATTTGTTCCGGTTCAACACTCAGTTTAACTTCAAATACTATTGCGGGAGCTACCTATGCATGGACAGGCCCAAATAGTTTTGCTTCTGCTTCACAAAATCCTACGATAGCCGGTGCTACAACCGCTGCAAGCGGAACTTATTCTTTAACCGCCACGGTTCTTGGATGTACAAGTGCAAATGCAACTACAAGTGTTACCGTCAATTCAATACCTGCCGCTCCTACTGGAAGCAGCAACACACCCGTATGTTCAGGAAATACCCTATCGCTTACTGCTAGTACCATTGCAGGGGCAACTTACGCATGGACGGGCCCGAATAGTTTTGCTTCCGCTTCGCAAAATCCTACCATCGCAGGGGTTACTACAGCCGCTTCAGGAAATTATTCTGTGACTGCTACCGTTGCAGGATGTACCGGAGCTGCAGGAACCACTTCTGTCACAATTAATCAAACTCCTGCTGCTCCCACCGGAGGCAGCAATACACCTGTATGTTCAGGAAATACTTTATCTCTTACAGCAACTACCATTGCAGGAGCAACGTATGCATGGACAGGGCCGAACAGTTTTGCTTCCGCTTCACAAAATCCTACTATAGCCGGGGTTACTACGGCAGCTTCAGGAAATTATTCTGTCACTGCTACTGTTAGCGGATGTCCCGGACCGGCTGGAACCACTTCTGTCACAATTAATCAGACACCCATTGCTCCAACCGGAGGTAGCAATACGCCTGTATGTTCGGGAAACACTTTATCACTTACGGCATCTACCATTGCGGGAGCTACTTACGCCTGGACAGGGCCAAATAGTTTTGCTTCCGCTTCGCAAAATCCCACCATAGCCGGTGTTACGACTGCAGCTTCGGGAACTTATTCCGTAACCGCTACTGTTACAGGATGTACAGGTGCTGCGGGAACTACTTCGGTAACCATCAATCAGACTCCAGTTGCTCCTACTGCAGGCAGCAACTCTGCAATCTGCGCGGGTTCTACTTTAAGTTTGACAGCAAGTACCATTGCCGGGGCAACTTATGCATGGACAGGTCCTAATAGTTTTGCTTCCGCTTCTCAAAATCCTACGATCGCTGGTGCTACTACGGCAGCTTCCGGAACTTATTCTGTGACTGCAACGGTAGTAGGATGTACCGGAACTGCCGGAACCACTTCGGTTACAGTAAATGGAATTCCTGTTGCACCAACCGCATCCAGCAATACCCCTGTCTGCTCCGGAAATACTTTATCACTTAATGCCAGTACGATTGCCGGGGCAACATATGCGTGGACCGGCCCGAATAGTTTTGCTTCCGCCTCACAAAATCCTACGATCGCCGGTGTTACCACCGCGGCTTCAGGAACTTATTCTGTAACAGCTACTGTGGCAGGATGTACAGGTGCTGCAGGAACTACTGCGGTAACAATCAATCAGACTCCCATTGCTCCAACAGGAGGCAGCAACTCTGCAATCTGCGCGGGTTCTACTTTAAGTTTGACAGCAAGTACCATTGCCGGGGCAACCTATGCATGGGCCGGTCCAAATAGTTTTGCTTCTGCTTCACAAAATCCTACCATTGCCGGAGCAACCACTGCTGCTTCAGGAAATTATTCTGTGACTGCAACCGTTGCAGGATGTCCCGGACCAGCCGGAACCACTTCGGTTACAGTAAATCCAATCCCTTCGGCTCCTGTTGCATCGAGTAATTCCCCTGTTTGTTCAGGATCCACCTTAAGCCTGAGTGCAAGTACCGTTGTAGGCGCAACTTATTCCTGGACAGGGCCAAATAGTTTTGCTTCCGCTTCACAAAATCCTACCATTGCAGGGGTAACCACTGCTTATACCGGAACTTATTCTGTCACTGCCACGAAAAGCGGATGTACAGGTGCTGCCGGAACAACTTCTGTAACGATCAACCAAACTCCCGCTGCACCTACCGCATCCAGTAATTCTGCTATTTGTGCAGGAACAACTTTAAGTTTGACCGCAAGTACAATTGCAGGAGCCACTTATGCCTGGACAGGACCAAATAGTTTTGCTTCCGCTACCCAAAATCCTACGATAGCCGGGGCTACTACCGCAGCTTCAGGAACTTATTCTGTAACTGCTACAGTTAGCGGATGTACGGGACCTGCAGGAACAACTTCTGTGACAGTGAATGCAATTCCTGTAGCTCCAACCGCAGGAAGCAATTCGCCTGTCTGCGCAGGAAATACTTTATCATTAACAGCAAGCACCATTGCCGGGGCAACGTATGCATGGACAGGTCCAAATAGTTTTGCTTCCGCTTCTCAAAATCCTACAATAGCCGGTGTGACTACTGCGGCTTCAGGAAATTATTCTGTAACGGCAACAGTGGCCGGGTGTACCGGTTCTGCCGGAACAACTTCCGTAACTATAAATGGAACACCGGTTGCTCCTACTGCCGGAAGTAACAGTCCGATGTGTATTGGAACAACATTAAGCCTTACTGCAAGTACCATTGCAGGAGCTACTTATTCATGGAGCGGGCCGAATAGCTTTTCTTCTGCTTCGCAAAATCCAACTTTAGCAGGTGTTACTACCGCAGATGCCGGAACCTATTCTGTTATTGCAACTGTTCTTGGATGTCCCGGCCCTGCAGGAACAGTGAGCGTAACGATCAGCCCTCCGCCTGCCACACCTACTGCAGGAGCAAACACGCCTATTTGTACCGGATACACCTTAAGCTTAACGGCAACTACGATTGGAGGAGCAACCTACGCTTGGACGGGGCCCAATAGTTTCTCTTCCGCTTCACAAAATCCAACCATCGCAAGCATCACAACAGCAG
>JAHEYK010000142.1 GCA_023251625.1 Bacteroidota bacterium
AAGAAATTAAATCCCGTGTCCCTCGACCCTCGTCCCACGTCCTCAATCTTGCCGGCAAGTTATCCATCCTTGAAACCGCCGCCCTGATGCAGGGAGCAAAAATGAATTACGGGAACGACTCCGCACCTATGCACATCGCATCGGCCATGAACGCCCCTGTAACAGCAATTTATTGCTCCACAATTCCAGCTTTTGGTTTTGGCCCGCTATCCGACAATTCCAGAATAATTGAAACAAAAGAAAAATTAGATTGCCGTCCTTGCGGGCTGCATGGGCATAAAGTCTGCCCAAAAGGACATTTTAAGTGCGCATACACTATTGAGATAAAAGATATTCTGAATGCCTGAACAGGAAATACAAAACAAAACGTCATTGCGAGGGAGTCAGCGACCGAAGCAATCTTCTCTGTGAGACTGTTTCCCTGCCCCACCGGCAGGCGGGACTGCGCTCGCAATGACGAACACTATGGAACAGGAATTACATAACGTACTGAAAGTTTTACGCGAAGGCGGAACCATCCTCTATCCCACCGACACCATCTGGGGGATTGGCTGTGATGCAACAAATGAAAAAGCGGTGGAAAAGGTGATAAGAATAAAGGCCACCCCTGCCCTAAAGGGAGGAATGCAAGGAAAAATATCAGTCGGGAAAGATTACGATATGTTTTACAAAGCGCATCCTTTGATCTTTGAAAAAGCCAAAGAGTTAAGAGGAAAACCTACACCTGCTGAAGATCTGCTCTGGAATTATGTAGGGCAAGGTCAACTTGGCGTAAAATTCAGAAGACAGCATCCTGCCTCTATGTATGTTTTGGATTTCTATGCACACGCAGTAAATCTTGCAATAGAAATTGATGGCAGTATTCATGCAGAGGAAGAAGTAAAACGAAATGATATAGAAAGGCAGAATCGTTTGGAATCTTTAGGAATAAAGTTTATTCGCTTTACCAATCAAGAGGTCTTATCGCAAATAGAAGAGGTTCTGAAGAAAATAAATACTGAAATAAAAAAACTTAAACAAGAAGCAAGCAGCTCCCTTCAGGGCGGAGAGCCGGCTTTGGCCCCCTTCTCGCCTTCGCGAAGCGCTTCGGCGGAGCGAGGTAGGGCGGGGGGTAAAAGCTTCATCGTTCTCGTCTCCGACCCCGGAATGCTCAACCGCTTCGTAAAAAATGTTCCGGAACTCGCCTGGGATCTGATGGACGCAAGTAACACTGCAGAAGATCCCGAAGCAAAACCACTCACGATCATTTATGATTGCGCGAGAGGGCTGGCAAAAAATGTAGTTGCCGAAGACGGAAGCATTGGCGTACGGCTGGTAACACGCGAAGCAAATGAGTTTTGTCACCGCATGATCCATAAATTTGGAAGACCCATTGTTTCCACTTCTGCAAACCTGAGCGGAATGCCTGCTCCAAAAAACTTTTCTGAGATATCTAATGAAATAATTTCAGGAATAGATTATGTTGTAAATTGGAGGCAAAATGATTACTCCAATTCTCAGGCTTCTTCCATAATCAGGCTGAAAGAGAATGGCGAATTCAAGATAGTAAGAGAATGAAAGAGAAACTCACTCACCCCATTTTCAAGATCGTTTCCGACTGTGCGGAAGAGAGGAGTGTGCCTGCATTTGTCATAGGGGGCTGGGTGCGTGATATTTTACTGAATCGCCCATGCAAAGACATCGATTTTGTATGTCTGGGAAGCGGGATAGAATTAGCAGAACGAGTGGCAAAAAAACTGGGAGAGGATGTTCATGTAACCGTCTATAAGAATTTTGGAACGGCAAATATCAAGTACGAAGATCTTGAAATTGAATTCGTAGGCGCCCGTAAAGAATCGTACGACCGGGGTTCGCGCAAACCGGTGGTGGAAGACGGCACCTTGGAAGATGATCAGAACAGAAGGGATTTTACCATCAATGCAATGGCAATTTCTCTTTCTCCCAAAAATTATGGAGAGCTGATCGATCCTTTCAACGGAATTAAAGACCTGGAAGCAAAGATCATCCGCACTCCGCTTGATCCTGATATTACATATTCAGATGATCCTTTGAGGATGATGCGTGCCATCCGTTTTGCATCGCAGTTGAATTTTCAGATCGAGAAAAGATCTTTTGATGCCATCGCAAAAAATAAGGAGCGGATAAAAATTGTTTCTAAAGAAAGGATTGCGGATGAACTGAATAAAATTATTCTCTCACCAAAACCTTCAGTTGGCTTTAAACTATTGTTCGACAGCAAACTGCTGCACATCATCTTTCCTCAGTTCGTTCTTCTGCAGGGAGTGGATTACGTAGGTAGTCAGGGCCACAAGGATAACTTTTATCACACACTTGAAGTATTGGATAATATTTCACTAAATACGGATAATCTTTGGCTCCGCTGGGCTGCTGTATTACACGACATTGCCAAACCTCAGACCAAACGCTTTGAACAAGGCCATGGCTGGACCTTTCATGGCCACGAGGACAAAGGCTCTCGTATGGTGCCCAAGATCTTTGCAGAGCTGAAGCTTCCACAGAACGAAAAAATGAAGTATGTGCAGAAATTGGTACTGCTCCACCTCCGCCCTATTGTACTTGCTAAAAATGAGGTCTCGGATTCAGCCGTGCGTAGATTGCTTTTTGAAGCAGGCGATGACATTGATGACCTGATGATGCTCTGTGATGCAGATATCACTTCCAAAAATCCAGAGAAAGTAAAACGTTACATCCGTAATTTCGAGATCGTTCGTGTGAAGCTGAAAGAAATAGAAGAAAAAGATAAGATACGCAACTGGCAGCCACCTATCACCGGGGAAATTGTAATGAAAACATTCGGTATTCCGCCCAGCAAAAAAGTGGGGATCATCAAAGATACAGTACGCGAAGCCATCCTGGATGGGCTTATTCCAAACGAATACGAAAAAGCATACGAATATATGCTCGAAAAAGGCAAAGAATTGGGCTTTACTGCTGTTTCCAATATGCCATGAATATATATTCGTATTATTTGGGTCTTGTTAAATAAATATAGATTTCTTTGTGTTTCTTTGAGCCTTTGTGGCTTAGTGGCTGAAATTTTTTTGCCACAAAGGCACTAAGACACGAAGTTTCACAAAGTCGTTTTTAATGCGTCTATAATAAATTAACAATACCATTATTTGTATGCCTATTCGTATCATTAGTATCATTTGTATATTAGCATTATAATCTCACAATATGGTTTACAGATTCCGAATCACCTATGAAGATCACGAAGATGTCTACAGGGATATTGAGATCAAGTCCTCACAATCCTTTTTAGAACTGCATTCCGCCATTCAGCAGTCAATAGGATTTGATAATTCAAAGTCCGCTACATTTTACATGAGCGATGATTACTGGAGAAAAGAAGATGAAATATCGGTTGAGAATACAAGTGGGGAGAAAGTAAAGAAAACTAAAGGCAAGATTGAAGAAAACAAAAAGAAAAAAACCATTGCCGATCATATCGATAATCCTCACCAGCGTTTTGTATACGTTTTCGACCCGGAAAAAGAATGGACGTTTTTAATTGAGCTTCTAAAAATCGTTCCCGAAAACAATACTGCGCCTTATCCTCAATGCATAAAGAGCGTTGGAACATCTCCAAAACAATATAAACCGACCAACCTGCCGCCCCCTATTCCTGAAGATGAAGACGATGAACCTAAAAAGACAGCTCCTGAAAAAGAAGAACATGCCCCTCTCGTGCTTGAAAAAGACCCCCTGGATGCAGAAGCTGAAGGTTTTATCCCCCTGGATGAAGATGGTGTAGAAGAACTTGGTGAAGAGGGTGAAAAAGAGCCCGGGGATGACGCAGACGAACCCGCTGCCGAAGATGAAGATGGAGAAAGCTCCGAAGGTTTTGAATTTGATGAGGATTAACCCCTGCCCCTAAAGGGGAAAGATACAATTTGCTGGAAAGCAAAGCAGGCGATTCTATAAAATATAAAGCGAATAAAACTAAAGTGAAATACTCTCAGGCACCCTTTAGGGCGGGGGGTAAGCACCTAATTATTATTCTCGGCCCCACGGCAGTTGGCAAAACAGCTGTCGCTATTGATATTGCAAAAAAATTAGGGACAGAAATCATATCCTCTGATTCCCGTCAGTTCTTTAAGGAGATGAGCATTGGCACCGCCAAGCCTAGTAATCAGGAATTAAAATCCGTAAAACATCATTTCATCAATTCTCTTTCTGTGCAGGATGAATATAATGTGGGCATGTTTGAACGGGATGTATTGAAAGCTCTCGATAAAATATTTGAAAATAAAAATACAGCTGTGATGGCTGGCGGTTCAGGATTATACATAAATGCAGTATGCAATGGCTTTGATGAAGTTCCCGTTGCAGATAAAGAAATACGAGCCAACCTATTGGAAATGTTTAAGAGAGAAGGCATTGAATACCTGCAAAAGACACTGAAGAAACTGGATCCGGAGCATTACAAGAAAGTGGATATTAAAAATCCGCACCGCCTGATTCGTGCTATTGAAGTGTGTATGGCAACCGGAAAAACATATTCCGAATTAAGGAAAGGAGAAAAGAAAAAAAGGAATTTCAATGTAATCAAGATAGGATTGAACTTAGATCGCGAAAAATTATATGAAAAAATTAATAAACGAGTAGATTGTATGATGACTGAAGGTTTACTTGAAGAAGTGAAGGCTCTGGCTCCCTTCAGGGCGGGGGGTATCCGCCTCAACTCCCTTCAAACCGTAGGATATAAAGAGTTATTCGCACACCTGAAGGCCGTTTCTTCCGGAGATAATCAAAGTCCCTTTAGGGATTTAGGGTCTGCCGTTGAACTCATCAAGCAAAACACCCGCAACTTCGCCAAACGACAAATGACCTGGTTCAGAAAAGATAAAGACATCAAATGGTTCGATCCGGATGAAAAAGAAAAAATAAGCTCTTACATAAGCAGTCTTGGCATTTGATACTACATTTGCACAAATACTTTTGAAATTCTCCTATGAAAATGAAAATATTCCTTCAACAGGCTCTTGTTCTGGCAATAATGCTCCAGCTTGCTTCTTTGGCTTTCTCACAACAAAAAGAACGCCCTTATCTCAAAGCCGCTTTACAGACAGAATCATGGATCGACTCTAAAAGAGTGGATACAAAAACCGG
>JAHEYK010000058.1 GCA_023251625.1 Bacteroidota bacterium
CAAAGTAGAAAAATACGGACGAACTGCTTATCCCTTTGCCACTTTTGTGCTCACGCTCATCGGGGTGTCAGTAGCCAGCAGAAGGGTGCGGGGTGGTATTGGCTGGCATATAGGTTTAGGCCTCACGATCAGCTTTGCCTACATACTTTTTATGCGGGTATCAACCACCTTTGCAACCAATGGCGGACTTCCGCCCCTCCTTGCCGTGTGGACCCCCAATTTACTTTTTGCTGTGCTTGCTTTGTTTATGCTCAGGAGCGCGCCTAAGTAAATCTTCCCTCCCACACTTGATATGTCCCAAAATTTTTCTTCACTTTAGGTTCTTTCTTAAAAATCCCATAGACAGCTGAGCCGCTTCCGCTCATGGAAGCATAAATTGCGCCAAAAGAGTAGAGTTTTTCTTTTATTTTTTTTAGTTCGGGGTGTTGTGGAAATACGGAGTCCTCAAAATCGTTATGAATAGTATTTTTCCATTTTTCAATCGGCAATTGAATCAAGTCTTCTAGTTTTCCATCTGCCTTTTGCCTTCTGCCTTCTGCCTTGTCAAAATCGTTGTATGCTTTTGCGGTATTAATATGAATATTGGGATAGATCACAGCAATATAGTAACCGCTCAGATCTAAATTTATGGATTCAAATTTATCTCCTTTCTCCTCTGTGAAAGCAGGTTTGTTGCTCACAAAAAAAGAACAGTCGCTGCCCAGTTGGCGGGCATAATGATGCATTTCTCCCCATGAAATTCCCAATTCAAAAGCATCGTTCAGCAAACGGATAAAAAATGCAGCATCTGCTGATCCGCCACCCAGCCCCGCACCAATAGGAATTGCTTTGTGAAGATGTATTTCAATGGCGGGTACCTGTGGGTAATCCTGCTTTATCAGATGATAAGCTTTCATACAAAGGTTTTCATTTTCATTGCCGGGAATAATATTTCCTGAAACAGTAAGTCCGGCTCCCCTCTCCCTGGGGAGAGGGGCTGGGGGTGAGGTAATCTCCAATGCATCACACACAATCCCCTTCAATGGATACATTACGCTTTCAATATTATGAAATCCATCAGGCCTCTTTTCGATGATATTGAGCCCTATATTGATCTTTGCGTTGGGGAAACAAATCATGGGTACAGATAACGAATTTCTACGAATATACGAATTACGAATATTTTGATTCATTTTATATTATTCCTTAATTAGTATATTCGTACCCTATTAGTAATTTAGTAGATATATGAATTATCTGGACTTTGAAAAACCCATTGAAGAGATCTCCGAACAGATAGAAAAGCTCCGTGTGGTTGCCACTAAGAACAAGGTGGATGTATCGGCTTCTATCAAGCAATTGGAGGAGAAGATCAAATCAAAAAAACTGGAAGTCTATTCAAAACTCACACCTTGGCAGCGTGTTCAGCTTTCCCGTCATCCGGACCGCCCTTATACCTTGGATTATATACAAGCCCTTACCGAAGGTAACTTTACAGAGTTTGCAGGCGATCGTTTTGTGAAAGACGATAAAGCCATGGTGGGAGGTTTTGGGTCCATTGATGGACAAACGGTGATGTTCATAGGCCAGCAGAAAGGAAGAACTACTAAGGAGCGTCAGGCTCGTAATTTTGGCATGGCAAACCCTGAAGGTTATAGAAAAGCACTTCGCCTTATGAAGCTTGCTGAAAAATTCAATAAGCCTGTTATTACTTTGATAGATACGCCCGGTGCCTATCCGGGCATTGAGGCCGAAGAACGCGGACAGGCCGAAGCCATCGCCAGAAATCTTTTTGAAATGTCCAGGTTGAAAGTGCCTGTCCTTTGTATTATCATAGGAGAAGGTGCTTCCGGTGGGGCAATAGGTATTGGGGTGGGAGACAAAGTGCTGATGCTTGAAAATACCTGGTACTCGGTGATTTCTCCTGAATCCTGTTCTTCTATCCTCTGGCGCAGCTGGGATTTTAAGGAAAAGGCGGCTGAAGTTTTAAAGCTTACGGCCGAAGACATGCTGAAGAACAAACTGATCGATGGCATTATTTCCGAACCCCTCGGAGGAGCCCATACCAATCCCGAAGAAACGTTCAAGCTCGTCAAAGCGGAAATATTAAAACAACTGGTAGGCCTTCGCAAAATCTCCCCTGATAGCTTGGTAAAACAGAGGGTGGATAAGTTCTGTTCCATGGGTGTTGTGGCCAAGGCAAATTGAACAAAATCTTTATAAAAATCTTTATTCGTATTCCGATAAAAATATATCTTTGAACTCACAATTAACCAATAAATAAAACCATGTTTAGAAGATCCCCCATCGTTCATTTATCATTGATCACAGCCGTAGCTGTAGTAGGTTTCTTTTTCACTTCTTGCGGAGGCAAAAAGGAAGGAGGAGGAGAGGCGAAAGATTTTGAAGAGACCAAAGACACTATTAAATCAGAGGTGCGCGAAGATTTTGACCAGCTTCGTGTGAATATTCCTTCTCCCGGTGAATCGTTAAAAAAACTTTCTGCCGCTAAAATAACTTATAACAAGGGGTTCCTGAATTCTCCCAGTAAAGCCGGCAGCTTTTCTTCCAATTATCAGAAAGGCATCGGATTAGGAGCGTTCGGTTCTGACCTGAGCAATGCTGCAGCCTATAACCAACCCGGAGATGCGATCGAATACCTGAGCCAAATGGGCAAACTGGCAGGTGATCTTGGCATCGGTGCAGCTTTTGATCCTGAAGTTTCTAAAAAACTTGTACAAAATGTTGCTAAGCCGGATTCTTTCCAGATCATGCTTGATAAAGTGTTTGAAAAAGCAGAGAAAAATCTTCGCTCCAATCAGCGCGTAGCAATTGCTACCCTCATGGTTGCAGGGGGCTGGATAGAGAGCCTTTATATTTCTGTAGAAGGATTGAATACTAATCCGAATGGCCCGAATACTGCTGGTATTTATATGGACATAGGAGCTCACTGCCAGGCATTTGATTATGTCTTCCAGCTTCTTGAATCGTACAAAACAAATGCTGACTGTGGCAAGCTTTTACAGGAGATGACACCATTTAAAGTGGCGCTTCATGAAATCGGAAGGAATGCGCATATTGGTGTCAACGATCTTCCTAAGATCCGTGAAACAGCTACTGCTTTAAGAAATAAAATCATCGGCTAACCATAATAAATGATGTAACATTAAAAGGAGTCCTCTGTCCCGATAGCTATCGGGATAGAGGACTCTTTTTTTTTCACAGCAAAATACAAGATCCAATATGCCTTTTATCTCAAACATTATAGCCCGCCAGATCCTTGATTCGAGGGGAAACCCAACGGTTGAAGTGGATGTGATCACCGATACCGGTTTTTTTGGCAGAGCTGCTGTTCCATCCGGAGCTTCTACGGGCAAACATGAAGCATTGGAACTTCGTGATGGAGAAAAAAATTATTACCTCGGAAAAGGAGTTCAGAAAGCAGTGAATAATGTAAATACTGTGCTCAAACAGGAGCTGAACGGCTCTTACATTTTCGATCAGGGAGGACTCGATAAAAAAATGATCAGCCTCGATGGCACCGACAACAAAGAACATTTAGGGGCTAACGCCATGCTTGGAATTTCGATGGCTGCGGCAAGAGCGGCTGCTGAAGAATGCCGCTTGCCTCTTTACAAGTACATTGGAGGGGTGAATGCAAATACGCTTCCTATCCCTATGATGAATATTCTGAATGGGGGCGCCCATGCGGATAATGGCCTTGACTTCCAGGAGTTCATGGTTATGCCAATTGGTGCGGCTACATTCAGCGAAGGACTGAAAATGGGAGTAGAAATATTTCATACTCTGAAAAAAGTATTGAAGGATAAAAATTTGTCTACGAATGTGGGCGATGAAGGAGGATTTGCTCCCGATATAAAATCGAATGAAGAGGCGATAAAGATCGTTCTGAAAGCAGTCGAAGCAGCAGGTTATAAGCCGGGGAAAGATATCTATATCGCGATCGATGCGGCATCATCTGAATTCTATGATGCAAAAACTAAGAAATATGTTTTTAAAAAATCTACCGGTGATAAGCTCACCTCTTCGCAAATGGTAGATTACTGGGCTGACTGGACAAAAAAATACCCCATCGTTTCTATTGAAGATGGTCTTGCTGAAGATGATTGGGATGGATGGAAACTCATGACCGATAAATTGGGAAAGAAAATACAGATCGTGGGCGATGACCTCTTTGTAACAAATGTAGAACGCTTGCAAAAAGGAATTGACACAGGAGTGGCCAATTCCATCCTTGTAAAAGTGAATCAGATTGGAACATTGACGGAAACGATTAATGCGGTTAACCTGGCGTACAAAAACGCATACACGGCTGTAATGAGTCATCGCTCCGGCGAAACAGAAGACAGCACCATTGCTGACTTAGCGGTTGCTTTAAATACAGGGCAAATTAAAACCGGATCAGCTTCCCGTTCAGACAGAGTGGCAAAATACAATCAGCTTCTCAGAATTGAAGAGCAGTTGGGCGAAGCAGCAAATTACCTTGGAAAGAACTTTAAATTTACCAGATAACTTTAGATTTTAAACTTTTCTCATGGACACACTTCAAGAAAAATTCGCAGAGAAAGCACTTCCGGCTGCTGCTGATGTAAAAGCATTCATCAAAGAGCATGGCGACAAAAAGCTGGGTGAGTATACCATCGCTCAAACCTTTCAGGGTATGAAAGGAATCATCGGGCTCGTTACCGAAACTTCCAAACTGGATCCGGATGAAGGAATTCGTTTCCGCGGATACAGCATTCCTGAACTACGTGACAAACTTCCCAAGGCACCCAAGGGTTTTGAGCCGCTTCCTGAAGGCATTTTTTACCTCATGTTGATGGGAGAACTTCCAAGCAAAGAGGATGTGATGAACATTACCAACAGCTGGGGAAGAAGATCCAATGTCCCTAAGCATGTGTTCGATACACTTGATAAACTTCCCTCTTCAACACATCCAATGACGATGTTCAGCATTGGGGTGATGGCCATGCAAACCGAATCTGAATTTGCAGAAGCATATCACAAAGGCATCAGCAAGAAAAATTATTGGGAGTATGTCTATGAAGATGCAATGAATCTTATTGCCCGTCTGCCTCGTATTGCGGCCTACATCTATCGTAAAAAATATAAAAATGATGAGCATATTGAACCGGACCCTAAGTTGGATTGGGCAGCAAACTTTGCCCATATGCTGGGTTACGAATCCATCGATGTAAGGAGGCTCATGCGTTTATATCTCACCATTCATGTGGATCATGAAGGAGGAAATGTTTCTGCGCACGCAACACACCTCGTAGGCTCTGCGCTCAGCGATCCTTATCTTTCTTTTTCAGCAGGCTTGAACGGACTTGCAGGCCCTCTTCACGGACTTGCCAACCAGGAAGTGATACACTGGATCATGGAAATGCAGCATGAACTGAAAACAGAACTTCCTACCAAACAGCAAATAGCAGATTATATTAAGAAAACACTGGAGGATGGTAAAGTAGTTCCGGGATACGGACACGCTGTATTACGTAAGACAGACCCTCGTTTCACTGCACAGCAGGATTTTTACAACCGTTATATTAAAAAAGACGGAAAGACCGCTGAACTTTGTGAAATCGTACAGATGATCTATGAGGTGGCTCCTCCTATCCTTGAAAATACGGGTAAGATCAAAAACCCCTGGCCCAATGTGGACGCGCATAGCGGTGCATTACTGATGCACTATGGGATCACCGAGTTTGAGTTCTATACTGTTCTCTTTGGTGTTTCCCGCGCCCTTGGCGTAATGGCATCACTTATCTGGGATCGAGTACTCGGATTGCCAATTGAACGCCCGGGCTCTATCACCATTGCAGGGCTTAAGAAGAAAGTAGGAGTTACAGCATAATTGATAATTATTGAAATATTATAAGGGCATCCCGATATCTATCGGGACTGCCTTTTTTATTTTTACTGACTATGTACAAGTCCCAGCAAGATTATATTGAAGCGTTAGAAAAAGCAGGAGAACTCATCCGCATTAAGGAGTTTGTGGATCCCATCCTTGAAATTGCTGAAGTTGTAGACAGAATAAGTAAAGCAGATGATGTTTCCCCCTCTCCCCGAGGAGAGGGGTCGGGGGTGAGGCGAAACAAAGCACTTCTTTTTGAAAATACAGGGACAGGATTTCCTTTGCTGATAAATGCCATGGGTTCTGAAAAGAGAATGTGCCTTACTCTGGGTGTGGATGATCTGGATGATGTAGGCAAAGACATAGAAGCTATTTTTCATAGTCTGTCATCACCTAAAAACTCTATAATTGATAAATTGAAAGTGCTTCCGGAACTTGGAAAGATATCCTCTTGGATGCCTAAAACGAGATCGGGCAGGGGAGAGTGCCAGGAAATAGTGATGGCTGATCCTGATATCACAAAACTACCGGTGTTAAAATGCTGGCCTCATGACGGAGGTAATTTTTTGACCCTTCCTATCATTCATACTGTTGATCCGAATAATGGAATCAGGAATGTTGGTTTATACAGAATGCAGGTGTTCGGCCCCAAACTCACAGCATTACACTGGCATAAACACAAAGTTTCTGCGGGACATTTTAATGAGTATAAAAAATTAGGTAAAAGAATGCCTGTGGCTGTAGCTTTGGGCGGAGACCCGCTCTATGTTTTTTCAGCGGCCTGTCCGCTGCCTCCCAATATGGATGAATATATGTTCACCGGTTTTTTAAGGAAGAAAAAAGTGGAGCTGGTAAAATGTTTGACGCAGGATATGTACGTTCCTGCCGATGCTGATATTATTATTGAAGGCTATGTTGATCCGAACGAAGAGTTTATTCTGGAAGGCCCCTTTGGTGATCATACAGGCTATTATTCATTGGCGGATTATTACCCTAAGTTTCACATAACTGCCATTACGCATAAAAAAAATGCAATTTATCCGGCTACTATTGTTGGAATTCCCCCTCAGGAAGATGCATACATTGGAAAAGCGATCGAGCGTATTTTCCTGACTCCGATCAAAATGACTATTCTGCCTGAGATTATTGACATGCACATGCCGGTGGAAGGAGTATTTCATAATCTGGTTATTGTTAAAATAAAAAATGAATACGAAGGCCATGCACAGAAGGTGATGAACGCCATGTGGGGAGCAGGACAGATGATGTTCAATAAAATTTTGGTTGTGACAGATGGCGATGTGAACATTCACAACTATGCGGAAGTGGCTCGCGCCATTTCAAATAATGTAGATCCTGCAAGCGATATTTATTTTTCTCAAGGACCTATGGATGTGCTGGATCATGCCTGTTCGAAGTTTGCGTTTGGAGGAAAGATGTGCTTGGATGCAACGAAAAAGGTCACCCCATCCCACGAGCTTCGCTCCCAACCTTCGGTTGTCCCCAAGGGGAAGGAGATGCGCGCGGACTCTCCCCCTTTGGGGGAGTTGGAGGGGGTGGTTGCTATTAATGACTCACTTTTGCAACTCGGCATTTCGGTTCTATTTATTTCAGTGAAGAAGGACAGAAAAAATCATATCAAAGAGCTGAACGAAAAGTTATTCTCAACCTTCCATTCTTCCAATCTTCCAGCCCCTAAGTTTATAATTTATGTCGAGCATACGGTTGATGTCTCTGATATTAAAGATACGATGTGGCGTTTTGCAAATAATTTTGATCCGAAAAGGGACAGCTATCTTACCCCAACCCTAAAGGGAGAAATCCAGGGGCACCCTTTAGGGCGGGGGGTGAGCGGCATTGGTATGGATGGAACTAGAAAAACAAAGGCCCTCGACAATTTTGACCGACCCTGGCCTAACATTATCTGTGCCGATGAAACAACCATAAAAAGTGTGGATGAAAAATGGAACCGGCTGTTCATGTCCCCCTCTGGAGGCCTGCCTGCCGATCAGGCAGGGAATAAGGGGGAGGTTCCTTTTATTTCTTCTCCTTCCCTCAAATACCGAAAGATGCTTTACAAAGGGGGAGCTGTGGCGGAGGACTAACTACTTCACCTCCTTCGTCTCCCTACAAATCTCGTCAATTGCCTTCACAAACCTATCTAGGTCGCGGGTAGAAGTATAAACACTGGGCGTTACTCGTACTCCGTGTATGCCTTCCCAGTTTATGGTGATCACATGGATCTTGTATTTATCCAGCAGCCTTGCTTCAATATCTTCCGGCTTCCATCCTTCAATGGAAAAAAGACATATCGCGCAGGAACGTTTGGGATCTTGCGATGTGTAGATCTTTACTTTGGGATTTTTTAAAACTTTTTCTGTCCAGTAATTTTTCAGGAAACGGATACGTTCTTCTTTGCGCTTGCTGCCAATCACGTTGTGAAAATCCACTGCTGCGCCAATGGCCATTTCACTGCACATAGAGCGCGTACCCAGGTTCTCGAACTTACGGATGTCATCTTCTTTTTGCGTGTCAGCCGGGTAGGAGAGAAGAGGCCAGATGTTTTTTATTTTTTCTTTACGTATGTACATCAATCCGCTGCCAAAGGGTGCGCATAAAAATTTATGCAAGCTGGTGCCTGAATAATCGCAATTTGTATCGGGGAATTTAAAATCGAATAAACCAAAAGAATGGGCGCAATCAAGCAACACCTCTATTCCTCTTTTTTTTGCTTCATCTGCTATCATTTTCGCAGGCAGCAGGTTGCCGTTCCAGTTCACCATATGGGTGATGTGTACGAGTTTGGTCTTGTCGGTAAAAAGATCTGTGAATTGTTTGGCCACTTTTGCATCGTCATCTTCCGGAAGAGTAAGCTGCGCCCTCTTCACAACCACTCCGTCCCTTTTTTCCCGTTGCTTCCAGGCGTTGTTCATATTCGGATAGTCAAAATTGCTCTGCACTACTTCATCTCCAGGTTTGAGGTTCAACCCGAAAATAACTGTGTTCAACGCCTCCGTTGCATTTCTATTAATTGCGATTTCTTCTTTAGAACAACCTGCAAGGTCAGCCAGTTTTTCACGTAATGCTTCACGGCCTGCGTCAATAATACGCCACATGTAATATGAAGGACCCTCATTGGCCATCTGGTAATATTTAATGTGTGCATCCTGCACACATTTTGGTTGTGGAGACACTCCGCCATTGTTAAGATATAGCAGGTTTGAAGAGACAGTATATTGTTCTTTTATCCATCCCCAGAAATCTTCATCTGTAATTCCTGCTTCGGGAGATAGTGATAAATTTTTTGCCGAGCGGGTCTGAAATTCATCGGCAAATGCCGGATCCATCATTCCTAAAAAAGGAATTGTGCCCGTAAAAGCAGCAGCTTGTTTGATAAATTTTCTGCGTGAATTCATTTGTATGGTGTTACCCTAAATCCCTAAAGGGACTTTGAAGGTGTTTTTAACTTTATTTTTCTTTCCTTTGAGCCTTGCCTTTACTCCCTTTAGGGTCGGGGTTGACCTTTTTTCATTTCCCTGCTTCCTCTGTAATAAGAATATCCGAAAAAGACCCCAATCAAAAGCAAGAACGGAATAAAGAACGAGCGAGACAGACTCTCAGTACCAATAAATGTAAAGGCTCTGTCCCAGCGGAATTTTTTCACTCCTGAGGTGAACGGATCCAGTGACATCCAGATGAAAACACCTTTACCTACTATATGATCGTCAGGTACAAAACCCCAGTAACGCGAGTCAAGCGAATTATGCCGGTTATCTCCCATCATCCAATAGTAATCCTGTTTGAAGGTGTATGAATCAGTCTGCTGGCCGTTGATGAAGATCTTGCCATTTTTTACTTCCAGCTTATTGTGCTCATACAAACTAATGAGGCGTTCATATATCGGAAGACTATCGACCGTTAATTTTACAGTAGCTCCGGCTTTGGGAATAACAAGCGGCCCGTAGTTGTCGCGGTTCCATGGAAACTTTGACGTATGCGGGAATACATCATCCGGCATACCACCGATCTGAGGGAGAAACTCTCCGGCACCAAATTGCTGGGGAGAAATGCTGGTGATGTTGGTGAACAGTTTAAGTTTTTCAAGATGATCTTTTGTTAGGGGAAAGGCCATTTGATATCCTTCTTTGAAAACCTGGGCCTGTTCGTTTAGGTTAAGTTCTTCCAACCGTTTCGGATTTATAGCCCCATCAAGTTTCAGATCATAATTGTATTGAGCTGTATTTGAAAGAAATGCATCCTTGCCGTTGATCATTAATTTCCGGTCAACAATTTTGAGTGTATCTCCTGCAATGGCAACGCAGCGCTTGATGTAATTATCCTCTTTGTCAACGGGGCGGTAAAGGATCTCGGTGCCCCGCCAGAGTTCTTCCCGGCTTTGGTCGTATGTAATATGTTTGAACATCGCATTTTGCCTGCAGAGCCCGTAGTAGCTGGCGTTCGTGTTGAACATGGCAACGGTATCCCCTTCCGGAAAATTAAATACAACCACGTCATTTCTTTGAACTTTTCCAAAGCCAGGAAGACGATAATACGGGAGTTGTGCGCTTTCTATGTATGATTTTTTCCCCATGAAACTGCTGTGTACAAATGGAATGGACAATGGTGTCATCGGAATTCGTGGGCCGTAGCTTAATTTGCTTACGAAAAGATAATCACCATTCAAAAGCGTTCTTTCCATCGATGAAGAAGGAATGGTAAAGGCTTCAATTAAAAATGTACGGATAATTGTTGCTGCGATCACAGCAAATACAATAGCATCGGCCCATTCGCGTACAGCCCCACGGCTGAATTTGCTTTTGTCGGTGTATTCGACCAGCTTGAGTTTAGGATCAAAGCCGAGATAGGGCAGATAGATGAATGGGAAAAGCCAGGCAACTAAGTGCTGGGCAAAAGAGGTTTTTCCGAAACGGTTTGCTAGTTCCGCGCGCATAAGCAGTAGTGCAATCCAGTTAATGAAGGGGATCAGCAGAAAAGCAAGCCACCATTTTGGTTTGTCGATGATCTTAAGCCAGATGATGTAGTTTTTAATGGGTAAGAGCGCTTCATATCCTTTATAACCGGCTTTTTCAAAGATCTTGTAAAGCCCTGCAAATGGAACGAGAGCAAGGAGGATGAAAATGATAATATATAAGCTCATATTTTTGTTTTCAGTGTAATGTTAAATGTGACAGTTTATTGCTGAGCGAAAGTTAAAATATGTTAAAGCCCTGCCTGCCGGCAGGCAGGTGCATCAGGTCATTCATTCCAAAAACACCAGACTTTCCTTTCACAAACTCCGCGGCAAGCACAGCCCCCATCGCAAATCCTTTTCGGTTGTGTGCTTTGTGAGTGATCTCGATATCGTCGATCGCTGAATGGTATTTTACGGTATGTGTTCCGGGTACTTCGTCAATTCGTTTGGAAATTATTTCAAGTTCATCAGTCTTTTTGGTTTGAGTATTTACCCACTTCTTTTTTCTCTTTAGATTATCTGTTACCTGGTTTGCCAAAGAAATAGCTGTTCCGCTCGGGGCATCCAATTTATGAACATGATGGATTTCCTCCATAGAAACATCATAGTCGGCATAGTTGTTCATTATTTTTGCCAGCTCTTCGTTCATTTTGAAAAAAATGTTGACCCCAATACTGAAATTAGAAGCATAGAACAGGCATCCATCATTCTCTTCACATAGTTTTTTCACTTTTTCCAGCCTATCGTACCAGCCTGTAGTGCCAACTACCACGGGAACACCTGATAGAAAGCATCTGGTCATATTGGATACGGCACTTGCCGGTGTGCTGAACTCAATAGCAACATCGCATTTTTGCAGGTCTTCTTTTGTGATGGAAGCAATATTGTTCTCATCGATCTTCAACGCGATCTCGTGCTTGCGCTGCAGAGCGATCTGTTCAATCTCCTTGCCCATTTTTCCGTATCCGAAGAGTGCGATCTTCATCCTGTAATGTGCGCCAACAAAAGGGTATGACCCACAGGGTCAAATATACAAATACGCATTAAATAAGCTGATTAAAATCGTACTGACAGAGTCAATCCGGCTGAAGGTTTTTGCCGGAATGAGTAGGTGTTTATGGTAGGTTCAATATGCCAGGATAGGTTGTCGCTCACATCAAAGTGTTTGAGCTGAGCATCTACGTATGCATCGGTAATATTGATCACATAACATAATGCCGCTATGAGAATGTTCAAGTCGCGGTAATTGTGGTAAGAGATCTCTAATTCCTGCAGTTGGGACATGCTGTACTTATATGTATCACCGCTTGACGGGAAATAATAATTAAAAGCATTAGCTGTATCCCGGTTAATATAAGCCTCTTTATATTGGTGATACATAGTGTTATTAGTATTGAAGAAATACAATGTAGTTGCCAGGCCGGCATATATGATGGGAATCTTCCAGTATTTTTTGTTGTAGGCTTGTCCAAGTCCCGGCACGCAGGTGGAAAGCACCATGGCTATAGTGGGCCTGTGATCACGGTGCTTGTGGACTTTTGCCGAAGTCGAATCACGGAGTACGGCCTTTTTCATTTCGCCAGCTGTTGCAGGGACGCCCAGCTCTTGTGAAAGCGCAAATTTGGAGAAGAGAGAAATAAACAGGAGTATAAAATATTTTCTATACATGCTCCCGCAGGGGTTGATGTTTATAGGTCAAGTAGGCGGCTGATACGTTTGAGGTCGTTGTCTGATTTGAAAGCGACAACGATAGTTCCCCCTCCGGTATTGTGTTTTTCGATAGATATCTTTGCTTTGAAAAAATCTTCCAGGTCTTCCTGTAATTTTTGTTCTTCAAATGAAAGCACGGTGGAAGACTTCTTTTGACTTTTTCCTTTTGACTTCTGGCTTTTTGATTTTCCTGAATAGTTGCGTGCGTATTCCTCTATTCTGCGTACAGATAATTCATTTTTTAGTATTTCGTTCAGTATCTTGGTTTGTGTGCCTGCATCATTTACCGAAAGCAAAGCACGTGCATGACCCATGGTGATCTTTTTATCGCGGAGGGCAGCTTGTATGGGTTCGGGAAGTTTTAACAGACGTAAAAAATTTGTCACGGTAGAACGGTCTTGGCCCACTTTCTGGCTTAACTGCTCCTGTGTTAAATTGCATTCTTCGATCAGTCTTCTGTACCCCAGGGCAACTTCGATGGCATTCAGGTCTTCCCGCTGAAGATTTTCAACGAGGGCCATTTCCAGCATGGTTTTATCGTTGGCAATGCGGATGAATGCAGGGATCTGGTCAAGCCCGGCGAGCTGGGATGCACGGAACCTTCTTTCTCCTGAAATGATCTGAAATTTATTGTTGCTGATTTTGCGGACCGTAATGGGTTGAATGAGCCCGTATTCTTTGATCGACTGAGCCAACTCGGATAGAGCCTGTTTTTCAAATTCATTCCTTGGTTGAAAAGGATTTGCTTCTATCTGAAACAGAGAGACGTTGGCAACTGTACCTGCAATGGCAGAATTCCCGCTGGCAATTCTTGCTGAAGACAGATCTGACCCTGAATCTTCCAGCAGAGCGCTGAGTCCCTTGCCTAGTGATGAACGCTTAACCATGTTTACGAATATACGAATTGTATTTTAATGCTTTTGTTCCCCTCTCCTCTGGGAGAGGGGCAGGGGTGAGGGCTACTCCTCCGCTACATTGATCACTTTTTCTGACTCAGTCAAACGAGTGAGCTCATTCTTTTGCAGAATCTCGCGAGCAAGGTTTAGGTAGTTCACCGCTGCACTGCTGCTTGCATCGTGCATGATGATGGTCTCACCGAAACTTGGAGCTTCTGCAGCACGCACGTTGCGGTGGATGATAGTATCAAATACAATGTTCTGGAAATGCAGTTTTACTTCTTCAACAACTTGCTTTGAAAGGTTTAAACGCGAGTCGAACATGGTCAAAAGGATCCCTTCCAGTTCCAGTTCAGGGTTTAGTTTGGTTTGAACGATCTTGATCGTGTTGAGGAGTTTGCCAAGTCCTTCCAAAGCGAAATATTCGCATTGTACAGGAACCATCACGGAATCAGCGGCTACGAGTGCGTTAACGGTAACAAGTCCGAGTGATGGGGAACAATCTACAATGATGAAGTCGTAATCGTCTTTTATCTTATCGAACACTTTTTTCATCATTCGCTCGCGTTGAGGGAGATTGATAAGTTCAATTTCCGCACCAACGAGGTCTATATGCGCAGGAAGAAGGTCTAAATTAGGTGTTTGGGTCTTCAGGATGATATCATACGGACTTTCATCGTCTATCATGCATTCGTAGATGCTTGATTTTACATTTTTCGGGTCAAAGCCAACACCAGCCGTGGAATTTGCCTGAGGATCGGCATCTACAAGCAGAGTGCGGTGTTCTAATACCGCAAAAGAGGCGGCAAGATTGATGGCAGTGGTGGTTTTTCCCACTCCGCCTTTCTGATTTGCTATGGCTATTATTTTTCCCATGAATTTTTTTTGATGATTACACCGATTTTCAGATGATTACACCGATCGAATTATCTGTGTAATCATGTCTCTCTCGAATCGGTGAAATCTTGTTTAAGATATGCGATAAATTTACAGCTAAATGAAGTCGAAAGGAAGGTAAACTATAAACAAAGCGATGTTAATTACTAACGCGATATGAAACGCGCGGAAGGGCAAAGAGAGCTACAGTTTCATAAGTTGCTCGTACAGTTCTTTCACGGGTAAACCCATCACGTTGAAGTAAGAGCCGATAATTTTTTCTACACCTACATAGCCGATCCCTGCCTTCGTGTTCATGCTCTTGTTTATCATGCTGAGCTTTTTAAGTTTTTTGAGAAACCGCACTTCGCTTTTAGAACATGGATTCACTCCGGCAGGCAGGCACTCTTGTGCACCGTAAGCTCCTGCTTTGTCGTAGGGTTTGTAGTTGCCGACATAGAAATCAATTTCTGCGGAGGTGAGTTTTTTGAAGAAGACTTTGGTGGAGACAACGAAGGACCTCACCCCGTCCTGCCGGACACCCCTCTCCCGCGGGAGAGGGGAAGGGGGTGAGGTAATACAAACACCGGTATAAACTGTATGCATTTTTCCGGAGAGCATTTTCAGCATTTTGCATGCTTCGTTATAGTCTGCCGGTTTATTGAGCACTTTGTTGCCTATCCATACAATGGTATCGGCAGTGATGAGGAGATCATTTGGATTTAATTCATTCTTAAATGCGGCAGCTTTCTTTTTGCAAAGATAAAGTGCGATCTGTTTTCCTTTGAGCCCTTTCGGGAAGGACTCATCGATATCTTTTGTGCGAATTTCAAAATTCAGTCCGAGTTCTTTCAGCAGAAATTGTCTCCTGGGAGACTTAGAGGCAAGGATGAGGTGGTATTTGCTGAGTTTTTCGCTTAGCATATTATTTCAGTAAAACGAATTTTAACAAAAACAGAAAACATATTCCTGTCAGCATGATCATTTTAACAAGAATGCTTGCAAAATGAAAATGTTTTTTTTGATTGGCTGTAAAGATCCTGAACAATAAAAATACAAGCGGAAGCTGGATCAGAAAGAAGAAGTATAACATCGATATTTTATCTTTTGATCCATGCTGGGCTTGCTGCAGGTATCCAATTCCTGCAATGAAGAGAACGATGAGTGCTGATACGATCATTTTTGCTTTCGGGATGCCTAGTACGATCGGAATGGTCCTGCACCCATATTCTTTATCGCCCTCTACATCTTCCATGTCTTTGATCATTTCCCGGATCAGAGAAAGAGCAAATGCTGCAAGCCCATAGGCCCCTGCCCATATTAAAATAGTGGAGGTAGCTGTAAAACCAAAGCGTGTCTCCTGGTCGATCAAAAATGTATGATAGTTTTTTATGTCTACCGGTACTTCAAAGAATGCGACCATGAAAGGGGTCATCCCGGTGAGGAGAGAGATGAGCAGGTTTCCGGTGATAAATTGATATTTGAAAGTGGTTGAATAGAACCATAATCCGATCACCGAAAGTGTGAAGAGTGTTCCGCCTGAAAGCAGCAAGTTACACCTCCAAGAGATAAAAAGCCCTATAGCCACCCCGAGTGAGCTTAATACAGCATGCGCGCCCATCGCCACCCTGCGTTTTATACCCTTATCAATTACGTTTTCTTCAGGTTTGTTGATCGTATCTATGCGAACATCAAAATAATCGTTGATGATATAACCACCGGCAGAAATAAATACGGTAGCAAGTACAAGCAAGCCGAATTCCCATTCATTCATCTGAAGGTCAAGATCTGAAAGGTTCAGAATGGGTTGGATGAGGCAAAAACGGATCATGTATTGCGTAAATACAATGATCAAAAGATTTTGAAGGCGTATCAATTTCAAAAAAGCAAACATTGTTTCGTCTTTTTCATTATCAATTATCAATTATCAATTATCAATTATCCATTTCCCATGAACCTTCATTACTTGTTCGATGACATCACGTACACATCCGTCTCCGCCTTTTTTATCGGAGATGTAAACACTTAGCTCTTTTATTTCATTTGCAGCATCTTTTGGGCAGCAGGGAATCCCGCATTTTTGCATCACTTCATAGTCAGGCATATCATCGCCCATATAAAGAATGTTCTCATACTTCAAATTATGAACATGCATGAACTCCTTCAGGGAATCAAGTTTGTCCGTAATGCCGAGATATACATCGTGAATGCCGAGCTTTTCCAGGCGGCCCCTGGTAGGTTCAGATCTTCCTCCCGAGATAACTCCTATGGTGTAACCATTTTTCACGGCATGCTGCATAGCGTATCCATCCCGTGTATTCATCACTCGTACCATCTGCGCGTTTTCCATCACCATGATCTTTCCATCGGTGAGAACGCCATCAATGTCAAAAACAAATGCTTTGACATCGTTTAAAAGCTGTTTGAAATTTTTCTTTGCCACTAGTTATATAAATTGACAATACTCTTGCTCAAGAATTTATACAGAGCCCTATAATTTTTGTCCGGAAGCAACTCTAAATGCGCTTTCATGGTCTTTTTATCGTTCCTTTTTGCAGGGCCTGTTTGAGCTGTTTTTGGGTCTTCCATTCCATTCTCTGCTGTAGAAAGAATAAGAGGGCCGAACAATTCAAATGGCATTTTATGTTTTTTCAAAAGTTCCTGAGACAGATAGTAAAGATGATTTGGAAAATTATTTACAAAGACTGCCCCCAGGTGCAACACCCTACGCTGCCCGGAGTTGAGCGAGTATACTTTATTGCTCAATGCATATGAGAGTTTTTTAAGCTTTTGTTTTGAAGAAGAATTATTTGCTTCGATCACGAGCGGGACTTTTTTGAAATCAATTTTTGTCCTTGCTTTGATAGTCTGAACCTGCCAGATGACCCCGCAGTTCCTGAATTTTTTCTTAAGGGCTGAAATATCTGTTGCACCTGAAGTATGGATGACCAAACTGTTTTTCAAAGCAGGAAGTTTTTTGATAACCTCAGCAATAGCATCATCTTTTACAGCAATGATGACAATCCCACCTGTATCTTCAACTTTTGATACATCATTTACATAAGAAGCACTGACTTGCTTTGCAAGTTTTTTTCCTTTGGAAGAATTGCGGTTGCAAATTTCATGAATAGAATATTCGCATCTTTTGAGTGCGGGGGCCAATTGCTGGGCAACATTTCCTGCTCCTATGAAGGTGATTTTCATTCTCTGTTTCTTTTCAGCCTGTGACGGATTGCCAGAATAGTTCCGATGATCATGATGAGGCAGCCCGTCCATAGAATATTGATGTATGGAAATACGATCGCTTTCATGACCACAAAATCTTTTTTGTCTGATACTTTTTCCGAAACAGAAATATCAACTTTACCTGTTGTAGGATTTATCTGCCAGAATGCAAATCGCA
>JAHEYK010000143.1 GCA_023251625.1 Bacteroidota bacterium
CATGCTCGATCTGCAAAAGCGGGACAAATGCGATAAACAACAAGAAGGGAAACCCGTACGGGGGCCAGGAAAAGAAAAAAATAATCCCGCTAAGGAGAGAGAGTAGATAAAGTTTTTTTCTGGTCATAGCCTCACCCCCAACCCCTCTCCTCAAGGAGAGGGGGGAGCCTCACGAAAGTACACAAATAAAAAATCCCACCTGTTTTTCAGATGAGATGGGTGTACAAAAAACCGCACAGCCATTGCCACGAAGACACTAAAGCACAAAGGTTCACTAAGAATACAAGGCTGTTTTTTGTGCTTCTTTGTGTCTTGGTGCCTTAGTGGCAAAAACAATACGATTAGTGCAATAATTTGTACGTCCGGTGGGGTTCTGTGGTCATTCTTCGACTCCGCTCAGAATGACAATGGTTTTATCCTAACGCAATTCTCTTGAAGCCGGTGATCTTGGCATCTTTATCAACGCTTGCAAGATATTGAGCTACTGTCATCTTTCCATCGCGAATATATTCTTGATTAAGGAGTGTAGACTCTGCATAAAATTTGTTGAGCTTTCCCTGAGCGATCTTTTCGATCATGTTCTCGGGTTTATTTTCTTTGCGTGCAAGTTCGCGGCCTACTTCCAGTTCGCTGTCAATAATGTTCTGAGGAACATCACTTTTGTCGAGGGAAACAGGGGCCATGGCTGCGATCTGCATCGCAATATTTCTTCCGGCATCATCGCTGATGTTTTTTGTAAAACCAACGATGGTAGCCAGTTTATTTCCGGGGTGATTGTAAGCAACCACTTTTTCTGTTGTGAGCTGCTCGTAACGTGAAAGCTCCAGCTTTTCACCAATCTTTCCTACCAGTTCCGTAAGTTTATCGTTGATCGAAAGAGCTCCTGAAAAATTAAGTGCTTTGAGCGCATCAATGTTTGCAGGGAATTTGTCCAGGGCTGTAGTAGATATTGTTTCGGCAAAGGCAGCAAATTCTGCATTACGGGCAACAAAATCTGTTTCGCTATTTACCGCTACTAAAATTCCTTTTTTACCATCCGCCGAAGTCTTTGCCAGAACGATGCCTTCTTTTGCATCACGTTCTGCGCGGCTTGCAGCCACTTTTTGACCTTTCTTGCGAAGGATCTCAATGGCTTTATCAAAATCTCCACCCGCTTCAACGAGTGATTTTTTGCAATCCATCATGCCTGCTCCTGTAACCTGACGGAGCTTGTTTACTTCTGATGCTGAAATTGTTGCTGTAGCAGTCATATTATATAGCTGTATTATTTAACCGGTTTAGCAGTAGTTTTTGTAGCTGCGGTCTTTGCAGCTTCTTTAGCAGCTGTCACTGCCATTGCTTCTTCTGCTGCCAAAAGAGCCATTTTCTTTGAATAATTCTTTTCGCGTTCCTGTTCTTCTTCTGTAAGGACCACATCTGTAGCAGAAGCTTCTTTATCCTTCACGCCTTCTTTATCGCGTTCGTTCTTGCGCTCGCTCAAGCCTTCTTCAATCGCTTTTGTGATCACGCCAACAATGAGATCAACTGAAGTAGCCGCATCATCATTTGCAGGAATCGGAAAATCCACCACGTTAGGATCTGAATTGGTATCAACGATAGCGAATGTGGGTATGTTGAGGCGTTTTGCTTCAGCAACCGCAATGTGTTCAATGTTCACGTCCACTACAAAAAGCGCAGCAGGAAGGCGGGTAAGCTCGGCAATACTTCCGAAAAGGGTTTGAAGCTTATCGCGGTGGCGCGACATCATCAAACGTTCTTTCTTTGACATGGAATCCATAGTGCCGTCTGTACGCATACGGTCGATCGTTGCCATTTCGCGAACCGATCTGCGGATGGTTACAAAATTGGTAAGCATACCACCGGGCCAGCGCTCCGTAACATAGGGCATGTTGATGCTCTTTGCTTTTTCAGCAACACCGCTCTTCACCTGTTTCTTGGTGGAAACAAATAATATTTTTCTGCCTGACTTGGCAATGTTCTTAAGCGCATTTGCAGCGTCTTCAAGCTTTGCGGTTGTTTTGTTCAGGTCGATGATGTGAATGCTGTTCTTATCGCCAAAGATATATGGAGCCATAGCTGGATTCCATTTGCGGGTAAGGTGCCCGTAGTGAGCGCCTGCATTCAGAAGTTCGTCAAAAGTTACGCGTGGTTGCATTATAGTTGATTAGTTAATTGAGTAATTAGTTAATTGGAAATACAAATAAGTTTAACGTTTAGTGAACTGGAAGCGTTTACGTGCTTTTTTCTGTCCGGGTTTTTTACGTTCCACCTTACGGGCATCGCGGGTCATGAGGCCATCGGCACGCAATGATTTTTTAACCGCAGGGTCGATCTCAACCATCGCACGGGCTATTGCCAGGCGGATGGCTTCCGATTGTCCGGTAATGCCGCCTCCTTCCACGTTGATGTTGATGTCATATTTAGTAAGGCTATCCACCTTTACAAGCGGCTGTGTAACGCGCGCATGCAGAACGATGGTTGGGAAATACGCTTTTGAGTCCTTGTTATTAATAACGATCTTGCCGGTGCCTTTTCTAACGTTTGCACGGGCAACCGATGTTTTACGTCTTCCTACTGTTTGAATTAATTCCATGGTTTTTTAGATTACATCGATTAGAGATCGATCGTATAGATATTTATTTGCTTGATTTTTTTTCTAAAACTGTTTTGAGATTAACCGCCTTGGGCTGTTGTGCATCATGTTCGTGCTTATCTCCGGCAAAAACATGAAGGTTCTTTATAACTGCAGCCCCCAAGCGTGTGGCAGGCAACATTTTCTTTACAGCGCGTTCTATAACGAACTCCGGTTTGCTCTGAAGCATTTCTTTGGGAGTTCCGAAACGCTGTCCTCCGGGATATCCGGTATGACGCACGTAAACTTTGTCTGTAAGTTTCTTTCCAGTCAAACGAACCTTCTTGGCATTGATAACAATTACGTTATCGCCCATATCCAAGTGCGGAGTGAAAGAAGGTTTGTGTTTTCCTCTCAGCAGGTATGCTACTTTAGAAGCAAGACGTCCGAGAACTTCGTTTTCTGCGTCAATTAAAAGCCATGATTTATTGTCATCGGCAAAACTGACTTTGGTTGTGTAACTGCGTGTATCCACTTTGCTGGTTTTTAGTATTGTTTAAAAGGGTTGCGAAGATAATAAGTATTTTGAATCACCAAAACTCTATCCTACTATATAATAAGGTCAAAACAGATGAATTTTCGCAGGGAGAAAATTTTGCTTAATTTCGCGCTCTTATATGCAACTTACGTGCAACTTATACGTATGTATATGCATCTAAATATTGATTAAACAAACCTCATGATCATGAAACCAAAATTACTCCTTGCCTCAATTGTTACCCTTCTTGCAACAGTTTCAGTAAATGCACAATGGCTTACGCAAGTATCTAATGTAACGGGGTCGGCTATAAATTCAATTTCCTGCATAAATGACAGCACCTGCTTCTGCGTTGGGAATTCTACGGTAGGCAGAAAGACCACTAACGGAACAACCTGGGGGGTTTTAGGAGGTATGGCTTTTACCGATAAATATTGTGTGAAGATGAAAAGTAAAGACACTATACTTATTGGCCAAAGTAACTGTACTTTTCTAAGGAGTGTGAACGCAGGGGTGAACTGGTCGAGTGCTATTTTTGGGGGTAATACCAATTTTTCTCTTTATGATATTGCTTATACTACCGGCATGAATGTGGTTTCGGTGGGAGGAACTTCTACAAATCCATCTGCCGGAGGGCACATCACAACCAATTCTACCGATGAAGGCCTTACCTGGCCTTCTTTTAATAACGTTTCAGGAGCACCCACTTTGTTTGGTATCGAGCGCCTGAAAGAGCCAATTGCCACTCCTCACTTGATCGCTTGTGCAGGGTCAGAAACAATTTACAGATCGCCGGATAACGGTGTGACCTGGAACGCAAAACCAGGCCCATTGGGAGCGCCGGGCATTTCTTTATATGATGTGAATTTCCCAAAAGATTCTGTGGGATATGTGGTGGGCGGTAGCTCAACAACCGTAAATGCAAATACAGGCGGAGTTGTGTACAGAACAAAGGACTGGGGGGCAACATGGACATCCGTAGGATCTCCATCCCTGCTTCCTAACACACTTTACGGAGTTCATTTTATTAGTGCAGATACCGGATACGTGGTGGGTAATGGCGGAAAGATACAGGTTACCTTAGACAGCGGCAAAACATGGACCACACAAATATCTCCTGTTACAACCGACCTCAACAAAATAATTTTTACCAGCAAAAAGATAGGATATATTGTAGGGAATAACGGGGTGATCCTAAAAACAATTACCGGAGGATTTCTTACCCCGGTTGCAGCCAATGCAGGGCCGGGTAAATATGTTTGTGCGGGCGGATGTACCACATTAGGAGGTGCACCTACTGCAAGCGGTGGCATGCCTCCTTTTACTTATATGTGGAGCCCGAGCGGCCTAACCACATCCGGCATTACAGTTTGCACCAGTGTTGCTACCTGTTATACCGTTACCGTTACCGATGTCAACGGTTCCACTGCCACTGATTCCGTATGTGTAGGCATATTTGCATTGACCCCTACCAGTTTCAGCGGCCTTGCTCCTTCTTATTGCAGCAACGCAGCCGCAGTGACCCTTACGGGAACTCCTCCGGGCGGAACATTTTTCGGAAATGCTGTTGCAGGAAATACGTTTGACCCTACGGCTGCCGGCAGCGGAAACTATTCCATCATTTATTCCATTGTAGATGGAAATGGATGTGCCAATGCAGATACACAAAGCGTGGTGGTATTGGCTGCTCCTACTCCTGTTCCAATTTGTATGGTGACGGTGGATAGCACTACTTCTTCATCGGTAATTATTCTTTGGAACAAACCGGTTACTACCGCTATTGACAGTTTCAAAATTTATAAGCAGGTGGCTTCTCAGTGGTCATTATTGGCTCCAGCGTTGTCGTATTCTGCAACTCCTAAAGTTGTTGATGCTACGTTTTTACCTCTACACGGGCCTAATGAAGAGGGGCAGAATTATGCGATGACCATTGTTGACACTTGCGGCATTGAAAGTGATTTTGCATTGAGCGGTGCAAATACTACTATTCATCTGGATAT
>JAHEYK010000059.1 GCA_023251625.1 Bacteroidota bacterium
CCACATTTCCCTGATCAAAAATGGCTGCGTAATTAGTTGCGCCTCCGCCCGAATTTGTGACATAAAGCCCTTTTGAATTTGCGGTTGCACTTATCTGAAGGATCTCCAGCATGCTTAATGTAGAGTTTGTAGCACCTGTTGTATTGATGGCGATGTTCTGAGAAAAAACAGGAAGAGAATTACCTAGTACCAAAAGCAAAAAGCCAGCCATCGCAGGAAGTCTTGATACAGAGGGTAATTTTGTTCTCATTTCAACTAATTTTTTTGTCAAATATACGAACACGTTTTTTGTTGATATATACGAGATTATTCCACTAAAAGTTTCATTCTTTCTAGCTTGTTATCAGATTGAATTTCAATAAAATACATCCCAGAATGCATATCTCCTCGTTCAAGCGTGAATGGGAAATGATCTACATGCTGAATACTACGAACTGTCTTGCCGGTAATATCCATCAGCTGCAAGGAACAATTTTCCATCGAAGAATAAATAGTTGCAGAAGTATTGAGCGGATTGGGGAAAACCCGAAGTGAGTTTTCAGGCTCCTGTTCTGCAATTCCGGTAACACCACTCAGTGTTATGTTATCCATATACATTATGTTTGACCAATTAGGCAGATATTCAAAAGAGAACATTACTTTTTGCTGTCCCATCACACCGGTACCGGCAAGCGGGGTGGTTACCGTTTTCCAGTCAGATCCTTTTGTGGGATAAAAATAAGAGGTTGTACTCGGAGTGCCTGTTACTGAACTCTGCACATTGCCCCCTTTCAACAAAGTCCAGCTGGTTCCGCAATTGGTGGAATAATAAATTGATAGGCCATCGTAATATACGGTCCCCTGATCAATGAGCGGAACATAGGCATATTCATAGCTAAGCGTAGGCCCCGCGCTTGCACCGGTAAAATCATATTCTGCAGTTCGGATAGAATATTTTTTCCCCGGTTTTGTACTATCGGTGTAACCATCAAACATAATGCAGGAAGCCGTTTGGGCAGCTCCCCCTTTTATGGTGGTGGTAAACGGCTGACCACTTCCGATGTTCACCATCGTTTTGGGGCCGTTTAATTTTTGCCAGCTCCATGCTTTGTCCGATCCTGCTTGCGACCACCCTACCGGAGGATATACGGTTCCTTCAAATCCTTCTGAAAGAGCGTTGGCTGCTTGCGTAGTAAAATTCCTTGTAACAGCATCATTCGCAGGCACTGCATCGGCTGCGCCATTAGGTTGTGAAGTATATGCGTTGAAAATATGCACACCGGCAGAAACAGTTTGAGCAGGTAATGTTACATTTTTAGTTTCAAGACGTTTTAGAGTTCCTGACCATGCATATGTATTAACTGTTCCTCCATCAAGCTGGTAATTAATAGTTGCAGATGTAAGATTATTTGCTCCTTTATTCTGAATGGTCACTACCGGAGTGAATGTTGTATTGCACTCTTCATCAAAAGGAGTTGGAATGCCGGAGATACATGCATCGTTCACAGCATAGGAGGAGGCATTTTTATCTATCGCACTATAACAACCATATATGTAGGGAGAATCGGGAGCTCCGTGAGGCAAACCAAATTCTACCTGGCAGTTTGCAGGAGCGCCCAGAGCGGTCAGTTGTTTCATAGCAGCACCAATCTGTCCGTTTTGAATATACCCATCTTCCGAGCCAACGGTTATACATACAGGAATATATTTTCCGTTTGTATAAGGATACGTAAAGGAAGGAACCTGATTATTGGCTTCCTGGATGGATTGAATAGCAGGGCACCATAATTCAATTCCCCGGAAGCGCCAGTAGTTTATAAGGCCGTAACGAAATGCGGCTCTTCCTCCTAATGATATGCCGTTCAGATAAATATATTCCGGGTCAATATTGTATAGGGATATTGCCAGGTTCATAGCTTTGGTTATAATGCTTGTATCGCATGGGGCCGTCCAGAAATCAGTTTGTCCGCCAGCTCCGTTGCCATTATCAGGACAAACTACGATGGCATTGTAAACCGGAGAGCTGGGATCGCTTACCACGCTTGTAACAAGACGATTCCTCATGGTTGAGGACTTGCTTCCGAGTCCGTGTAATCCTACGATCAATTTATATTTATTTGAGGGATTATAATTTGTAGGAACATAAAAAGAGATAGGCCAGGTTGGGCTGCCTCCAAAACTTATTGTTTTATCAAAAGAACCTGTTTGCTGTGCAAATAATATCTGGCAGAAAAATAATGCTGCTAAAAATGTCGAGTAAATCTTTTTCATATCAGCTTCTTAATTATGTGTGATTGATATTTTTTGGGTGATGATGCCTTCTGAATTGGTTTTCATTCTTATAAAATAAATTCCAGCCGGTAATTCGAAAGGAATAGAAGTCGCAATTGAATTTGATCCGTTAAGAACAGGTGCCGCATACATTTGCTCGCCCAGTAAATTTACAATTTCATAGGAATAAACAGGCACTGAAGATTGTATGGCAAAAATGCCGCTGCTCGGATTCGGATAAACCGTGACGCATGGATAGATGTTTTGATGATCATCAACCGAGGTTACAGTTTGAGGAGCAATAACAAGCCAGCCGTTTTTCTTTGGCAAAGTCCATGTTGAAACAATGGCGGCAGAATCTACTCCAAGCGAATCTATGGAATTAATCGTGGCATGGTAATTAAATGAACTTCCCGAAATACCGGGCGTGATCTGCCAGTTTTGAGTGGGATGTCTGTTCACATAAACAACTGTTCCGTTGTTATATGTCACCTGGACCTTACTCATAAAATCAAGGCTATTAATGTCATCAAAAGTAGCCGGATGATTTTTTATGTATTGCGAAGCAGTTACCATGGTTCCATTATCATCATACAGGATTGAAACTGCGTTGGCGTTTGCATATAATTTCTGTGCGGGTAGCACGTGCTTGTGTTCCAATTTAGCTACAGCGAGAAAGTTGGGCATATCCGATCCATGTGGAATAAATCCTGCGTTTCCATAGGCAAGTTCAGTGGCAATGTACATCAAAGCGGAATCCAATCCACCCAGAAAATAATGCTGTGTTCCGTCATTCAAAGAAAAGAACCTCTCGTAATACCCTACCCCGTGCGTACACATTAGCGGATGAATTTTATTCAACTGAAAATCGATCAGCAAAGGCAAACGACATCCCTGCCAGTAACCGTTTTGCTTCGCAGTATTTATCTGGCCTTCGATGTCATCAAAATAACCGGCATATAAAAAATGAAAAGCTCCTTCTCCCGACACGGGTCCTGCATGTTGCGCGCGTGATAATCCGGGCAACTGTCTGTATAACTGCATCGCTTCTCTGTACTTTGCCGGATTGGAAACTGCCGGATCATAATCCACCACATAGCTGGGGTTTATTGCAGAATGTACATCAAGATAAGCGGCAGTAGTGAAATAGGTTTGATGTATCTGGGGAGAAAAAATATTCAGGAAGTGGGCGGCTCTGGTTGGCTTCATGTGATACGCCTGAATGCTTGTTGTAGGATTGAACCATCCCAGTTGAAGCGATCCGTTCGCATTTTTTGAAACTTCATTCACGTTGTAAGAAGGCGCGTTCGGCCAGATGTCCGTATAGTTTTCGTGCAGTGCAAACAAATAATTATCGCTCACACAGGCATTTTGTATTGCCAACAATCCTGAACTTCCACCACGGGCCGGATTTGCAGGCATTACATCCGGATACATATTATCATAACCTCCATTTTGCCAATCATGTACGATCAGCCATATATTTTTTATGCCGGAATTATTAAGAATATTAACATCGCTCAACACATTGGAAAAACTGTAACTCCAGGCATCATAAATAAGATGATCGGCCGAAACAGATTTTAAAGCTGAAACGGGATTGGGCAAATTAGGCAGCACGTCCTCTATCGAAGGAGAAACAGTTATGTACTGACGTTCCTTCGCTGGATTCGTATTTCCTCCGGCAACCGGAAAATATCTTTCGTCCTGAGCAAAAAAGACCGAGGTAGGAGAAAAAACCTGGTCTGCAGGTGCCAGCAATGAAGCATCCGACCTTTCCCAATCAAAGAACTCAGACATAAAAAGTTTTTCGGTGCCGTTATCTGTATAAAGCACATTCATGGATGGGAGATATGGAACGGGAATTATTTTAGGGTTCACCGCATTCTCACACCTTCCTATCATTACCTGTGATACAGTAGCTTCCTGGGATTCAATATCCATAACAAGTGTGCGGCCGGAAAGAAAAAACTTATACGTGTAGTGCAACGTGTATGTGCTGTAAGACATTTTCCAATTTGTTGTCAGCGTATCTGCGGAAGCCGAAGCATTCAGCAGCGCAAAAGTAACTCCGGGAGTCCAGGGAAAACGTTCCTGCCCTCCAACATACATGGCGAGGCCCCCAAGGCTCGGAGAAAAAGTATAAGAATTTACTACACACTTGATCGCTGCCGGAGAGCCATCGGTACCCGGTGCATACCGATACGAAAGATTACCGTCCACTCCCTGGTAATTAAAATCAAAACTGTTCTGCCCGAAATTAAAATTAACACCGGTGGAAAAAGCACCAGCTGGCGGTGTGGGCTGCGGTGTGAGCTGGGCAAATACCTGAAAAGATAAAATCAACAAAAAGTAAATTGAAAATATCCTTTTCATTTTTTAGTTTATCACAAGTTTGCTTCTTTCTACTTTATTTTCCGAGCGCAGTTCTATAAAATACACGCCCGAAAGAATATTTCCTTTCTCAATGGTGAACGGAAATTCCTTCACGTTCGAAAAATTTCTCACCATATTTCCGGTTACATCAAAAAGTTTTAGGGAACAATTTTTCATGGGAGAAGTGATCGTAAAAAATCCGTTTCCGGGATTTGGATATACCGTAAGGGAATTTTCAGAAGTGCTGTTGTTATGAACACCCGTTGCGCTAAGCGGACAGCCCGGCATTTTTCCCTGTTCATAGCAAAGCTGTGCCGGATTTTTATTCGTGTAGCCCGCTACATCCGGCCCGATCAAAGGCCATGAGGTATTTCCAAACCAACTTGGTTTTGTGGTCAAATAAAGTGAAGGAGGTAAATTGTGATTGGAAGTATTCGCATCCCAAACGGTAGACATATTTATGAAGTTCACATCTCCATGCCAGAATAAAGTTGAATAGGGAAGCTGATTTGCCAGCGCTGAAGTTCCGTCATCGCCAGAACTTGCATACCCGAAAGAATATCCGTTCACCAAATTATCATACACTCTGTACTGAGGCGCAAGTGTCATAGGCGTTGCGGGAATCGGCTGTGTTCCGTTGTTGTAATAAGTCAGCGCCAGCATTTCAGGCGAACCTGCGACATTGCCCACCAAATTATAATATCGGTTGGCGTAATCCAATGCAATTGCTCTCGTGTTTTGTACTTCCCAATGTCCGTTTACTGTATCCTCAGGGCCGCGGCCGGTATAGGGAGGATTGGCTTTAGTTGTTCCTCTGAGCCAGTTGCGGAAAGCGGTATTGTGACTGGATGATCCCCAGTAACTATCAGGCGTGAACGATATCGCAACATTGCCTTCCCAAAGGTTGAACATGGGATGAGCGCCATGAAAAGTCATATCGGTCATCATGCAATTCTGAGCGTTCTCCTTAAAATTGCCATCGGAATAATTATAAGAAATCACATTTCCGGATGCACCCCAGTTGATCATGATGGACGCGTGCATGCGTCTCAGTTGGTTATTTTCAACCAAGGTGCCGCTTGTTCTGTTCGCGATAAAAATATCGGCATCCGTTCCTCCCGGTCCGTGAACGTATGCATCGTGAAAATAGGAATCACGTACTTCATCCCGGTATCCGAAAAAAACTCTCACATGGTCGCCATCCGCATAATTGCTCTCCACATTTTTGATCCAGCAGTAAGCTGAGCCATCCATTAGGAAATTTGTTGTGTAGCCCGTGTTGTTCATATACACCTGCAAATCTTCCACGCCTGCGTATTTCGCCCCTGCCGTGAGTACGCTTACGGAAGGAGAAAGCGATGCAGAATAAGTAAAATAAAGTCCGGGAGAACTTATTCCGAGTGTGTTTCCGTTTTTAGAAATAACTTCTACCATTTGTCCCATCGTGCGTGTGCCGTTATATCCTTCATCGCACCAGGTGCAGCTTCCGCCCACTCCAACATTGGTTACATAAGCCGGATCGTTCAATTGGGATACCGCGAGATATTGTCCAACACTGATCGTACTTGCATCATTAACATTGATGGAAGTAGAACCTACGTTCAGTCCTGCCGTGATTGAAATCAGAGGAGGCACCCACATGCCGGCTTCCTGGCCGAAGACGATCATTCCTCGTGTATTCCCATGCCCATCCAGAATAGTTTGTTGAGGGCCAGATCCGCGCAGAGTAACATTGCTCGGCACCACGAGTTTTGTATCAATCTTGAAAGTTCCTGCTGAAAGCAGCACCACCTGATTTGCCGGACATGCACTGAGCGCATTTTGAATTCCCGTTGTTGCATCCGATGCTCCATTGCCATAAGTGGATGCATTGATCGTTGCATATACGTTTGTTCTATTGGGAATTCCTCCGGGAATTCCGGAATATGTCCAGTCAATGACGCGTGTTGAATCTATCGGGCTGAATATTCCTTTTGCGGATGAATGCTGCGCAGAGCCCTTACTCATAGAGAGTAAGAGCACCGAAAGAGAGAATAAAAATCTGGTTTTCATAATCATTTTAATTAACGTGTTAGAATACTTCGTGATAAAAAGTTTGCAGGCAATAAAAAGCATCTGGAGGCCAAACATCCATGTTTCCCCACACCATAGGGAAACCGGCAAGGACAGGAGGTGTCACATATTTGGCCTGCGCAGACAGACATTACGATCTTCTATTCAATAACAAGTTTTTTCCTTTCCATTCTATCTGTCGAACGGATCTCCAATACATAAACCCCAGAAGCCAGATTTGACCTTTCCATGGTGAATGGAAACTGGCTCACATTTGAAAATCTCTTCACTACATTTCCTGTAACATCCAGAATATTCACGGAACAATTCTTCTGCTCCGAATAGATCACCGTAGATTCATTCATTGGATTGGGAAAAACAGATACTGAATTTACAGATGCCTGTTCATTGACGCCTGTTTGAGATGAATTACATCCCATGCTGAAGGGATTTGCATTCATCGTGATCGCAGTTTGCGAAGTGACATTATCAGTAGCCGTAACGCGAATGAAACAGGTAGAAGAATTAACGGTCGCAGGCACGTTCCACTGGAAAATTCCATTGTTGGGAGCTGTTGCTGCAATAACTATCCAGGGACCGGTATTTCCGGTCGTGGAATATTCAATTTTCACTTTAGAAGAATGATTTCCTGCAACCCCGGTAACCCAGTTGATGAAACGAACCGCGTTGTTGGGCCAGCATTCTGAACCTTTCGGATAAGTGAGTGCTGCGCTGAGGTCGGTGGGAACAACATCGTCTTTTATCATGACCAATGTGTTTGCACTTACTGTTGAACTGTACATAAGGGCAATGTCAGGATATCCGCTGTGATTCACATCATTAATCGCCATATCCGGCACCTGCGCCCAATACGAATTCGGAAAAGGAATGGACTTATTGAGAGACCACGATGCACCACCGTTCCCTTTGTAGATCTCCAGAGCTTTTGTATCGTAGTTCATGGCAATCACATCGAGATAGCCGTCCATATCCATATCGGCTAGGCGGTTGATGTAAAAGAAAGAAGCAGTTGAAGTGGGAAGACCCGTTGAATGATTATCCCACTGTTGCGTTCCCTTGTTCCATGCGTAAACATTTACGCTGCGGACTCCCGCTGCATTCCAGTTTGAAAAAACAAAATCGTCATCTCCATCGTTGTCAATATCTCCGAGCGAAACATCTTCATATGCCTGTCCATTGATAGGAATAGGGAGTCCGTTATCCTTGTTCGTGAAAGCGCCGGTACCGTTGCCGAAATAAGCCGCCACAAGTTCGTTGGACACCACAAAATCAAGATTACCGTCACCATCTATATCTCCGAACTTAACATACCTGCCTACATTTCCGGCTTTAGCATACGTTGCGGCATTCG
Source organism: Bacteroidota bacterium (assembly GCA_023251625.1). GTDB lineage: Bacteria > Bacteroidota > Bacteroidia > Palsa-948 > Palsa-948 > Palsa-948. Next base: position 8,051 of record JAHEYK010000059.1, read on the forward strand.
TCCATGATCCGTTCTTGTTGTTCTTATATATATGTACTCCGTTCCCGTTGCCAAAAGAATTAGAAGCTATATCCAACCATCCATCGTTATTAACATCTCCCAGATCCGTTCCAAACATTCCGTAAGTCTCCCCAGCGGTATTCAGGCCTGTGCCGTAAGCAGTCCAGTTCTTGCCGGTTCCATCACCGATCATTGCATCGATGAGTTTACCGGAATGGTGGCAGCTGTAAGCAATATCCTGTTTGCCATCATTATTAATATCTGCTACAGCACATCCTCCATATCCAAACCCAGTGCCGTTCATGGAAATTTGAAAGTTTGTTCCTGTTCCGTCACCAAACCAGACCATAACACCGTGTTGGTTGGTGTTGATGTTTGGACTGCCGTGGTCTCCGATAGAAACCAGGTCAAGAAATCCATCCTGGTCAGCATCCACAAGCTGAAGCTGTGTGTTGCCTCCTTCAAGCGATGCGCCGAGAAATGCATTGGCATCTACTGTGTAGTTGATCTGTGCATGTGCAATTGCAAACTGCAAAAGTGCGGATGCGGCAATAAGTACTGATTTTTTCATTTTGTGTGTGATTTTATTTGTGAATATTGATTGATTATTATTGACAGATTGGGTCTTTAAAAAAACGGTGTATACAAATGCAATTTATCCTTCCAATAAGAATCAAAAGGAGTATACGAAGCCATCGACTTTACCTTTTTTTTCTGTTTATGCCTGCCGTTCTTATCGGCAGATGGTTTAAGTTGTTTTTTTTCTGCGGATGATTTCATTTCGTTTCTTTGAGTTATCGGAGCGCTATTTTTAATTTCATGCTGCCTAATTTTCATGGTACGAATTTACGGCACATACCTCCATTAAACAAGGAATTAGGGAGATGAATCTCTCTTATATTACATTTCCAATACTAAATTTTTAACGAAATAATGTATAAAATAATATAAAATAGCATATTATTGCTATTTTATATTAAAAATTCAAAATGGATTGTGGGGATTAAACTACCTGCCCGAAAGTGGGGCAAAGTCGACCAGGCAGACTTTACAAGACCAGAATATCCAGGATTATTTTACGATAGACACACATCCCATTTTCTCCAGTTTTCTATCGGGAAAACATTGCGTAGTGTAATTGATCCTCCAAATGTATACGTCCTCCTGCGACACTTCGCTTCCATCGCCTTTCAAGGGATAATTTCCTCCCTGGATCTTTCCGCTCCACCCTTTACTTACATCCTCCGATGTAAAAAGCAAATTACCCCAGCGGTCAAAAATGGACATATCAAAAGATGCAATGCCGGTTCCTTTGGCAAGAAAATCTTCATTCAAAAAGTCCCCATTAGGGGTGAATGCATTGGGAATATAAAGTGTGCCGCCCGACCCATCGCCTGTGATCCTGGAAGAGTCGGTCGACATGCAGCTGCCAAAGATGGCCACTACCCAATAACTTCCTGCTTCTTCAACACTGATGGTTTGAGATGTACTTCCGTTCGACCACAAATAGCCGGATGCCCCGCTACCGGGATCAAGTACAATGGGCGATACCGTGCAGAGTGATGAATCGAAGAGATGCACCTGAGGTGCAAGGAAAGTTGAAAGTGTATCTTTTGCCAGACAATTATTCAGCGCCACAAATACCCAATACGACCCAACACCTGAAACATTTATTGTTTGAGTGGTCTCCCCCGTGCTCCATATATAACTTGAACCCGGATTGCCGGCATCCAGCGTCAGGTTTTGTCCCTGACATAAAGTTTGGTCAAGTCCGAGAGCCACAAAAGGCGAAGGGTTTACCGCTACCGAAGCAGTGGTTGTGTCCGCACAAAGTCCAAAGGATACAATGACCGTGTAAGTAGTAGCCACTGTTGGAGATACGTTAATGGTTGCGGTGGTGCTTCCGTTGCTCCAGGAATACGTTCCACCACCTCCCGCAGTAAGAGATGCGCCTTGCCCCGAACAGATCGTTGCTGAACTTGCCACTGCAACAGGGGGAGGCGAAACGGTGATCGTAGTTGTTGTATCTCTGGAACAGCCATTTATATCGGTCACTGTAACGGAATAAGTAGTGGTGCCGGCAGGAGTTACATTGATAGTGGCAGTAGTTGCGCCTGTATTCCAGGAATAGGTTGTTCCTCCGCCAGCAGTAAGTGTTGCACTTCCTCCTATGCATATAGTAGGACTATTAACTGAAGGTATGGGCAGCGGGTTAACTGTAACGGATGCGGTTGCCGTATCTGAACATCCGTTCGAAGAAACTACCACCGTATATGTAGTGTTTACCGTTGGAGAAACATTGATCGAAGCATTTGTATTCCCATTGCTCCAGGAATAACTGCCGCCCCCTGTTGCATTGAGCGGTGCGTTTTGCCCCGAACAAATAGTTGCACCTACTGCTGCTGCTGCAGGAACAGGATTGACTAAAACCGTTGCAAAAGCTGTATCCGCACAACCCCCGCTGGACACTATTACAGTATAGGTTGCAGTAGCGGCCGGTGTAACATTGATCGATGAGGTTGTTTGCCCGTTGCTCCATTGATAATTTCCACCTCCGGTTGAATTGATAATTACTGTTTGCCCGTTACAAATTGTACTGTTGGGCCCTGCCGTTGCAGTAAGACTACCGGACGTGGAAACACTCACGGTAGTAACCGCAGTGCAGCCGTTCGCACTTGTCACAGTGACCGAATAATTTCCGGGGCTTAATCCGGTAGCCGATGCGTTAGTTCCTCCGGATGGAGACCACGCATACGTGTACGGAGCTGTGCCCGAAGAAACATTGGCAGTTACAGAACCGACTCCCTTCGCGCAAGTATCCGGGATGGAAGTAGCGGTTACAGATACAGTCCCGCCTCCCGTAATTAAAACAGTTTCAGTATGAACAATCGCACAATTTCTTTTTATTGATACAGTATAAGTCCCTGGGCAGAGACCTGAAATGGAGGCTGTAGTTTGTCCACCAGGAGCCCATGAATATTCAAAGACGGGCGGAGGTCCACAGGGAACTGTACCATTTGCATTGGCAGTAGCGGTGCCATCACAATTATTACAACCGGTTGCCGGAGTTTGCGTAACCGTGTAAGTAATAGTAGTGGTGGTGGTTGGAGCCAGATCAATTTGGGTGACATATCCCTTTCCACATGCGTAAAGCTTATCGTTTATGCCAAGTTTCACATCATACACTTTATCAGGAAGATTGTACGTATTAATAAGATTCATCGATGCGTCAAAAACCTTTATGGCGTTATCAACTCCAACGTAAACATTGTTATCGCACTCGTCTACATCCAATCCTCCCCAGGAAGTCTGAATAGAGGGAACAAAACCGGCGAAACAAAAATTCCCAGGGTTTCCAATCACGGCAGGTGCTGCGGAAGCATCTATCGCGCCAGCCGCAGCGCCAGTAGTTTTATTCCATCGTTTCAAGGAATCGCTGTCGTATGTATAAACATAATTCTGGCTGACAGCTATGCCGTTAAAGCCGGACACAGGTCTTGAGCAGGTAGCTCCTACAGCAGGACCAACATACGTAAGACTTCCCAATTCCGTAAACAAATGTTTAGTAGGCGTCATCCAAGCACCCGAAGTCAAACCCGGATACACAACCTGCTTCAACGCATTATCATACGGTCTCGGATTAAGGGACATCATTGCGTTTGGAAGCATGTATGCACGAGTGCCATTGCTATATTTGTCAATAGCGCATAACGCCACGTCCACATCATTCGCAGCAGCAAAAATGGGTTTCGAGGTAGTGACAATATTCAGATTGATATCCATCAGCGTTGCTTGCGGGCTGGATGGATTTATTCCACCCCCTGCGGCGAGAACAGTACGTGTACATATATCAAAATCCATTCTCCAGATTTCGAATTGCCAGGGTCCGGTGGATATTTTCACACTGTCCACCAATTGTCCTGCTGTATTCACTTTTATAACCATTGCTGGTGCTGTGGGTCCACTTTCATCACAGCCTTCACCAAGATAACTTGCGCCAGTGAACGGATCCACCGCAAAATCCCCGTAGAACGAAGTATATCGCATCATCAGTGCAGCGTTATAGACCCATTGCAAAGCTCCGCCACTATTAAACTTTGCTAACTGGAAGACAGGCGACCAAGAACCGTAAGCATACACATTTCCGTTATAATCATAATTTACATCGTATGCCTTGTTCATGGAGAAGGTTGGATTGCTTGTCCAGGGATCAATAATAATGGTTGATGGAAGATGGTTGAGGGAAGATGGAGGTACATCCAATTTAAATGAAACAATATTTCCCGACAATTCAAATGCGGACTGAATATTTTCACCGCCCTGGTAAAATGTATTGGGCGCATGATCGATAAAATCGCCGAAAAAACTTTTTATAACGAGATTTCCATCCGGGTCCTTAGAAACACCTTCTCCATTCCATTTCATTTTTATGGTGGAAGGATCTGCGCCCGGATGAAGAATGAGAGAATACTTTATTCCACTGCTATCCGAAGGAAAAATATATTCCACATCAATATTCGGATAAAGATTTTTATAAATTATTTTTTTAAAGGCAGTGGCCTGGATATTGTTGCGGTAAGTGTAATAAAATGAAACAGGTTCTTCACTGATGATCTGAACATCCGGATTCGAACCGATCCATTTCATCGAAACATAATGCGGCACAAATTTCATTCGTCCTTCTTCCTGCTCTTCCTTGTCTTTGTTCCCGCGTCTTGATGGTTCACTTTTTTCTCTTTCTTCCTCCGTCATCGCAACTGATTCATTGTGCTTGTAGGTCAATCCGGTCTTGCTGAAAAAGCACTCCACTCCGTCCAAAGACGCGCCAAACAAAATATTTTCTGATTTTTTTTCCGTACCGCCATCAAACTGACCTTTATTTTCGATAAATACTTTTTGGTTGAAAGGGCTTGACGTCCAGTTTGCTGATGGACTTGTACCTGCAAAAGAATTGCTCAATGAAAAGACTGTGATGGAAAACAGAAGAAAGGTTTTTTTCTTTGCAATAGTCAACTTCATACGACGAATTTAGTAAGTACAAACATCACAACAAAGAAATAAAGGTACGGAATCTCGTTTAAATTATGTATCTAAAAACATAGAAATATACAAGTATTACTATATTTGTTTAAAAATATGGCAAAAATAGAGTTGCTATTATATTTCCAACAATTATGAAGACCACTTCGGAAGACCTGTTTCATCTTATTCATTCACTCCGAAAATCGGAAAAACGGAGTTTTAAATTATCGGCCTCGGTAGACAAAAAAGAAAAACTATACGTAACCCTCTTTGATCTGGTGGAAGCCCAGAAGGTTTACGATGAAGAAGCCATCATTAAAAAACTTAATATTAAAAAAAGTGTATTTGCGGTTTATAAAAATCATCTCTACCATCTGCTGCTGCAAAGAATGTCAAATATGTTCTCCGGAAAAGAAACAGAAGTAAGAAGGTTGCTCACACAAGCAGATTTTCTCCACGGCAAGGGGTTGTATTCTCATTTCGAAAAGATCCTACTCAAAGCAAAAAAAATAGCTTCGGATAATGATTCCGATTCTCACTTATTTGAAATTCTGAACATGGAACACCAGAATGCATGGAGAAAAAGAGACATGAACAAAGCTGAACAGGTCATGAATGAGGACAAAAAAACGCTAGCCCTTTTCAACAATAAAAGGCAATACCGGCACCTCAGCAATGCAATCATTATGGAACTGGCCAGGGCGGGTGATGGAAGAAATCCAGTAGAAGCAAAAAAAATAAATACCCTGATGAAACATCCGTTCATCCGCAATGAAAAAAACGCTCTTACATTCCGCTCTAAGAATTCGCTTTACCATACCCTCTCATTATATTATTCAGTAAACAATGACCCGGGCCGATCCTATCTCTATGCAAAAAAAGCAGTCAGTCTGTATTTAGATGCTTCTGAAAAGATAGAGCACGACCCCTTCAATTATCTGCTTACACTTCATCTGATGCTTGCGGCCTGCCATTCATTGAAAAAATTTGATGAATCAAAAATATATATTGACAAACTCCGCCTGGATCCGGGCGTGCTCCAAAACGAGCTTGAAAAATTCTGGGCATTCTCTACCTACCATGATTCGAACTTGCACTTTTACATCAAGACAGGCCGTTTCAACGAAGGCGTACCTGCTGCAGAAGAGATGCTACATGAATTTGAAAAATATTCTTCCAAAATAGAAGCTTCGCAGACAACTGTTCTCTATACACACGTGGCGAAAATATATTTTGGATCTGGAAACTACAGCAAATGCCTTTTCTGGCTGAATAAGATTTTCAATGAAAAGTATCCTCTGAACGCGCGCCCGGGTTTAGAAAGTAACCTGCGACTCTTTTACCTGATCGTACATTTCGAAAAAGGAAATTACAGCCTGCTACAATCCCTCGCTAAATCTACACAGAACGAACTAGCAGGGAAAGGCCTGCTATATAAATTTGAGATGGCTATGCTCGATTTTTTTGGGAAAAAAATTTCCAAAAAAGAAGATGTTCTGAAGGCTATGATAAAACTAAAACAAGAAATCGAAATCATTACAAAAGAAGAAAGGATGCCTTTTGAGGAGTTTGATTACTTATCCTGGATAGATAGTAAAATTCAAAATAAATCTTTTGCTGAAATAGTACAGGAGAAAGCAAAAATGAAATAAATTATTTTATTTCCTTTGACCTCCGTTTCCCCTCTGCTTCTGAACTTCTTCCAGGCGCTTCTGTAATTTTTGCTGGAATCCGGAGGCTGCTTTAGCAGGCTTCTTTTTATGTTCTTCTATCTGTGCGTGCAGCTTTTTCTCGTCCACCAGGTATTTACGTATCACCCACATTTGAACAAAACTTATAACATTCGCCAAGGTATAATAATAGCTGAGCCCCGCAGAAAATTTATTCAGGAAAGGCAGGAACATCACCGGCATGAGGTACATCATGTACTTCATTCCGGGCATCTGGGCATTTTGGGTGCTGCCCATCAACTGGCTGTTCATTTGTGTATATATCAGCGTAGTGATGGTGCAAAGGAGTGCCCATACGCTCATGTGATCGCCGTAAATAAAATCAATGACGGGAAGAGATCCGAAGTTCCAGACCGAATCGAACGTGGAAAGGTCTTTTACCCACCAGAAACCCTGCTGACGGAGTTCGATGGAAGTTGGGAAGAAACGAAACAGGGCAAGCAGGATCGGCATCTGTAGTAATGCAGGAATACATCCGGCAAGTGGGCTCACTCCCGCTTTTTTGTAAAGCGCCATGGTGGCCTGTTGCTTTTTCATCGGCTCATCGTTGCCGAATTTTTTATTGAGCTCGTCAATTTCCGGTTTCAACACGCGCATCTTAGCCGAAGAGACATATGTTTTGTAAGCAACAGGAAATAAAAGCGTTTTGAAAACTAACGTAAGGCAAAGAATGATAATGGCATAGTTCAGATTGAAGCTTGACAAAAAATTGAAAACCGGAATGACCAAAAACCGGTTCACCCATCCAAAAATTCCCCATCCAAGCGGGATCTGCCTTTCAAGCTCCAGATCAAAACTTTTTAAGGTCTGATAATGATTGGGGCCGAAATAAAAATGCATGCCGAACGACTCCGCGGGCTTATGGTTATAGGGCAATGTAAGGTTGGCAGCAAAGTCCTTTACATACCTGGAAGAATTCTTATCGTTGATGGATCTGACGTCAGCCCCTGTCTTATCAAAAAAATCATCTGCAATAATTACTGAAGTAAAGAACTGCTGTTTGAATGCCACCCATTTTGTCTTTGCAGAGAGCGGTTTGGTCTCGTCCTTTGTCTCATTAATGTAATCAGGTTCTTCTTCCATGTATTTGAAATACGCAGTAGAAGCGTTGCGCTGATTTTTCAGATCCTTTTCCTGGCTGGGAGTTTTCATGCTCCAGTTCAGATTGAATTCATTCAGGTTGGAAGCAACAGCATCCTGCATGCCTACCGCATTAATTTTGCAGCCAACCATGTACGAGTTTGGTTCCAACGAATACTGATACTCTATATAGCGATTGCTTTTTCCTGTGCTGTCGGCATTGGCATAAAGCCTCATGCTAATACTTCTTCCATTCGCTTGTTCAGCCGGTCTGAAAAACAAGTCGCTTGTGTTGATGGTGCGGTTATGTTCGGTATCGAACAATATTCCGAAAGAAGAAGAATCTTTATCAAACAGATATAAAGGAAGAGAATCATGTGTGCGGTATTTTTTCAGAAGCACAGAACTGATTCTTCCGCCCTTGGAAGAAACAGTTGCTTTCAGTAATTCATTTTCCAAGATGAACGTGCGGTCAGAATCTTTTGCTGCCGATGCGAATACATCGTACTTATTTGCGAGTTCTGCGTTCCTGGCAGAGTCAGTAGTTGCGATAGTTAATGATTTATGGTTGCTGACCGTATCCTTGCCAAATGCTGCCTGCTTGGTGCCTGCTGTGTCTTTGGCATGTTCCTTTTGGACTAACTCAATAGAATCTCTCGTCTTCTTTTGCTTCGCCAGCTCCTCTTTGCTGGGGGCAGAATACCACATCCACGCGAACATGATCGCACAGATGAGAATAATACCGGTAATCGAATTCTTGTCCATACAGTACTAATGAATAAGACGAATAATTTCTATACTTATTTTAAGGAGGGCAAAGATAATATTATATGCGTAAGAGATGGATTATTGGAGAGATGGAATAAGGGCTTACGCTTTCTGCACTTGCTTCTTCAGCGCTCCTATCTCAACGGCAGCGTTCACAAAGCCCACGAACAAAGGATGTGGTTTAGCAACAGAACTTTTGTACTCAGGATGGAATTGAACTCCGATGAACCAAGGGTGATCTTTCAACTCCACGATCTCGACAAGTCCTCCTTCAGGGTTGATGCCCGAAGCGATCATCCCTGCGTTCTCAAAATCGGCCAGGTACTCGTTGTTGAACTCATAACGGTGGCGGTGGCGTTCAAAAATGTTTTTGTCTTTGTAAACTGACAAGGCTTTAGAATCTTCCTTTAACTGGCAAGGGTATGCGCCCAAACGCATGGTTCCACCTTTCTTAGTTATATTTTTCTGCGCCTCAAGCAGATCAATTACTGCATTTGAGGTAGAGGGATTTATCTCGGTAGAATGCGCATCTGCTTTTCCCATCACGTTTCTGGCAAACTCGATCACGGCACACTGCATACCCAAACAAATTCCAAGGAACGGCATATCATTTTCACGGGCGTATTTAATAGCCGATATTTTTCCTTCAATACCGCGTTTGCCGAATCCGGGAGCTACGATGAGTCCGGAAAGTCCACCCAGTTTTTCAGCCACATTTTCTTCGTTGATCCATTCGGAATGTATCCACTCCACATTCACACGACAATTGTTCACTGC
>JAHEYK010000144.1 GCA_023251625.1 Bacteroidota bacterium
ATTCCCACAAAACTCCTTCCTTCAGAGAGTATTTGGAAAGACGCATTTTTTTCAGTCCCAGGCGGATCATGATGAAGTCAACAAAAACAGCAGAGACCACTATCATATCTACCCTCATTTTTGTAAGGCCATCCATGTGCAGCCTTTCTTTTGTGGTTGATCTCAGGAGTATGTCATAAATTTTTGAGCAGTCATCAAGATCAAAGTCGTACTCTGTTTTTCCGGCAAGGATCTCAATCGTATGAAAACGGTAGGCGATCATTTCGGCAAGGGAGTCGAAAGAGCCGGAGGAGCCGATTAATTCCGAACATCCCCCGCCCCGAAGCGGGGCACCCCCTGCCTGTCCGGCAGGCAGGCCTTCAAAGGGGGAATTAACAGCCGAGAACAAAGGTTGCAGATTTTCTTCTAAATAATTTTCAATTTGTTTGATCTCTTCTTTTGTGATAGGATCCGATGGTTTGAATTTATCCAATAGCCTTGCAGCTCCTAAAAGAAAACTTTGCTTCCAGAGAATTCCTTTTGCGTTTGCAATGATGAATTCGGTACTTCCTCCCCCTATGTCGATGATGAGCGAAGGCGTATTATTCATTTTTACAGCAGAACGAACTCCGTAATAGATCAACTCAGCTTCACGGTCTCCGGAAATTATCTGTACATCAATTCCTGTTTTTTCTTTCACCACATGCACAAAATGCTTGCCGTTTGTAGCACTTCGTATGGCTGAAGTGGCAAATGCCACTGTTTTTTCAACGCCAAATTTTTCAATGGTCTTTTTATGTTTTTGAAGCGCTCTGATTCCTCTCCGGAAAGGTTTTTCTTCTATAAAATTTTTATTTATGCCGCCTTCGCCCAATTTAACGGCAATCTTACTCTTATAAATTTTTTGAAAAGTCTTATCAGGAAAAACTTCAGCAATGAAGATGTTGAAAGTATTCGTCCCTAAGTCTAAGATTGCAATCTTCATCTTACGTGTTTTCACCCTCCCCTATGGGGAGGGAAGGGGTGGGGCCGCTGTTTATCCACTATACCTCAGCCACTTCCACAATTCTTTATAAGTGATTTTTTTTCCGTACATCAGTATCCCCGTGCGGTAAATTTTTCCGGCAACCCAGGTCATGAAAATGAAAGACGCGATGAGTATTCCCATCGAGAGCGCCTGTTCCCATAGGGGAACCCCAAAAGGCATACGCACCATCATAATAATGGGTGATGTGAAGGGGATCATGGAGAACCAAAACGCAAGAGGACCCTCTGGATTTTGCATGATGAACTGTGCGGCAATAAAAGAAATGATCAAAGGAATGGTGATCGGCATCATAAACTGTTGCGTATCTGATTCTGCATCCACGGCAGATCCTACCGCGGCAAACATAGCGCTGTAAAGCAGGTAACCTCCCAGGAAATAGAATACGAAAGCAGAGAGTATCCTGAAAAAATTAATGTTCTGAATATCTTTAAATAAGGCAGCGGCTTCCGTGTAATTTATATTTTGCTGGGGATTGATCTGGTTCGGCATGTTCGGAATTGCATTTTGCTGCAGGACCGGATTTTTAAGATCTGAAAATTCTTTCAGGAATGTTGCCTGCCCAATGCCTGCAAGGATCATCGTCAGCACTACCCAAAGTACAAACTGTGTCAGCCCCACCATGGCGATGCCTACAATTTTTCCCATCATAAGCTGAAATGGTTTCACCGAAGAAATAATGACCTCTACAATGCGATTTGTTTTTTCTTCTATTACTCCTCTCATCACCTGGATCCCATACAGAAAAATAAAAATGTAAATTAATATTCCCCCGCCAAAACCGATCGCCATGTTCACGCCGGTGTTCGTGCGCTCTTCAGCTCCGGATTCAGATTGTTTTTCGGTGACAATATTTACCGGTATATGTGCTGCATCTACTTTTGCGAGATCAATTCCTTGTGCTTCCAGTTGATTTTCATAGAGGATATCTTCAATGCCGGTACGAATCTTCTCTTGTACAGAAATCCCGGGATGGTCTTTAAAAAATAAAACAGCTTTGTGAGTAGTCAACAGATTTTCAGGAACCCAGAGAATGGCTGTATACGCGGTGTTGTAAAAATCACGTTTTGCTACTTCTAGTGAAACGGGTGGGTAATCGTAACGAACATTGGCTCCGTTCTTTAAAAATCCGTCTACCAATTTCGAATCATCAATTACTTCGATAAAATGTTTTCCCTGGTCTTGGGTAGCAAGCCAAACCGGAACGATCATCATAGCAGAAAACAGGATAGGGCCCAGAATCGTCATCACAATGAACGATTTCTTTTTTACCCTTGAAAGGTATTCCCGTTGTATGATGATGGAGATCTTTGACATCTTTTCCCCTGATTGGTTTACGAATATACGAATCGGTTGAATTCCTGCCGCTTTTGATTTTATAAGGTATTGATAAATAAGTATAGATTTCTTTGTGCTTCTTTGAGCCTTTGTGTCTTAGTGGCTGAAATTTTTGCCACAAAGGCACTAAGACACGAAGTTTCACAAAATCGTTTTTAATGCATCTATAATAAATTAACAATACCTTTTATAAGCCAGATCATCTTACCCAAAGATTATTTTCTATTTTTATCCGAAAATAAAAATCTGTTTGTCGTTATGGAAGCATTAAAAAACATTAATACCGAAAAAATCCTGTTCCTGGATATTGAAACGGCCCCTCAATATCCTTCTTACAAACAAGTCCCGGAGACGTTTCAAAAACTGTGGGACCATAAAGCAAAACGCTTTGTTACCGATAAAGAAACGCCTGCGGATGTGTACAAACAGGCGGGCATTTACGCGGAATTCGGAAAAGTGGTTTGTATTACAGTGGGAATGTTCTCTGGTAAAACCTTTCGCCTGAAAGCTTTTTATGGAGATGATGAAAATGTGATCCTGAATGATTTTTCCGCACTTCTTGAAAAACAATTTAATACCGACAGCCATTTTCTTTGTGCGCATAACGGAAAAGAATTTGACTTTCCGTTTTTGGCGAGAAGGATCCTGATCAATGGGCTGAAGATCCCTCGTTTGCTTGATAATGCAGGGAAAAAACCATGGGAAATCCGACATTTAGATACCATGGAGCTCTGGAAATTTGGCGATTACAAAAGCTACACGTCTTTAAATCTGCTGGCCGAAATATTCGGTATCCCCTCTCCAAAAGGAGATATGGACGGCAGCATGATGTATAAAGTTTACTGGGAGGATAAGGATTGGGACAGAATTGTGAAATACAATCACCGTGATGTGCTCACGGTGGCGCAGGTGTTCCTGAAATTTAAAGGAGAGAAGTTGATTGAGGAAAAAGATGTGGTCATTGTATAAATGTCTTTTTGTCCCCCGCTGGAGGGGGTAGGGGGAGGAAATAATTCAAAATGACAGTAATAGTATTTGCATACATCACCTGTAAAAACAGACCCGAAGCAAAAAAGATCGGCAAAATACTTTTGCAAGAAAAGCTAGCTGCCTGCGTGAACATTCTCAACCACATGCATTCCATGTATTGGTGGAAGGGTAAAATTGAGCAAGCTAATGAAGCTGTGCTTATTGCCAAGACGACAAAAAAACTATTTCCAAAACTTTCTAAAAAAACAAAAGCAATACATAGTTATTCAGTTCCTTGTATTTTACAGATACCTGTTTCAGATGGAAATAAGGAATATGTGAAGTGGTTGTTGGAAAATCTAAAGTAATTCCTCTTCTTTATTATTAATTGCCAGCAACCCAAAGGATAAAAGCCCTACGAGCAATACAACGGTTGTTTGCGCAAGCCACACCACCCAGCCGAAGGCAACACCCATGGCAGTGGAGTATCCCCAAAGAGTTAGTATCTGCAATACGATCCATTGGTAAGCGCCAATGCCGCCCGGTGTGGCAATGACTCCCAGGCTTCCAAAACACATGATTGCAAGGCAATCCGTGAGGGTCATTGATCGTGTATCGGCAAATGCAAACACGCACACATAAACCGACAGCAGGTACAGGGCCCAAATGAACACAGAATAAAAAACAAACAGCAACGGATTTTTTACCTGGCCGACCGACCGTATGCCATCCCAAAAACTTAAAAACAGCGCACGGATTTTTTGAACGAGAGGGTTTTGAAATATTTTTTTACGAAATACGAAAGAAGCAATTAACCCGCCGACCAGGATACCAACCAAAACCAGAAGCATCGTTTTATTTTCCAGGTAGCCATGCACTTTCATTTTAACAGGACCTAATATATTTTCCGAAATGTAGGCGTGCATCCGGTCGTATTCGATCCATGCACTCACAATAAACAGAAGCAGCAAAATGAATGTATCGAGCACACGCTCAACTATCACCGTTCCGAACGATTGCACGAGCGGGATCTTCTCATAACGTTTTAAGACTCCGCAACGGGCCACTTCACCTAGCCTGTTGATAGCGAGGTTGGCCATGTAACCGATCATGACTGCGAAAAAAGTATTACTGGTCTTGGGGGTAAATCCGAGCGTTGCAAGAAGCATTTTCCACCGTACCGCACGTGTCAAATGAGCGGTGATCCCAAGAGCCATCGATAGCAGAATCCAAAGGTAGTTTGCTTCTGAGAGCGCTTTGGATATTTGAGCTTTGTCTGCCTCAGTAACTCCTCTTACGGCAAGCCAGGTAAGGAACGCTCCTAAACCGAGAAAAACAATAAACTTTATTGTGGGAAGAAGGTATTTTTTCAAGAGAGTACTGTTATCGGCCACCGATCGTCAGTTATCAGTCTTCTGATTTACTGCACACCGATTACCGGTCACTATTTTAATTTATTGGTCTTGCTATCAGGGAATACCAGTTTCGGTTTGAATGTGCGTGCTTCTTCAAAATCCATTCCGGCATAAGATAGAACGATCACTTCATCGCCTACTGCAAACTTTAAAGCGGCAGGGCCATTCATGCATATCACTCCCGATCCGCGCGTGCCTTTAATAACATAGGTAATGAGTCGCTCTCCGTTACGGTAATTAAGCACATGAACCTGC
>JAHEYK010000060.1 GCA_023251625.1 Bacteroidota bacterium
GAATTTCAGAAGCAATCAAAAGCGGGTTCACATAGGTTCCTTTCATAGCGGCATGTCCGCCTTTGCCTTTTACGGTCAGATAGATCTCATCGGTGCTTGCCATGTATTTTCCGCTACGGAAACCTACTTTTCCGGCATCAAGATCGGTAAAAACATGTTGGGCTAAGATGGCATCAGGCGTTGGATCTTCCAATACACCTTCTTTGATCATGAGCGATGCTCCGCCGGGCGCTTTTTCTTCCCCGGGCTGGAAAATCAATTTTACAGTGCCGCTAAATTCATTTTTTAATTCAGAAAGAATTTTTGCAGCACCCAGCAGGGAAGAAGTGTGTACATCGTGTCCGCAGGCGTGCATAACTCCTGTATTCCTAGATATATATTCTACATTATTTGTTTCGGTGATGGGCAGGGCGTCTATGTCTGCGCGGAGAGCAATACAAGCTCGTGGGGAGGTAGCGGAGGTATTTGTGCCTGTAATGGTTGCAACAATACCTGTTTTTACAATTCCGTCCTTAAATGGAATACCAAACTCTTTCAGTTTGGAGGCAATGAATTTTGAGGTATTGAATTCAACGAATGACAGCTCAGGGTTTGCGTGCAGATGCCGTCTGACTAGAATTATTTCAGGAAGAAACTTTTCGGAGAGTTCTTTGATCTTTCCCTGCAGGCCCATTTTATTTTCCGAAGATCATTTTTAAGGAAAGGATCAGGATCACCACGCCAAAGATCCTTTTGAGTGTGAGTGCATCAATGGAGATCGAAAATTTGGAGCCTAGATAACTTCCTACAAAAAATGTAGAAGCCATGATGCAGGCTACTTTCCAATCCACATGGCCGGCCTGCCAATAATTAAACACACCCAGAATACCGATGGGTAGGAGGAATAAAAAAAGAACGGTTCCTTGTGCTGAGTGCTGAGAGAAGCCCAGGAAATACACCAAGGCAGGAACAATTATTATTCCGCCACCCACACCAACCAGCCCGCTCAATACACCGGCTACCAACCCGAGGGTCAGCATAATTAAAAGATCATTCATGGAAAAAGATTTAGTATTCACGGTCGAAAGTATTTGTCAGGTAGTAAAGATATTTTATTTATCAGAAATCAAGTGAGAACGACCAGTAAAAAATCTGCGGCCCTATTTTTCCATCCTCCCATCCATGTGCCCAATCTAAACGCATGAAATATCCAAGCACTCTGGCCCTGATACCCCATCCGTATCCTGCAACGATCGGCTCACGCTTGGTTTGCACGACCACCGTAATGGGGAGCGGGGGGCCGCCAACCACTTGAGTGTATAATGAATTGTTGTCGTCATAGGGTGATTTTCCGGTCCAGGCTGTGCCTACATCTGCAAATCCGACCACCTGAAAGTTGTTGAAGAAATCAGATTTGAGAGGCCTATTCATCAGGTAGCGGAAAATAGGCATGCGCAACTCTGAGTTCCAGAGTGCAAAACTGGTTCCGTTACGGATGTTCTGTGTGAAGCCGCGCATGGGAGTTGCCAGCGTTTGATAGGTATAGTTCTGGCTGTAATCGATCGGAATGTTGTAGTTGAACTCCGGGATGAACCAATTGTCTACACCCCCCATGTAGTAGATCAGTTTTTTTGACCCGAAGCAGGTGCTGGCAGAAAGGCGGTTGGCCCAGATGAAATCACGGTGAATTTTCCGGTAGTTGCGAATGTCAAGACCCAGAACGGTCATATCGGTTTCTTTTTCATTCACTTGTTTGAAATATTCGGCAAAAAGTTTCATACGTGTGCCGTAATATAAATTGATCCCGCGCTTGCGTGTGTTGTCAAAAACAAATTCCAGCTTACCGCCTGCCCAGTATTCAAATTGGTTGGGTGTGTGCAATGTGGGGTCGTCTACTGAATAGATCACCGTTCTATCCTGCCTTCCATCCAGCGTTCCCTGTAGGCGTGTGGTCTCGTTGAACGGATATTTCAATATGTATTTTGCTTCGTGGGTATTGATCTTGAAGTAAGGAGAATAATCCATCGTTTGGCGGTGAAGGACGATCTGTTTGTCAATACGCTTCAATCTGTTTTCGTAGCTGATGTAATATTCATTGCTGCGCAGGTCAGACGCAATGCGGACACCGCCCGTTACTTTATAATCATCAAACAAGTCGCTCAGTCCCAGTTTAAAAAATCCGGTAAACCCCGGGCCGAGAATGACAGGCCCCGGGCCGGAAAATTTCTGGTAAGATGCGTTCATAAATGAATTATCGATTTGGGTCACCACGTAATCGGTGGAGAAAAAGACAAAATAATTCCGCTGCTGCGGGAACTGGAACGTAGGGATCTTGGCAGCAACCGTTGCCGTGTCAGGAGCTTTTTTTATTTCAGGCGGAGCCACGGGATTGGAGATCTGTCTTTTGGGCTCATTTTCAAACACATAATTGTCTATATCGATCGAAGTGCTGTCTTTTTTCTCGGGTATTTTTTCTTCAGAAGTGAATACCTGCACAGTTTGTTGCTGGGCTTTGATGTCGCTTTCCTTTTTCTTTTCCTGTGTTTTGGATATTTTTTTCAACTCAATGTTCTTATAGGCGGTATTTACAAGAGGGGCATTTAGTTTTGTATCGGCGGGCGGCATATCCTGCACATTCATTCTGAAACGCTTGTCGTTAAAGTAAACCTCCGTGATCTTTTTGGATCTCGGGTTTATATCCTGTTCCAGGATATTGCGTGAATAATTGGTGATAGGGTAGGTGCGGGTGTAATATCGATAATGTTCGGCCGTATCCACGTAGGCAATGGCGCTGTCAAGCACGCCCAGGTAACGGTTGCGGATGCCGTTCTCATCGCTGAGAAAACATAAATGGTCTTTGTCGTATTCGAAAGGATAGGATTCATTGACCAATGGTGTGTTGGTCACTTTTCTCAGCAGAGGAGACCTTGTTTTGTAGTTATAGATGAACAGGTCTTTTTGTTCCATGGGTTGAACGCCTGACTTTAGGTCTACCGGATAAGTATTCATGAACCGGATCGTATCGGTAGGGCGGTTGGATGCAAAAATAATTTTGGAGGAGTTGGCCATGAACCTGGGAGTGAGGTCATCGTAAATATCTTTGGTGATCTGCTCGGAATTTCCGGAACCGGGGGTATAAATAAAAATATCGCTCTGTCCGTGCTGTACGGCCGACATCACAAATTGTTTGCCGTCATCGGAATAGGAGAAGTCCACAATTTTTTCAAAGTTGAAGATCTTGAGCTTATCCTTTTTCTTGGTGGATAAAGTATAATAGGTCAGGATGATCTCGCCTTTTCGTTCGGTAATAATGCTGAAACGCTCTCCGCCCGGATGCCAGGCCAAAAGCGGATAGGAATAATCCACAGGACGGTCAAGCTTCTGCTCTCTTCTCATAATGCGTTTTGCTTTCTTCTTCTCGAAATTATACAGCCACACTTTATATTGTCCGAATTCATTCGTTGTGTAGATGGCGTATTTCCCGTCCGGACTTGTCTGGAAGCGCTGAAACACGCGGGTTATCTTTGGTTTTTTGAGAAGCGTTTGAGCCGGAAGTCTTTTGGTACTGTCCGCATCGTTGTATCGGTCCGTATAATACTGAAGCCACTCACTGGTCAGATTTTTCAGAGAGATGCCGAGCACAAAAAGGAACGAACTTTCTATGTTGCGGGTCACTTTGGTCATGTACAATATATTTGAGATGACAGATTCTCCATACATCTCAACAATATAATTCCAAATGGAATGTCCGGCATAGATGGCATCCACGCCATCCATCCCGTTAAATTTTTTGTATTTGCCTGCCACGATGCCGTCTTTCACGCGTGTGTCAATGTCGCTGTTCCAGTCATTAGCGATGTAAGAGATCAGTCCATTGATATACCAGTTGGGTAATGTGAGTAGGGTAGAGTTTTTTACCACATCACGCACATTACCTCCAAACATCATTTGGTTGATGAGGACTTCGGCAACATCTGCTTTTATCTGCCTGTCGAACTTGTCGTGATCACCGTCAAAATACAGGAACACTTTGGAGCCCACTATTTTTGTAACACCACCTGTGTTGGAAGGCTCCTCGTACTCGAGGCCGATGTTGCTCTGTTTATATTCGCTTTGCTTGTTGTAAACAATGAATTCTATTTTATCATCCAGATTATAATCGAGCATCTTCTCGATCTTCTCGATATATTTTTTTGCTTGCTGCGAAGTGTACATGGCCAGCTCTTTCCCGCCCATATAGAAGTACACATTGTACTTTTCGAACTTATACCACTGCCAAAGGCGCGGTTCATCGTACTGGATACGGTTCTTTCCGAACTCCTGTTGCGAACCGCTGTAGAACTGCGCAGAAAGAAGATGCGAATTAAATACGAAAAAGCAAAATACCAAAAACTGTTTCATGATCAGATATAGGGTAACGAATTTACAAATTATACTGAAGGAGCAAAATTGCATACCTAACGATCATTGAAGTGAAATATTCATCCATAATAATACCTGTTTTATTATAGGGCATCTCAAAAACAAGTATCGCCACTAAAACACAAAAACACAATCTATTTCAAGTGGGTTAAGTGCCCTGAAAATAGTTATTCAAAAACTTGTTTTTTGATTTTACATTTTTCACCTTTGCTTAAATGTTTCAAGAACAATAGAAAAAACAACCATGTATTATTTATTAAAACCCTCTATTTATGAAACAACAAACACGCTTGATCGGATTGCTGTTGTCCCTGAACGTAGCCACAGTTGCAGCTTCGTTGGCTAATTCAGGAAGTTCGGCTGGTATGCCAATTCCGCATGCGCAAAATGTGGAGATGGGGGCGGTTACTAAATCCCCTTCTTTTATAACTATAGACAAAAAGGATCCGGTATCAGTTGCTAATTACAATGAATGGGTGCGTGTGGCGCTGAACATGAAGAGCCAGGATGCATTGCAGATTTACCGTACGCACTCCGATCAGTTAGGATTTCTTCATAACCGTTACCAGCAGATGTACAATGGGTTTCCGGTAGAAGGTGGGGAATATCTCGAGCATACAAAAAACGGGGTAGTTGTTTCAGCTAATGGAAATTATTATCCGAATATCAATGCAGATATCAATCCTTCCATTACGGAAGACAAAGCATTGAAAAATGCGTTGAAGCATATCAACGGGCAACAATATATGTGGGAAGATCTGAAAAGTGTGAATTATTTTCGGGAGTTGTACCAAGATCCTACACTCGATTATTATCCGCACGGAACACTGGTGATGGCTCCTGTGGACGGAGATTATAAAAAGGCAAACTTCCGCCTCTGCTGGAAATTTGATATTTGGGCAACGGCCCCACTGAAACGCGAATATGTTTTTGTGGATGCAAAGACCGGAGAAGTGATCTTCTTTCTCAACCGAATTCATACAGCAGATACTCCCGGCACAGCCAATACATTATACAGTGGCACACAAAATATTGTGAGTAATAATGCCGGAAGTAATTTTACACTCAAACAAGCAGCACCCGTAACAATACAAACAAGGAACCTGCAGAATGGAACAAGTACAGGCAGTGCAGTGGATTTTACAAATACAACAGCCAATTGGGCACAGGGTGCTCCTGACCAATGTGCGACTGATGCGCATTGGGGTTTGGAAGGGGTGTATGCATTTTATAAGAACACGGCTCTCATCAACCGCAACAGTATTGATGGTTCAGGAGGAGTGATCAGCGGGTATGTTCATTATAGTTCTTCCTATAATAATGCGATGTGGACCGGGCAGGAAATGGTATTTGGCGATGGAGACGGAAATCAATTTACTTATATGGAAGGATTGGATGTGATGGGACACGAGTGCAGCCATGGTGTTACGCAATATACCTGCGGTTTGCAATATTCGGGTGAACCGGGTGCCTTGAACGAAGGATTTAGTGATTGTATGGGAACTTCTGTAGAGTGGTTTTGGAGGCCGACAAAAAAAGATTGGATCATGGGAAACGACATCACACCCAGCGGGCAGGGTATCCGAAGCATGAAGAACCCCAAAAATTACGGACAGCCGGATTGTTATAACGGAACAAACTGGTCGCTTTCGGATCCGCATATCGGAAGCGGAGTTTTGAATTTTTGGTATTACCTCGGCATACAAGGGGGATCAGGAACAAATGATGTTTCACATGCTTACAATGTGGTAGGGATAGGAATGACCAAGATACAGGCGATCCTTTACAGGGCCTGGGATCTATATATGACCTCTACTTCAGACTTTGCAGCCACACGCACTGCTACCGAAAAAGCTTGTCAGGACCTTTATCCGACAGGATGTGCCGATCTTGCAACCGTTCAGGAAGCTTGGTATGCGGTAGGAGTTGGGGGCCCTCCGACAAACTCCGTGCTTGCTGTTGGTTTTTCTGCAAACCCGGTTGTAACATGTAGTGCGCCTACTAACGTAACATTTACAAATACCTCTTCAGGCGCTACAACTTTTGCATGGGATTTTGGTGATGGGGGAACTTCTACACTGCAAAACCCCACGCATACATATAATAGTAACGGAAGCTATACGGTTAAACTCGTTTGTACACAAACAGGGGGATGCGGAAGCGGCATTGATTCACTTGTGCAAACCAATTATATAAATGTAGGTTCGGTAGGAATGACACTTCCGGTTGTAGAAGGATTTGAAAGTACTTCTGCAATTCCATCAATCTGGACGATCACCAATCCGGACAATGATGCCAAATGGGAGATCAGTACGACCGTTAGTCAGGCGGGGTCCAATTGTATGGGATTCAATAATTGCAATGGGGATGGTAATACAGATATGACCGGACGAAAGGATAAGGTCACCACCACAGCCTATGATTTTTCGGGAGCCATTTCTGCCAGCATGAGCTTTGATGTGGCGTATGCAAATCTTTTCTATCAAAGCAAATACTACAGCGACACATTAAATATTTATGCTTCTTCTGATTGCGGCACAACCTGGTCAAGCGTTTATGCTAAAGGAGGGGCTATGCTTGGAACTGTTCCTCAGGTTACTTCAGTATCCAGTTGTTGGGCTCCAACCGGCACAAGCGATTGGAGGAATGAAACGGTGAACCTCAATGCCTACGCTGGGAAACCCAATGTGATGTTTGCTTTTGAAAATGTTTCCATGTGGGGCGAATGGATATATCTAGACAATATCAACATTTCAAAAGTGTTGTCGGTTGAAGAGATCCCTGCCTCAGGAGGATTCAATATTTATCCGAATCCGGCAACATCAGAGTTCACAGTGAACGGCATCAGCAAAGCAGGAGCAGAAAAAATACGTTATACCCTTTATAATGTAGTGGGCGAAAAAATAAGATCAGGCGACATTTCAACAAACGGAACCGGCTTCACTGGCAGCGTGCAGGTGGGTGAACTATCACGCGGCATGTATTTTCTGAATGTGAACGATGGGACAGGTTCCTGGACGCGCAAACTTAATTTACAGTAAAGATCATTAATTCCGAGGTGGGAAATTCTCCCGCTTCGGAATTATTAGCCAGCCTTGCTCAAAAATTTCAGGACCTGTAACCATGTTTGATTTATAATGTACTTTTAGCGCATATTTTAAACAACGCATTCCATGATGAAAGAACAAATACGCCCGATCGGATTTCTGTTGGTATTGTGTATAGCAACTTTTTCAGTGTCGCTGGCTAATCAGGGAGGTTCGGTCCCGCAAGCGCAAAAAGTAGTGATGGGTACGGTCACAAAATCTCCCTCTTTTATAACTATAGACAAAAAGGATCCGGTTTCAATAGCGGGTTATAATGAATGGATACGTGTGGCATTAAATATGAGAAGTGAAGACGGTTTGCAGACCTATCGTACACAATCCGATTTTTTAGGATTCACACATAACCGTTACCAGCAGATGTACGGGGGGTTTCCTGTTGAAGGAGGAGAATATCTTGAGCATGCAAAGAATGGAGCAGTGGTTTCTACCAACGGCACTTATTATCCGGGTATTAGTGCGGATGTTAATCCTTCTGTTACGGAAGATAAAGCATTGCAAAGCGCTTTGAAGCACATCAGCGGACAAAAATATATGTGGGAAGACCTTGCTTCTGTAAATTATTACCGCACACTTTATAAGAACCCTTCGCTTGATTATTATCCTAAAGGAACATTGGTGATGGCGCCTGTGGATGGAGACTATAAAAAAGCCAATTTCCGTCTATGCTGGAAATTTGATGTATGGTCTGTCACTCCCATGAAACGCGAATATGTTTTTGTGGATGCAAGGACCGGAGAAGTGATCTTCTTCCTTAGTCGTATTCACACGGCAGATACTCCCGGCACTGCAAACACATTATACAGCGGCAGCCAAAATATAGTCTGTAACAATACAGGAAGTAATTTTACACTTACACAGTCGGCACCGGTGACCATACAAACCAGGAATTTAAATTACGGCACAAGTGTAGGAAGCGCAGTTGATTTTACAAATGCAACTGCAAATTGGACGCAAGGCGCACCCGATCAGTGTGCAACAGATGCGCACTGGGGTCTCGAAGGCGTTTATGATTTTTATAAAAACACTCCCCTTATTAACAGAAACAGTATCGATGGAGCCGGTGGGTCTATCGATGGATATATTCATTATAGTACTTCGTATAATAATGCTATGTGGACAGGAAATGAAATGGTATTTGGTGATGGCGATGGTACTCAATTCACTTATATGGAGGGATTAGATGTGATGGGACACGAATGCAGCCATGGTGTAACACAGCATACTTGCGCGCTGCAATATTCAGGGGAGTCCGGTGCATTGAACGAAGGCTTCAGCGATTGCATAGGAACTTCGGTTGAATGGTATTGGAGGCCCAGTCAAAAAGATTGGATCATTGGTGCTGAAATAACTCCCAACGGCCTTGGGATCAGAAGTATGAAGAGCCCGAAAAACAATGGCCAGCCTGATTGTTACAACGGAACAAACTGGTCGCTTGCCGATCCGCATATAGGAAGCGGAGTAATGAACTACTGGTATTACCTGGGAATTGCAGGAGGGTCAGGAACCAATGATATTGGAAATGCATATAATGTAACAGGGATCGGAATGACAAAGATGCAAGCTATCCTGTACAGGGCCTGGGATATATATATGACTTCCACTTCGAATTTTTCCGATACCCGCACCGCTACAGAAAATGCCTGCACGGATCTGTATCCAATCGGTTGTGCGGATCTTGCAGCCGTTCAGGAAGCTTGGTATGCGGTAGGTGTGGGTGGTGTTCCTGCCAATGCAGTGCTTGCGGTAGGCTTCAAAGCAACCCCGGCAGTAAAATGCAACGCTCCTGCTGCAATAACATTTACCAATACTTCTTCGGGTGCAACAACGTTTGCCTGGGATTTTGGTGACGGAGGAACTTCTACGCTGCAAAATCCTACACACACATACACTGCCAACGGAAGCTATACTGTTAAACTTGTATGTACACAAACAGGAGGATGCGGAAGCGGAATAGATTCACTTACACAACCCAATTACGTTTCCATCTTATCAAATACAGCTTTTGCGCAGGCCCCTTTTACAGAGGGATTTGAAAGTGCTTCTTTTCCCTGTGCGGATTGTTACCTGACCGCATCCAACGGATCCGTATCTCCATGGACAAGAACAACCACGGCATTTTATACCGGTGCAGCATCCATGAAGATTGATAATTATACTACAACAAATGGGTTTGTCGATGAATTTATAACTCCGGCTGTTGATATGAGCGCAGTAACAAGTCCATCTATGACATTCAAGCTTGCGCACGCTCAGCGTAATACTCTTGATGGAGATAAACTGCTCGTATTTACCTCTATAAATTGCGGAGCCAACTGGACTCTGCGCTATACAAAAGTCGGAGCCGCATTGGCTAATGAAGGCATGTTGCCACTTTCTGCTTTCACTCCCTCTTCGCAAAGTAATTGGAGGCAGGAAACTGTGAATATTGGAAATGTAAATGGCCAGTCAGATGTGCGATTTAAATTCCAGTTTACATCTAATGGCAACGGAAACAATATTTACATTGACGATATAAACATAACCGGTATACTTGGAATAAAGGAAGAATATGCCAACGGCTTTGATCTTGCAGTCTCTCCGAATCCGTTCAACGAAAGTGCGGTCATTTCTTTCAGCCTTTTAGGGAAATACCGGGTTTCTTTAAGCATATACGATATGGTAGGAAAAGAAATTTCCCCTATATATAAACAGGAAGAATTCAGTTCGGGTACTTATAACATCTCCTTGAACCGTAACACATTCAAGCCGGGAATTTATTTTGTAAGGCTCGTAGTGAATGGTTATTCTATGACAAAGAAAGTGGTTGTACAATAACCCCTGCAAATACCCCCTCTATATTCAAAACCTGAAAAAAACAAGGATATTAAGCTTTTTTCTTCAGTGGGGTCAGATTTCGTTCAAAAAAAAGCAGTCAAAAATTTGACTTTTATATATAAATTTATGTCCTTTGAACTGCAATTTTACCAAAGGGTAATACTGTAAGGAAAACAAACCATTAAAAACACCAATAATTAATTAACTATTATGAAAAAATTAATTTACCCACTCTTTGCGCTTGCGCTTTTAGCAGGAACCGTTCATGCAAATATTGTTGCATCGGGTACTGCTCAAAAGGTAGCTGAAAACTATTATAAACAAAATGCCCAGACACAGATTGTGAACTCTGTTCTGGTATACACAGCCGCAACCTCAGCAGGCGATCCGCTTTATTACGTGTATAACATTAATGGCAATGAAGGATTCGTGATCGTATCTGCCGAAGATGCAGGATCTCCGATCATCGGATTTTCTACAGAAGGAAGTTATGTAGCTCCTACGGCAACGTCAAATCCGAATTTGAATTTCTGGATGGAAAAACGCAAAGAGGACATCCTGGAGATGAGAACAAAAAATCTTCAGCCCACAGCAAGGATCCAATCAGAGTGGGTGGATTATGCGAGCAATAAATTCAACCCTATGCATTACATGGGAACTCCTCACGCTGCCCTTTGCAAAACAACATGGAATCAGAACGGCGGAGGTACAACTCCTTATAATGCGTACTGTCCTTCAGGATGTCCTGTAGGCTGTGTTGCAACCGCTATGGTACAGATCATGAAGTTCTGGGCCTTCCCTACTAAAGGTACAGGAAGCAGTTCTTATACTGCAGGTTCTTATGGAACATTATCGGCAAATTATGGAACCACAACGTACAATTGGGCAAATATGGGGTTATCTTCTTCCAACACCGATGTGGCAAGGGTCAGTTCTCATGCTGGTATCAGTGTTGAAATGAATTATGCTCCTGCAGGAAGCGGCGCACAGGTATGCGGAGGCAAACCAAGTGCTCAGTATTCCTATGTGAATTATTTTGGTTACGATCCTCTTATCAAGTGTGTTAGTCAGGCTGCTGATCCGAACTGGATCGCTACGTTAGAAAATGAATTTGCCGGCGGCCGCCCCATGCAATATCAGGGTGTAGATGCAAGTGCAGGCGGACATACCTGGGTATGTGACGGTAACACGGCTGCGGATCTTATGCATATGAACTGGGGATGGGGCGGTGCTTCAAACGGAAACTATGCCGTTACAGCACTCAATCCTTCCGGATATGCTTTCAACCAATCTACAGGCGGATTGATCAATATCAAGCCTCTTGTATTAGCTACTGTTGATGCAGGATCTCCTGCGATCATTACTCCAAACGGAGGTGTATGTAATCTTACTTTCACTCCCGTAGTTAAAGTGAAAAACTTTGGAGTAAATACTTTAACATCATGCACAGTAAATTATAAGGTAGACAACGGTTCTACATTAACTGCTGCTTGGAGCGGATCGTTAGTGACCAATGCCTCTGCTAATTTCACTCTTCCTGGTGTTACAAGTACTGCAGGTGCACATACATTCACCAGCTTTACAACTAATCCAAACGGCACGACCGATGGAAAAGCGGTTAATGATACTGCGCATACACCCTTTATCATCATTACATCAGCTACTGCACTTCCTTTGGTGGAAGGATTTGAATCGAATGGTTTAAATATCCCGGTGGGCTGGTCGGTTTACAATCCGGACGGTGATGCTGCATGGCAGGTATCGGATTCGGTGTTCCACAACGGCACAAAAGCTGCCGGATTTAATAACTGTGATGGTAACGGTCAGTCAACCACTGCCGGAATGATTGACAGAATGACTTCAACCATTTATGATTTCTCAGGTGCGGGCCCTTCAGCCGGTATGACCTTTGATGTAGCACACGTTCCTGCGTTTGCAAATAATAAATTATATCTGGATACTCTTGAGGTAAAATATTCAACCGACTGCGGTGCAACCTGGACTCAGATCTACTCGAAAGGGGGTACTGCATTGGCTACAGCTCCTCAATTCACCATCACCGGCAGTGTGAACTGCGTGAAGCCCAAAGCAACTGAGTGGAGGCATGAAGTGATCAGCCTCAGCGCTGTTGCCGGACAAGCAAGTGTTATGTTCAATTTTGAAAATCACTCGGATTGGGGTAATTGGATATGGGTGGATGACATCAACATCAACAGCCTTGCCAACGGGGTTGGTCCGGTAAATTCTGCAGAAGGATTCTCGATCTATCCGAACCCTGCCACTTCTGTATTCACCATGCAGGGCAATACCACAGCGGAAAAAGTACATTACTCCATATACAATGTAGTAGGCTCTGAAGTACGAGTTGGAGAAATTGCTGGCGGAGGAAGCACCTTTAAAGGTATGGTATCGGTGAACGATCTGTCGCGCGGCATGTATTTCATTAAAGTGACCGATGGAGCCAATACATGGACTAAAAAGCTGAACGTTCAATAGAGGTATTTCGTTCATAGAAAAGCCTCCGGCATCTTCGCCGGGGGCTTTTTTGTTTTTATTATTATCAGATCAGGCTTCGAATTCTAATAATCATCAAAAAATAGTTAGTCAAAAATTTGACTTTTTCATTTATTTTTCTGTCCTTCGGAGTCGAATTTAAAAGGAGGCAATCCGTATTACACCCAATACAACAAATAAATCACTATGAAAAAAATTATTTACTCCATTTTTGCGTGTTCGCTTGTAGCAAACATCGTAGCTGCAAACGTTGTTTTGTCAGGTACCGCCCAAACGGTGGCTGAAAATTTCTACAGGCAAAATGCGCACGTGCAGGTCTTGAACTCTGTTTTGGCCTATACAGAAAAGACCTCTGCAGGTGAGCCGATTTATTATGTGTATAATATCAACGGCAAAGAAGGGTTTGTAATTGTGTCTGCCGAAGATGCAGGATCTCCCATCATTGGATATTCTACCGAAGGAAATTATGTGGTTCCTACGGCCGCAGACAACAACCTGATCTTCTGGATGGAAAAACGTACCGAAGAGATCATTGAAATGAGAACGCAGAATCTTCATTCAGATATGAGGATACAATCTGAGTGGTCAGATTATATTTCCAACAAGCCTCACAATCCTCAAACGATGGGCACTCCTCACGCTGCGCTCTGCAAAACAGCATGGAACCAATCGGGAGGCGGAGCTGTACCTTATAATGCACAGGTCCCTGCCGGATGTCCTGTAGGCTGCGTGGCTACTGCCATGGCACAGATCATGCGGTTCTTTAATTTTCCTGTTAAAGGAACAGGCTCCAGTTCTTACAATGCCGGTTCTTACGGAACACTGTCGGCAAATTATGGAGCTACCACTTACAACTGGACAAACATGCCCTTAACATCTTCTACGGTAGATGTTGCACAGCTTGGTTCACACTGCGGAATAAGTGTTGAAATGAATTACGCTCCCGGAGGCAGCGGTGCGCAGGTTTGCGGCGGCATAGGCCCTGCTGCTGAGTATTCTTACAAAACATATTTTGGTTACGATCCAACGCTTCATTGCGTAGCAGCTTCTGACCCGAACTGGATCACCATTCTGGAAACTGAATTCGGAGCAGGCCGCCCTGTACAATATTATGGAGCATCATCATCAGGCGGACATACCTGGGTGGCAGATGGAAACACCGCCGCCGATCTTATCCATATGAACTGGGGATGGGGTGGTTCTTCAAACGGAAATTATTCAGTGAACAACCTGAATCCCGGAGGAATGGTTTTCAATACATCGCTTGGAGGACTGATTGGTATCAAACCTTTGGTCATGCAGAACATCGATGCAGGAATCCCTGCCATTGCTTCTCCTAACGGAACAACATGTAATACAACTATTGCAGCAGTAGTTACTGTAAAGAACTGCGGTTTGAATGCATTAACTTCCTGCACCGTGAATTATAATGTGGATGGCGGTGCGAACCAGACATTCAGCTGGACCGGGAACCTGGCATCACTTGCAAAAACAAGTGTTACACTTCCCAGTATTAATGCAACAGCCGGAACACATACGTTTACCTGCTATACCAGCAACCCGAACGGTTCTACGGATGGAAATCCAACGAACGATCAATCTCAGAATTTCTTTACTGTAACAACAACAACCGGAACGCTTCCCGTTGCAGAAAGTTTTGAAAGCAGTGCAAACCTGCCTTCCGGATGGTCTTTATTTAACCCGGATAATGATGAACCATGGAAAGTGAGCACTACAGTTGGAAACGGCAGTACGCATTCAATGTATTTTGATAACTGCAACCCTCCGACAAATACAACAGGAACAAAAGACAGATTTGTTTTGCCTGTGTTTAATTTCTCTAACGCAACCAGCGCGAATATGACTTTTGATGTTGCGTATGCAAAACTGGTGTTAAGCGGAAAGACATACGGAGATACACTGGCGGTTATGGTATCAACTGATTGTGGTACTACCTGGTCATCTGTGTATTTGAAAGGAGGCACAAACCTTGCAACAGCACCTGATCTGACCGCTGCTGCTCCCACATGCTTTACACCTACAAGTTCTCAGTGGAGAAATGACAATGTTTCTTTGACAAGCCTCATTGGAAATGCTAATGTGATGATCGCGTTTGAGAACCGCTCACAGTGGGGTGAAGGAATTTATGTAGACAACATCAACCTCACTTCGGTAGTAGGCGTTGAATCGATCGATGCGCATAATGCATTCAATATTTATCCCAACCCTGCCTCTTCATCTGTTACAGTTGACGGAATAGCGAAGTCTGAGAAAGTTCATTATTCACTTTGCAACATGTTGGGTGCTGAAATCAAATCAGGCGATATTGCAACCAGCGGAAACACGTTCAGCGGAAAAATTCAAGTGGCTGATATGTCTACCGGCATGTACTTCCTGAAAGTGACGGACGGAGATACTTCCTTCACCAAAAAGCTGAACAAACAATAAGAGAATATTTTCTTGAAGAAAAAAAGGGCTATCCGATTGGATGGCCCTTTTTGTTTTTCACTCCAACTTACCGTTGGGGGTATTACAAACGACCTCTGAATTCTAATAATAGGGTCTTATTAACTTGGGAATCTGCTCTATAGGTTGTACCTTCGGACGAACAAAAACGACACCTATGAGAAAACTATTCTTTATTCTGTTTTGTATTTCCGCAGGAAGCTTTTTCATTCCTTCTGTTTTGAAAGCGCAATGTAGTATCGTTCCTTTTTCGGTGATCGAACTATTCGTTTCACAGGGCTGCAGCTATTGCCCTTCGGCCGAAGCGGGCCTCTCTCAAGAAATTGCGGCAGAAAAGAACACCGGAAATAATGTGATTTGCATTGCAGAACATGTGACCTATTTCAACACCCCTTGGGTTGATCTGTTCAGCGATGTGCTTTATACCAACCGACAGAAAACATATTGCCAAAAAGCAGGTGTGCAGCAGGGAACACCTGAAGCATTTGCCGGAGGTAACACGATAATAACTCCTGACCCAACTTACGCTACCATCAGTGCTGCAGTTAGCGCTGAGCTGGCCCAACCTGCTTCCGTGGGAGTGTGTTTAACACTGCAAACCCCTGTAAGTTCGCCCACGCTCACGCTCGATTATTCACTAGCCGGAAGTTATACCGGGAAAAACCTTGTGGTCGTTTTGGTTGAGGACGGACTGACCACTACTCCTACATCAGGTGAAAACGCGGGGGTAACCCTGCACGAAGACGGGGTTGCGAGAAAGATGATCGTGCTGCCCATAACCGGAGCTACGGGCACTGTAAGCATTACACCTCCATCCAATTGTGTGCGCACCAAATCGCAGATCGTTGCCTACGTCCAGAACCCAACCACCATGGTTATTTATGGTGCAACGCGGGGTGTTGATCTTTCAACGGCAACAACCGGCATGAACGAACAGGCCCAGGGAATTACCATAAGCATTTATCCAAATCCTGCCACTACAGAAATAATGCTCAATGGGCTATCAGTTCCTGCACACTGTCACTATTCGATCTGCAACATGCTGGGTGAAGAAGTGCAGTCAGGTAAACTGAATGAAAATGCTACCATAGGCCTCAGCGATATTTCGAATGGTATGTACTTTTTGAAAGTGTCCGATGGTGATATTTCCTTCACCGGGAAGTTGAACAAACAATAAAACAGAGTTCCTTGTTTTTATAAAAACCCCTGGCAATCGTCAGGGGCTTTTTTATTTCCTCCTGAGGCAAAAAAATAATACATTTGTTTCATAGCAAAATCACCTCTATGAAACGTATTTTTCTTCTCTGTATCTGGCTCTGTGCAGCCCTTATTTCACAAGCCCAGGAAACTTTTCAGACCAATGGAACGCCCGATAAACGTCACAGCGTATATGCATTCACCAATGCAAAGCTGTTTGTAGATTATCAAACGGTGGTTGAGAGGGCGACCTTGCTGGTCAAGGATGGAGCAATTATCGATGCAGGCGCACAGGTAACGATCCCCAAAGGGGCTGTGGTGTATGACCTCAAGGGCAAAAGCATCTATCCTTCCATCGTAGATATTTATAGTACATACGGAATGCCCGAAAATAAAAAAGGAGAACGCGCACGGGGGCCCCAGATGGAAAGCAACACCAAAGGCGCTTACGGATGGAACCAGTCAGTAAGGCCCGAGACTGATGCGGACAAACTTTTTGTTGCGGATGCAAAAGCGGCCGAAGAGCTTCGCAAACTGGGAGTAGGTTCTGTGCTCACGTTTAAAAAAGATGGCATCGCACGCGGCTCAGCCGTGTTTGTGACGCTCGCGAATAAAAAAGAAAACATGATCGTACTGCGGAACAAAGCTGCGGCCATGTACTCCTTCGACAAAGGAACGAGCACGCAAGATTATCCTTCAT
>JAHEYK010000061.1 GCA_023251625.1 Bacteroidota bacterium
GGGACAAAAAGCAAATCCAATTGGTGCACGCCTCGGAATCATCCGCGGATGGGACTCTGCCTGGTTTGGCGGAAAACATTATGCTGACAAACTTTTCGAAGACGAGAACATTCGCAAATATCTGAATGCCCGTTTACAAAAAAGCAGCATTGCGCGTATCGTTATTGAAAGAACACAGAAACTCGTAACAGTTACCATTCATACTGCTCGCCCAGGTATTATCATTGGAAAAGGCGGTTCAGAAGTTGATAAACTGAAAGAAGAATTAAAAAAGATCACAAATAAAGACATTCAAATAAACATTTTTGAAGTGAAACGCCCGGAAGTGGACGCACGTATTGTTGCTGATGGGATTTGTCGTCAGATCGAAGCGCGTATCTCTCACAAACGTTGCATCAAAATGGCGATTGCTTCTGCTATGAGAATGGGAGCTGAAGGAATTAAGATTAAAGCAGGTGGCCGTTTAGGCGGAGTGGAAATTGCGCGCAGTGAGCAATTTAAAGAAGGGAGAACACCGCTTCATACATTCAGAGCCGATATTGATTATGCAAATGCCGAAGCGCATACTTCTATGGGAAGAATAGGTGTTAAAGTTTGGATATGCCGCGGAGAAGTTTTCGGAAAACGTGACCTCTCCCCTAACATTACCGACAGACGTGATAAGAAAAAAGGCGGAAAAAGAAGAGAAGGCGGTGACGAGCGTGGTGGTGATCGCAGAGATAACAGAGGCGGTGGCGGAGATCGCAGAGATAACAGAGGCGGTGGCAGAGATAACAGAAGATAATATCATACATTAAATATTAAAATTGAACTAACGTGTTACAACCTAAGAAAACAAAATTCAGAAAGATGCACAAGATGGTTCCCAGCGGAAACTCCCGCAGAGGAAACACCTTGGCATTCGGTTCTTTCGGGATCAAAGCAATGGAAACTGCCTGGATCACATCCCGCCAGATAGAAGCAGCGCGTGTGGCACTTACCCGTCATTTGGGAAGAGAAGCTAAAGTTTGGATACGCATATTTCCAGACAAGCCGATCACCAAGAAATCTCCCGGAACACGTATGGGAAAAGGAAAAGGTAATCCTGAATACTGGGTGGCAGTTGTAAAAGCCGGACGTGTGATGTTTGAAACCGAAGGAGTAAAAATGGAAGACGCTAGAGAAGCATTCCGCCTCACAGGAGATAAGCTTCCATGCCTTTCAAAATTTTTAATCCGGAACGATTATTTTGAAAATAAAGATTAAAGATATTAATAGCTATACAAATGAAAAAAGTTGACCTGTCTCAAACATCCATTGCCGACCTTCAGGAGAAACTGAAGGAAGACAGAAATGCATTGGACAAAATGCGTTTTACGCATGCCATTTCTCCCGTTGAGAACCCCATGCGTATTCCGCTCGCAAAAAAGAACATTGCACGCGTACTTACTGAAATACGTAAGAGGGAAATAGCAGAAACAAAAAAATAATTATTCAGAAGAATAAAAAGTATCCCATGGAAAGAGAATCAAATAGAAAAGAAAAAGTAGGACTTGTAACCAGCAACAAAATGACTAAAACCATTGTTGTTTCTGTGCAGCGTCAGATCAAGCACCCGAAATACGGAAAGTTCATCAAACGAACCAGCAAATTCATGGCGCATGATGAAAAAAACGAGTCCAACATAGGTGACACAGTTCGCATTGTCGAAACACGTCCCCTTAGTAAAAATAAATGCTGGAGATTGGTAGAGGTCGTAGAAAAAGCAAAATAATAATTACTAATAAGTTAAGTTATGGTACAGCAAGAATCAAGGTTAGTGTGCGCAGATAACAGCGGGGCAAAAGAAGTGCTCTGCATCCGCATATTAGGCAGCACCAAAGGCGCTGCTTCTGTTGGCGATAAAATTGTAGTTGCTATTAAGAAAGCTATACCAGCAGGCGGAGTAAAAGAGCACACTGTTCACAAAGCGGTGATCGTTCGTACTAAAAAAGAAATTCGCAGAAACGATGGATCTTACATCCGTTTTGACGACAATGCAGCTGTTCTTCTGTCCGAAACGGACGAGTTGAAAGGCACGCGTATCTTTGGGCCTGTTGCAAGAGAACTTCGCGAAAAACAATACATGAAAATAATTTCATTGGCACCGGAGGTGCTTTAATATTTAACGTCATGGCTAAATTAAAAATCAAAAAAGGAGATACCGTAAAGGTGATCGCAGGTGATGACAAAGGAAAACAAGGAAGGGTTCTTTCTGTAAATAAAGAATCATTCCGCGCTATCATCGAAGGCATCAACATGGCTACGAAGCACACTAAACCTACTGCGAAGAATACCAAAGGCGGTATTGTTCATCAGGAAGCTTCTATCCATATTTCAAACCTCATGTTGTTGGATGCCCAGGGCAATGCAACACGCGTGGGCAGAAGGATCGATGAAGCAACGAACAAATTGGTTCGTTATTCAAAAAAATCAGGAGAAAATATTAAAGCAACAAGCAAATAATAACAGAAAAAAATATTTGTGATGGCAAAAGAAGAATCAAAAAAGAAAAAAGCAGATAAGAACGAAGGATCTGAGATAGCATCCGGGCCAAGATCTATTCCAAAGAACTACGTTCCGCGCCTGAAAACAAAATACCACAAGCAAATTGTTTCTGCTCTTCAGAAAGAATTTAGCTTTAAGAGCCCTATGCGTGCTCCACGCCTGAAAAAGATCGCGATCAATCAGGGTGTGGGCGATGCAGTGGCTGACAGAAAGATCATTGACAGCGCATTGAGTGAAATGGCGATCATTACCGGCCAAAAACCGGTGGCCACCCATGCTAAAAAAGATATTTCAAACTTCAAAGTAAGAAAGGGAGTAGCGGTAGGTGTAAAGGTAACGCTGCGCGCTAACAACATGTATGAATTCCTTGACAGGTTCATTTCGACTGCCCTGCCCCGCATTCGTGATTTCAAAGGCATCAGCAAGAACGGATTTGACGGCAGAGGAAACTACACACTCGGCATCCAGGAGCAGATCATTTTCCCTGAGATCAATATTGACAAGGTAAATAAAGTGCGTGGAATGGATATCACATTTGTGACCACCGCAAAAAATAATGCAGAGGCAATGTCTCTCTTGAGAGAATTCGGAATGCCTTTCAAGAAAGAAGAAGATGATAAAAAAGGAGCTAAAAAAGATGAGATCATTCAAACAGTAGCAAAAAAAGATACTAAAGAGACTAAAAAATAATTACTCATGGCAAAAGAATGCATCAAAGCTAGACAAAGAAAACGCGAGGCACTTGTAGATAAGTATGCCGCTAAACGAGCTGAACTTAAAAAAGCGGGTAACTACATTGCTCTCAGCAAACTTCCACGCAATTCTTCAAAAGTAAGACTGCGCAACCGCTGCAAAATGACCGGAAGGGCACGCGCCTACTCCCGTCAGTTCGGCGTATCGCGTCTTGTATTCAGAGAATGGGCTTTGAACGGAAAAATTCCAGGGGTAACAAAATCAAGCTGGTAAAAAAACATTAATAAGAAACTATTAACTACAATGGATACAATCGGAGATTTTTTGACAAAAGTTCGTAACGCAATAAAGGCGAATCATAAAATAGTGGATGTCCCTGCTTCGGGCTTAAAGAAGGAGATCACTAAGATCCTCAAGGATAAAGGATATATCCTGGATTATAAAGTGGAAGCGAACAAAGTGCAGGATAATATTAAGATCGCACTTAAATATCATCCTACTACCAAGTTATCTGCCATTCGTAAAATAGAACGTATCAGCAGGCCTGGACTTAGAAAATTTGTTCCTCTTGAAAAAATGCCTCGTGTTCTCAGCGGCCTTGGCATCGCGATCATCTCAACCTCTAAAGGTGTGATGACTGACAAAGAAGCAAAAAAAATGAATGTTGGCGGAGAAGTAATTTGCTACGTATATTAATATAAAACTGAAAGAGTCATGTCAAAAATAGGAAAACAACCCATCGCCATCCCACAAGGGGTAACGGTTACTGTCAACAAAGGAAGCGTTACAGTAAAAGGAAAAATGGGAGAACTTACCCAACCGGTTAATCCTGATATCATTGTTAAAGTTCAGGATAATAACATTGTGCTTGAGCGCCCTACTGAACAAAAACGCCATAAAGCATTGCACGGAATGTACCGCTCACTGCTTGCAAACATGGTAAAAGGCACTAGCCAGGGATATACGATCCAGCAGGAAGTGGTAGGTGTTGGTTACAAAGCAGCGCACAAAGGCCAGACCCTGGATCTTGTGGTAGGCTTTTCACACCACATTGTATTTGAACTCCCCAAAGAGATCAAACTTGAAACTAAAACTGAAAAAGGAAGCAACCCTACTATTATCATGACAAGTGCCGATAAGCAATTGGTTGGCCAGGTTGCAGCAAAGATCCGTTCTATCAGAGCTCCTGAACCTTATAAAGGAAAAGGAATCAAGTTCGCAGGAGAACAATTAAGAAGAAAAGCAGGAAAAGCAGCAGCTTCTGCAGCAAAATAATATTTAATATTTTAATAACATGAACAGACTTACACAAAGAAGGATAAAGATCAAAAAAAAGATCCGCAGCAAAATGAGCGGAACCAGTGCAAGGCCGCGTCTTACTGTGTTCAGAAGTAACAGCGAGATCTATGCGCAGTTGATCGATGATGCATCAGGAAAAACCCTCATTTCGTCATCCAGTACCGAGAAAAATGCTACAAAAGAAAAAGGCAAATCAAAAATTGATAAGGCTAAATCTGTAGGAGCCTCCATTGCTAAAAAAGCAGTTGAAAAAGGAATTAAAGATGTTGTGTTCGATCGCAACGGGTTTCTTTATCACGGCCGGATAAAAGCAGTTGCTGACGGAGCACGTGAAGCAGGACTAAATTTTTAAACTAAAAAGAAAATACTAAAATGGCAAAAGAAACAGTTAAACGTGTTAAGTCAAGCGAGATTGAGTTGAAAGACCGCCTCGTTGGCATTCAGCGTGTAGTGAAAACCACAAAAGGCGGACGTACATTCAGCTTTTCTGCAATTGTAGTTGTAGGAAACAGCAAAGGCGTTGTAGGATACGGACTTGGAAAATCCCGTGAGGTAACTGCAGCCATTGCAAAAGGTGTGGATGACGCAAAAAAGAACCTTGTAAAAGTTCCTCTTTTAAAAGGCACTATCCCCCATTTGCAATATGGTAAGTTTGGCGGGTCGCGTGTATTCCTCAAGCCTGCTTCTCATGGAACAGGTGTAATCGCAGGAGGTGCAATGCGTGCAGTACTTGAAAGTGCTGGCGTAACAGACGTACTTGCAAAATCACAAGGGTCTTCCAACCCTCACAACGTGGTTAAAGCAACCATGGACGCTTTGTTAAAAATGAGAGACCCCATCACAGTGGCTCAAAACCGCGGAGTATCTCTCAAAAAAGTTTTTGAAGGTTAATTGCATAAATATTAAATAGAAATAATCACGAAAATGGAACTACATAACTTAAAACCTGCAAGAGGTTCAGTAAAAGGAAAGAATAAACGTGTTGGTCGCGGACAAGGTTCAGGAAGAGGCGGAACCTCTACCCATGGCCATAAAGGGCAACAGTCTGACAGCGGCTACAACATGAAGCGCGGCCATGAAGGAGGACAGATGCCATTACAAAGACGTCTTCCTAAATTCGGCTTCACAAATATTTTCAGAAGAGAGTATTACGGCATTAATATTGACAGACTGCAAAAGATCTCCGAAGAAAAAAAGATCAAAACATTTGACATAGCCACTTTCATTGCAGAAGGTCTTATTTCAAAGAGCAGGCGCGTGAAAATATTAGGCAATGGAGAATTGAAAATAAAATTAAATGTTACCGCACATGCTTTTTCTGCTACCGCAAAGGCAGCCATTGAAGCAAGCGGAGGAAAAACAGAAATCGTTAAATCGTAATTTCAGGTATGAAGAATCTGATACAAACCATAAAAAATATTTTCGCGATCGAGGATCTGCGTTTCAGGATCTTCTATACGCTGGGTTTTGTGCTTATCTATCGCTTGGGTTCGTATGTGATCCTGCCGGGAGTTAACGCGCAGGCGCTTCATTCCAAAGGACAAGCCGAAGGTTTAGCTGGCCTTATCAATATGTTCGCGGGCGGGGCATTTTCCCGCGCATCAGTTTTCGCACTGGGTATCATGCCCTATATCTCGGCATCCATTGTGGTACAATTATTAAGTATGGCTTTTCCCTACTTCCAGCGTATGCAAAAAGAAGGTGAAAGCGGCAGAAGAAAGATCAATCAGTATACTCGTTTCCTGACCATAATTATCACTGCTCTTCAGGCTCCCGGATTTATTTCTACACAGCTCACAAGCTACGCAGGAGTGGTTGCCGATCCCACCCGCTTATGGTGGATCACTACCGTGACCATTCTGGTTGCAGGAACCATCTTCGTTATGTGGCTGGGAGAAAGAATTACTGACCGAGGCCTTGGAAATGGAATTTCCATTCTTATTATGATAGGCATTGTAGCCGACCTTCCCTTTGCTTTTGTTTCGGAATTTGCATCGCGCATGGAGGCAAAAGGTGGCGGATTGATCATGATGCTGCTTGAACTGGTTTTCTTACTTTTTGTAATCATCAGTTCTATCCTGCTCGTTCAGGGAACCCGAAAAATACCTGTTCAGTTTGCTAAAAAAATTGTTGGCAACAGACAATACGGAGGGGTTCGCCAGTATATTCCTTTAAAAGTAAATGCTGCCGGAGTTATGCCCATCATATTTGCTCAGGCCATTATGTTTATCCCTATTACTCTTGCCGGATTTGCATCCTCTGACAAACTCAGCGGAGTGATCGGAACCCTTTCCAATCACAATGGAATGACATACAATTTAATATTTGCATTTCTTATTATCGTGTTCACTTATTTCTACACAGCCATCATGGTGAATCCAACACAAATGGCCGATGATATGAAAAAGAATGGCGGTTTTATTCCCGGAATAAAACCAGGAAAGAAAACGGCAGAATACATTGATGATATTATGTCGAAAATTACTTTACCCGGCTCTATCTTCCTCGCATTGGTTGCAGTAATGCCGGCTATCTCCAGGAGTTTCTTTGGCGTGAACGATCAGTTTGCACGTTTCTTCGGAGGAACATCTTTGCTGATCCTGGTAGGTGTAATGCTTGACACACTTCAGCAGATAGAAAGTCATTTATTGATGCGCCACTATGATGGTTTAATGAAAACAGGAAGAATAAAAGGAAGGACCTCGATGAGTATGGCTACGGCATGAGTAAAATCTATTTGAAAACGGATGAAGAAATTGAACTGATACGCGAAAGTTGTTTGTTAGTATCAAGAACGATCGCGGAAACAGGAAAATATATAAAAGAAGGGGTCAGCACGATAGAACTGGACAGAATAGCGGAACAGTTCATCAGGGACAACGGTGCAAAACCTGCTTTTAAAGGGTACAGAAAAGAGAATAGTGTTTTTGATTATACGCTGTGTGTCTCGGTAAATGAACAAGTGGTTCACGGAGTGCCCGGCAGTTACGTTCTTAAAAATGGTGATGTAGTATCGGTTGATTGCGGAGTCCTGAAGAATGGATTTTACGGAGACTCCGCTTACACCTTTGCAGTAGGAGAAATTACCCAGGAAGTAAAACAACTTCTGAAGGTAACCAAAGAATCTCTCTACAAAGGGATCGAGAACGCGATGGCTGGAAAAAGAGTTGGTGATATCAGCAGCGCAGTAGAAGATCATGTAAGCAAGTTCGGATACGGAATAGTGCGGGAACTGGTAGGGCACGGGATAGGCAGAAACCTGCATGAAGCGCCCGAAGTTCCCAACTACGGAAAACGAGGAAGCGGTGTCAGAATGGAAGAAGGGCTTGTGATCGCAATAGAACCGATGATCAACTTAGGAAAACGGGATGTAAAAATTGAAAAGGACGGATGGACAGTATCTGCAGTAGATAAAAAACCATCCGCACATTTTGAGCATACCATAGCAGTAAAGAAAGGAAAGGCAGAAATATTAACAACGTTTGAATATATAGAACAGGAAGTTAAATTAAAAAAAGAAGCAGTTTAAAGGCAACTATGGCAAAGCAATCATTAATTGAACAGGACGGAACAATTACAGAAGCCCTTTCAAATGCCATGTTTCGCGTAAAACTGGAAAACGGACACATCATTACAGCACATATCTCCGGAAAGATGAGGATGCACTACATCAAACTACTCCCCGGCGATAAAGTAAGGTTGGAGATGTCACCATACGATTTAACAAAAGGAAGAATAACATTCAGATACAAGTAGGCAACAGGCAGTAAACAATAGGCAAAAAAAAACATAACAACAACAATTCGTAATTAGACAATTCGTAATACGTATAGCTATGAAAATCAGAACATCCATCAAGAAACGCAGCGTTGACTGCATCATCGTCCGCAGAAAAGGACGCCTTTATGTCATTAACAAAAAAGTACCTAAACATAAACAAAGACAAGGATAAAAAAGTTAATTGAGTGGATTGAGTCCATTAAATAAACCGACTCACTCAACCCAATTACCTAATCACCAATTAACTAATTAACCAAACAAATGGCACGTATATCTGGAGTTGATCTTCCAAAAAACAAACGCGGTGAAATCGGACTTACCTATATCTATGGTATCGGTCAAAGCTCTGCTCGCAGGATCCTGAAAGAAGCAGGAGTAAATAAAGACAAAAAAGTTCAGGATTGGGACGACTCCGATCTGAACAAGATCCGCAGTATCCTTACTGAAAAATTCAAAGTAGAAGGAGCGCTCCGTTCTGAAACTCAACTGAACATCAAGCGCCTTATAGACATTGGAAGCTACAGGGGTATCCGTCACAAAAAAGGCGCTCCGGTGCGCGGACAACGTACACGCAGTAACGCACGTACAAGAAAAGGAAGAAGAAAAACAATTGCCGGTAAGAAACTGGCTCCTTCGAAAGGATAATCCTAAAAAACTACTACACTACTCTACCAATTAAAATAAAAATGGCTGAAGAAAAAAAATCACAACAGGAAGGTCAACCGGTAAAAGGCTCTGCAGAAGCTGCAGCGAAACCTGCAAAGGCAAAGAAAAGAACCGTAAAGGTGGATGCTATCGGTGAAGCACATATCCATGCTGCTTTCAACAATATCATCATTACACTTACAAACATGAAAGGGCAAACCGTTGCCTGGTCATCAGCCGGTAAAATGGGGTTCCGTGGTTCTAAGAAAAATACCCCTTATGCAGCAACCGTAGCATCCTCTGATGCTGCAAGAGCAGCTTATGAAGCAGGACTGAGAAAAGTAAAAGTATATATCAAAGGCCCGGGCGGAGGCAGAGAAGCTGCTATGCGTGCTTTGTACACAAATAAGATCGAGATCATGGAGATCATGGACCTCACTCCTATTCCACACAATGGCTGCCGCCCACCAAAAAAACGCAGAGTATAATAATAATCTTAGACATTAAACTTTAAACTAATAAGATGGCACGTTACACAGGACCCAAACAAAGAATCAACAGAAAATTTGCTGAGCCGATCCTCGGAGGAAACGGGAAAACGCTTGAGAAAAAAGCATATCCTCCCGGAATGCATGGCAACACAAAGAAAAGAACTAAAAAGTCAGAGTATGCTGTTCAGTTAGCTGAAAAGCAAAAAGCAAAATATACGTATGGCATTTTAGAGCGCCAGTTTGAAAACACATTTGAACGCGCGGCACGTGCAAAAGGTGTAACAGGAGAGGTTCTGCTTCAGCTTTTAGAGTCGCGCCTTGATAACGTGATCTACCGCATGGGAGTTGCCCCTACACGCAGAGCCGCACGCCAGTTCGTTTCTCACAAGCACATCACTATCAATGGCGAAGTGATCAACATTCCATCATACACCGTAAAAGCAGGTGATATTGTTGGCATCAGAGAGCGTTCTAAAGATATGGACCCGATCAGAAATTCCCTTTCTTCCAGCAGCATAACCTACCAATGGCTGGAGTTTGACAGAAGCCTGATGCAGGGAAGATTTTTAGCTGTACCTGAACGTACACAGATCCCTGAGAACATTAAAGAACAATTAATTGTCGAGTTGTACTCTAAATAAATTTGAACCAAACCAGAAACTTTAAACTTTAAACTTATATAACCATGGCAATATTAGCTTTTCAGAAACCAGACAAAGTGATCATGATCCACTCTACGGACACAGAAGGACAGTTTGAGTTTCGTCCTTTGGAGCCGGGATATGGTGTTACGGTAGGAAACGCATTACGCAGGATCCTGCTTTCTTCTCTTGAAGGCCATGCCATTACCGGCATCCGGGTAGAAGGAGTTGATCATGAATTCTCTACTATAAAAGGAATTGTTGAAGATGTAACCGAGATCGTTCTTAATCTCAAACAGGTTCGCTTCAAAAAACAAATAGACGGAGTTGACAATGAAAAAGTGACTATTTCTCTTAACGGAAAAGATCACTTTACTGCCGGCGATATCGGAAAAGCAACTTCTGCATTCCAGGTGTTGAACCCGGATCATGTTATCTGCACGATGGATAGCAATGTAAAAGTGAAATTTGAAATTACTATCGACAAAGGCCGCGGATATGTTCCTGCTGAGGAGAACAAACCGATCAACAGCCCTGTAGGTTATATTCCAATTGATGCGATCTTCACTCCTATCCGCCACGTGAAATACACCGTTGAGAACTTCCGCGTTGAGCAGAAGACCGACTATGAAAAACTGATCGTGGATATCAAGAGCGATGGTTCCATCCATCCTAAAGAGGCATTGAAAGAAGCAGCTAAGATCCTCATCCACCATTTCATGCTATTCTCTGACGAAAAGATCACCCTCGATACCGAAGAAAAAGGAAAAGAGCAAGACTTTGACGAACATGCACTGCACATCCGCCAGCTGCTGAAAACAAAGCTTGTAGATATGGATCTTTCTGTCCGTGCATTGAATTGCCTGAAAGCAGCCGATGTTGAAACACTGGCCGACCTCGTATCTTACAACAAAATGGATCTCTTGAAATTCCGAAACTTCGGAAAGAAATCTCTCTCTGAGTTGGAAGAAC
Organism: Bacteroidota bacterium; assembly: GCA_023251625.1. Lineage (GTDB taxonomy): Bacteria > Bacteroidota > Bacteroidia > Palsa-948 > Palsa-948 > Palsa-948. Next base: position 11,048 of record JAHEYK010000061.1, read on the forward strand.
TTGTAAATACAAAAGGCCTCCACTTTGGAATGGACGTTGCGAAATACGGATTTATGAAAGAAAAAATAATGAACTAATTACAAGTACTGAGTCGTTAGTATATAGTAAATAGGCTACAGCCAGATCAACTAAAACTAAGGACTAAAGACTAAAGACTGAATTACTATGAGACACGGAAAAAAAATAAACCACCTGAGCCGCAAGTCGCAGCACAGACTGGCTACGCTTTCGAACATGGCGGCATCGCTGATCCAGCACAAGCGTATCAATACAACACTTGCAAAGGCAAAGGCCCTCAAGAAATATGTGGAGCCTATTCTGACACGTGCAAAAAGCGATACTACCCACTCACGCAGAATGGTGTTTCGTTATTTGCAGAATAAAGATGTGGTTGCCATGCTCTTTCGCGATGTGGCTCCTAAAGTGGCAGAACGCAACGGAGGCTACACACGTATCCTGAAAACAGGATTCCGCATGGGAGACAGCGCCAACACCTGTCTGATCGAGTTGGTAGACTTCAACGAGAGCATGCTGGCTGCTAAAACAGATGCTGCTGCTCCTGCTAAGAAAACACGCAGAAGTCGCGGTGGAAAGAAGAAAGATGCAGCTCCGGCAGCGGAAGCCACTCCTGATACTACTACTAACACCGAGGAGCCCAAAAGTGAATAATTTCTTAATAAATCCCGATCAAATTTCGGGATAATAGAAAAGGATGAAGTAAAATTACTTCATCCTTTTTTTATGCACTCCTACCATAGGTGTTTCTTTGAAAAGTGCTTACAACAACTCCGTGCCTGTATTTGAACCTAACCTTAAAGTAGCTTTTCAAGCCCTGAAGAACTGGAAGCTGGGTTTTGAATATTATGGCGCAACAGGCAAGCTTAATCATTTTGAAAACCTACCTTACCAGGAGCATGCTTTGTTCCTTACGGCAGATCTCATTAATAAAAACGCATATGAGCTGAACTTCGGCCCGGGCATGGGCCTTACCGGCAGTACCGATAAATGTGTGCTCAAAATGTATTGCGGCTACCGCATAAACTGGAAAAAGCCGGTTGAAATGCTTGAACCCGATAAATAGGCATACTGTAAAGGCCATTTGCACTTCACTCCAAACAGCCCCAGCTGTATCATCTATTTTAAAATGGGAATAATAAAAAGCCCCGACCAAGCATTGACCGGGGCTTTTCATAGGGAAGTTAAACTTACAACTCAATATTACCTTCGAAAGCAGTACCTGTATTTTCTTCTGTTTCGTTAACAACGGGTTTTTCGGTATCAAACATCTCACGTCTTTCAACCTGAAGATTATTGGACTCTTCAGTCTGAACCTGTGATTGTGCTTCTGTTTCAGTACTTTCAGCCTGAGCCTTGGCTTTAGCTTCTTTCTTAGCCTTTTCTTTTTCTGCTTTCTCCCTGAACTTGGTAAGCTCTTTGTCAAGCTTTTTACTGGATGCAGTGAGCTCAGAAACCAGGTTTTTCAGCTCGGTGATCTCGGCATTGTGCTTTTGCTGGGCTGCGTCCATGTCAAGCGAATCCTTTGCAACTCTTGATTTCAATGTGTTTATTTCTTTATTGAGCTCAAGCAATGTTTTGTCCTTTTGAGCTATGTCTTTATCCTTATCTCCAATGCTTTTGGTCGTTTCAGCCTTAAAAGCTGTAAACTCCTTCTTATGAGCAGAGAATTCTGCTTCTACAGCACTGTTCTTGGCCTTGAGTGCCACAAATTCCTTGTTCAGCATATCCAGGTCTTTGTCTTTTTGCGCCAATACAGTTTCTTTATCCGATAGTTCTTTGCTCTTCAAGGTCAACACATTTTCCTTTTCAGAAAGGCCTTTATCCGATTTCAGCTTAAGGTCTGCAATGTCCTTTTTCAAAGAGGTCCTTTCTGCTTCAATGGAAGACATATTACCTTTCAAAAGGGATATTTCCTTATTGAGTTGATCTATATCTTTCTCCCTCTGGAACACATCTCCTTCTTTTTGAGCAATGATCTTCTTCTGCTCACCGACAATGATCTTGTCTTTATCCCTGTCAGAAGTAAGTGAAGTGATCTCCTTTTTCTGAGAAGCACCAACATCTTCTAAAGAGAAGATCCTGTTCTTGTGTTCGGTAATCTCTTCTTTAAGGGCTGAAATATCCAGCTTCAAATTGGTGATATGCTCAATTCTTGAAGCGATCTCCTCTTTTTCAGCAAGCAGTTCTGCATCGAGTGAGCGTATCTTGTTCTTAGCAAGTATTATTTCCTCGTTCAGGTTCGTGATCTTCATTTTCAATGAAACGATCTCATTCAGAGAAAGGATCACCTTGCGGGTGATAGCTTCGAGGTGGTTATTTTGTTCTGACATGGGTGGGAGAATTATTTGTTGATTTTAAGTTTGGTCCCTAAAGGAATGTTCTTCACTCCTGTCAGGTTATTATCTGCCGCGATCTGTTTTGCATGAGATCCGTTCTTGAAATACTTCTTGGAGATGGTCCAGAATGACTGCCCCTTCTTTACGGTGTGGATGATGACTCCGCTTTCAGCATTGGAATTGCTTTCTGCAGCCGGCTCTGCTTTGGGTTCAGCGTGCGCTTTTTCCTTTTTTATTTTTTTTTCTTTTTTTGCCTTTGGTGCAACTGCCTTAGGGGTGTATACAGGCTTCTTTAATATAGCGATCTCTTCATTCAGCGAAGCAATGGTGGATTTCAGGTATTCATTTTCCTTTTGCCAGCCCGATGAGGTCAGGTTAGCATCTGCATCTGGAGTGGCCATAGATACCATAGTAGTATCGGCAATGGCGGTAGATGCTTCAGTGCTCTTACCTGAAAATAAGCTTACAGATCCCCAACTTACCATTACCACTCCTAATACGGCAACGAGTATGAGGATGGATTTTTTCTGGAACACATGTTCTTTATGTGCTGCTTCAATGTGGGTGAAAACTTCGAGGTCTGAACCGCATTTGTTGCAGCTTTCAGCACCTTCTTGCAGTTCGATGTTATTACAGATTGGACAACTCATGGATGATTTTGTTTAATTGTTAAAGTAAAAGTAGGCCGATAACAAGCTAAATACAAACCTCTTCCGGATGTTTTTCAACATACTAAAGTTCAAAAGCAATCGAGAGTAGCAAGTATAAAGCAGACAAAAGCAGCTTTTATAGCCATAAAACAACTAAAAGAAGGGAAAATGACGATATTTGAGAGATGAAAAATATTTTTTCGTTATGTATTTTTGTCTGTTCTATATTGCTGACTGCCTACTCGCAGAACCTGGACATCAATACCCTCCACTCTATCAATTCAAACAACTCAGCATCGTGGGATAACGCTTGCCAGATAACATCTAAAAGCATCACACCGGTTTGTATAGCTGTTCCCGTTGGCCTGTTTACGTATGGTTTATTGAAGCACGACAGCACAACCAAAAGAAAGGCATTGGTCACAGCAGCGGGAATACTCGTAGCTTCTGCGATCACACAAGGAATTAAATATTTGGTTAACAGGGAGAGGCCTTTCAACACCTATGCATTCATCGAAAAAAAAAGTGACGGAGGAGATCCTTCCTTTCCTTCCGGGCACACTTCAGCGGCATTTGCAACGGCTACATCTCTTTCTCTTTGTTATCCCAAATGGTATGTGATAGCTCCCTCCTTTTTATGGGCTGGTGCAGTAGGTTATTCAAGAATGGAACTAGGCGTTCACTATCCTACCGATGTGATGGCAGGTGCGCTGGTGGGAGCTGGCTTTTCCTGGATCACCTGGAAGGTTAACAAGCTCTTGGCGGAAAAGAAAAAAAACAAGCCCTCCCCATAACCCCTGCCTACCATGCCTTCGGCAGATAAACCGGCAAGCAGACCCTTGGGAGGGGGACATCTTCTTAAAATAATTTTCAATTTATTTTTGTGCGGAGGCACTTACCTTTTCTTCTGCATCCTTATTAACTAGTCTTTCTACCAGTATTTTAAGTTCAGAAATTTCATTGTGCTGCGATTCTATTAGCTTTTGTTGTTCCTGGACTGCTTTTACTAGCGGAACAACAAAAGCTGCATAATCTACTTTGTAGTGATCATTTTCATTTTTCGGTTTTGCAACTCCACTAAAATCATAGCTAATGCTTTGTGCTACCTTCTCCACTTCCTGGGCAATAAATCCGCTATAAAGTATTTCTTCTTTCTTTCTGAGTCCTTCCTGATCAACATTATCAACTCCCAAAAAGGCATCAAACTTGCTAACATCCATATTGTAAGTAACAGGTGTAAGCTTCATGACAAAATCCAATCCATGGACACCTTCCTGTTTAATATTTTTTTTGAACCTTCCATCTGAAACAGTGAACCATCCCGCTGTTGAACCAACGTTGGTCACATTGCCGTCTCCTATAATAACCGTATTGTCTGCGGTTGCATTTGCCTGATGTCCAAAGGCACCCCTGTTGGTTGCAGTGGCATTGTTTACTTTCGCCTGGTACCCTACCAATGTATTTTTTGTTCCGTCAACAATGGCTGTTCCCGCTGTGCCAGCCTGAAAGCCCACACATGTATTTTTATTTCCGATGGTTTGGCTTTGAAGACAACCGGTTCCCACTCCAGTATTTGTAAATCCGCTATTAGTAGCGAGCATGCAGAGCGAACCTACAGCCACATTTGTACTTCCTGTAGTATTGGCTGCAAGAGCACCATATCCGATAGCAGTTTGATTAAACCCAGTTGTATTAACAGCGAGCGTTGACCAGCCAACAGCCGTGTTATTATTCCCATCAGCACCCGTAGTTGAATTGGTCACTTCCATCGATTTATAACCAACTGCGGTATTTCCGAGGTCAGCAGAATTGTATGCTTGTTGAGCCAAAGCCCTGTAACCGATTGCTGTGCAATTTCCTGTTAGCGAGTTGGTGTATAGCGCCTGATAGCCTACAGCGGTATTATTAGATGCGGTGCTGTTGTTATAAGCTGCTTGCGATCCAAAGGCAGTATTATTGGAGCCTGTGCTTACAAACAAGGCGGCCCATCCGGATGCTGTATTATCGTTTGTGGTAAGGTTAGCGGCAAGCGCAAATCTGCCGGATGCGGTGTTGCGGCTCCCCGATGTATTCGCTCCAAGAGCTTGAACGCCATACGCAGAATTATCGATCCCGCTGTTGTTGGATAAAAGCGCCTGCACTCCGGTTGCTGTATTGTCGCTGCCTCCCAGGTTATTGAACAGCGCGGCATCACCTACTGCGGTGTTATCGCCCCCCGTTGTGTTTGTTATAAGTGCATTGGTTCCGAAGGCATTGTTAAAATTTCCTGATAAATTATTGTAAAGCGCGTTGGATCCACAGGCATTATTTTGAGAGCCCGTGATATTTTTAGTAAGCGCCAAAGTTCCGATGGCCACATTATTGGTGCCGTTCGTTGTTGCTGTTGGAGCGTTATCATGAAGAGCGTAATGCCCGATCGCAACGTTGTTGCTGCTCCATGCAACCCCACCGTTGGCAAATGCCTGGCTCAATAACGCTTCGTCACCAATGGCAACATTATCCGTGGCAGCGGTGTTATTGAAAAGCGCATCGTAGCCAACCGCCGTATTGTTATTTCCAACAGTTCCTTTCCGGAGTGCCTGGTATCCTATGCCTGAATTGTGTGATCCGGAAGAATTTGTCTGCAGCGCCCGATGCCCAACAGCCACATTAAAGCTCGCGGTATTTAGCTCAAGTGCTTTAAATCCTACTGCTGTATTGTTGAGCCCTGAGGCATTTGTATAAAGTGCATTGGAACCGAAGGCGGTATTGTTGGAACCTGTATTTGTCAGAAGAGCATAGGCGCCAAACGCAGTATTATTATTTCCTATAAGATTTGAGTTGAGTGCTTCGAATCCGAATCCTGAATTTTCTATTCCGGAAGTGTTATTGTAAGCAGCAGATAATCCCATGGCCGTGTTGGAGGTTCCATCCACATTCGAACGAAGTGCGTTCCATCCCATAGCGGTATTTTGTGTTCCAATGGTA
>JAHEYK010000062.1:0-12776 GCA_023251625.1 Bacteroidota bacterium
TCCGGAATTAATATGGCTTTTTTATCCTGCATGGTTTTTTAATCCGAAAACCTGTCAGGGGTTTAGAACCCTGACAGGTTTGACAAATGAAAATTATTTCTTCTTGTACGAAGTAATATGTCGCTCCGTTTTGCTGGGATAAATATCAGCAATAGTAACAAGGATGCCGGTTTCTTCCACGCCTCCAAAATCAAGATTATCGGCAGCGCCAAAGGTTTTCATGCTGGGAGAAATGTTCATGTAAGAGTTGAACAGGGGAGGGATGTTCTCTCCCAGTTTGCGAATGCTCTGGTTCAGGATAGCATGCGCTTCTTTATACGGAATTTCTTTTTTAAACAGAGGCTTGAATTCCGAGATGTCTGTGGTGTAAGAAAGCTGTTTATAAGGTACAACCAGATTATCCGGATCGGGGAAGTAAAGCTCAAGGAAATACATCAGCATATCGCGCGCATGTTGATTGTAATCTTTGTACATCGTCATTTTGCCAAAAAAATATTTCTGGTCCGGGTTGTCAATATACATAGCACCTAGGCCATCCCATAAGTTATCGAGCGAGAAAAGACCCTTTCTGTTTGTAGAACCCGGCTGGTACATGGGCTGAACAAAAGAACGGCCTAATTCAATGGTGTAAGGAGCATATTCTTTCACAAATTTACTGCTGAACTTAAAATAATGCGATGTAGAAAGTTTTGGAACCCCTTTTTCATCTTTTTCAGCATCGCGTATCAGGATATAACGATAACCGCCTACGATCTCTTTGTCCTGTGGGTTCCAGACTATCAATTGTTTGTAGCAGATCTTGTCAGTATCAAAGCTGTCAAGGTCGCAATCCAGTCCTGTTCCACCCCCGGCAGCACGGAAAGTTACCTCCCTTAAGCGGCCAATTTCCCTCAAAATGTTTGGAGAATCATTGTTATTTACGATGTAGATTTCATTGGAGCCGTAGTTTGTATCGCGAACAAATCTTTCCAGTGTCAATTCCTTGAGCAGAAGTTCTTTTGATACTGGAGGGATTATCGGTTTCATACGGCTGTTCACTTGTGACTTGTGACTTGGAATTTGAGACTTTGTTTTTCCTTCCCCATTCTGTAAACGTGCTGTTTTACTTTTTCTGCCCAGGCATGGTCATTGAATCGTTTGTCAAAAGTTTCGAACGGAATCGCTTCTCCAAAGATAATGGTAATTGTTTTGCCATGTTGCCGGTACATCTCGTCTACGAGATAAAGCATCTCAAGGTTTGCATTTAGGCCCACTCTTTTTCTCCACAGAGAAAGATTGTAGAAGAAGTTCGAATTCTGGCCGTCAATGTAGACAGGCAGGATATCTCTTTTATGTTTTTTAGCCCTTGTGATAAAGGTCTTCTTCCATTCCAGGTCTTCAATAACTGATTTTCCAAAGAACCCATTCGGAAATTGCTTGCGGGAGACAAGCCCTGCGGGAAAAGTAATGGATAGAACATCAGACGCAAAAACGGTTTCCACTTCCATCAGAGATTCAGCCGATGTTTTGCTTACTTTATTTACTCCGGAGAAAAGATTTTTAAGATTGTCGAGGTTCATCAGGATGTCATTCACCAGCGCTTTTACATCCTTGCGGGTGGTCCCTATGGCATTCATCATGGTGATGAAGTCCATCGCGCCCAGGGGATGATTGGCGGCCAGCACACATCCACCCGAGGGGGGGATATTTTCCGTGCCGATGACCTTTTCATCAATTCCAAATTCCTCAATGATCGCTTTTACAAATTCGAAATCGTACTTGCTGCCATGTTTTTCCAGAAATGAATTGAGCCTGTCCTGATGAATGATCCTTTTGAGATAGGAAAAAATAAATGAGGGAAGTATTTTGTAAAGCGAAGGATTCTTGCTTTTAAAAATTCCGTCAATGTCAATTTTCTTCAGCATACTTTTTTAGCAACACCATTGCAAGCGTTTACAAAAATACGCCTTTGGAATTAGTAGCCGGTTCCCAAATAGCTTAAAAGCCGAATTAACACGAATAAACACGTTATTAACAAAATACTCCCATTTTTTACCACTTGAATTTTAATTGATTTTATATAGCATAATAATACCTGATAGGAGTCGTTATCGTGTTAATATTGATAATATTATCAACATTGTGGTAATTTGTGGGATTTTATTATTTACATTTGTCGCATTAAAACCAACAGCTAAAAAGTTCCCCGGAACAGGAAAAATATATGTCAGTATTCACAGGAGAATTCGAATGTTCAGTTGATGCGAAAGGACGCGTGCTGTTCCCTGCCGCCCTCAAGCGCCAGGTCTCTCCTGAAGCAGGCGAAAAATTTGTACTCAACCGTGGTTTTGAAAAGCACCTCACGTTGTATCCCTACAACGTTTGGAAAGAAATTACGGGTGAGATGAGTAAGCTCAATCTTTTCGAGACCGACAGCCGGATCTTTTACCGGAAGTTTCATGATGGCGCTACTGAAATGTTCCTGGATGGACAAGGAAGGTTGCTGCTTCCCCAGCGCTTAATGAGCTATGCGGGCATAAAAAAAGATGCAGTGTTCTATGCGTATGCGAACCGGATCGAGATCTGGTCACTCACAGAATTTAACAAGATGATATCAGATAAATCAGTTGACTATGCTTCTCTTGCTGAGAAGGTGATGGGTAATAAGGATAAAAGTAAGTGATGTGAGATGAAGGAAGGTGCCTATCACACTCCTGTTCTTTTGAAAGATTGTATTGAAGCCCTGCTGATCAAACAGAACGGAACCTATGTGGATGTCACATTCGGTGGAGGGGGACACTCGCAAGAGATACTCAAACACCTTTCTGCAAAAGGAAGGTTGTTCGGGTTCGATTGCGATGCGGATGCGGTAAAGAATCAAATTGACGACAAACGATTCACGCTCATCCCCAGAAACTTCAGGGAACTGAAGAGTGCTCTCCTCGAAAAGAATGTGAAGCAGATCGATGGCTTGCTTGCTGACCTCGGAGTTTCTTCTCACCAGTTTGATACTGCGGAAAGGGGATTCTCCACAAGACTCGATTCAGAGCTTGATATGAGGATGAACAAAAAGCAAGGCCGCCCTGCATCCGAGATCGTCCGGACCTACTCTGAAGAGCAACTGAAAAGGGTCTTTTGGGAATACGGAGAACTCCGTAATACACCGCAAGTGGTCAAAAAGATAATGGCGAATAGAAATCAGCTGCGAACTGTAAATGAACTGAAAGAGGCGATCGCAAGTTGCGCGGAAAGAGGCAAAGAAAATCAGTTCTACGCCAAGGTGTTTCAGGCGCTGAGAATAGAAGTGAATGATGAGCTGAGCGCACTGAAGGAATTGTTGGAACAGAGCAAAGAGGTTTTAAAACCGGGTGCAAGGATCGCAGTGATCTCGTACCACTCGCTCGAAGATAGGCTGGTGAAAAACTTCTTCCGCTCCGGAAAGTTCGAAGGCGAAGTAGAAACAGATGTATACGGAAATGTGAAAGGGCCATTTAAAGTGATAAGCCGGAAACCGATACTGCCGAGCGAAACAGAGATAGAAAGGAACAGCAGGGCAAGAAGTGCAAAACTGCGTATAGCAGAACGAACAAACGAAAAGTGATTTTAGTTTTTTAATGAATAAGTTTAAAGAAGTTCCAAAGGCGGAACAACCACACACCGAAAAAAAATCCAAGGCCGCAAAGCCTAATAAGATAGCCCGCTCTGCTATCAACATTTTTAGCGGCAATTTTCTCTCCAAAGACTACGTAATAGCCCAACTTCCTTTCATCCTCTTTTTAACCGTGGTAGGGCTGGGATATATCGCCAACGGCTACTATGCAGAAAAGTCGGTTCGTGAGATCAGCCATATCAATACCGAACTCAAAGAACTTAAATCAGAATACATCATTTCCAAGTCGGAGCTCATGTTCATGAGTAACCAGACCGAAGTGGCACATGCCGTGGCTCCTTTTGGATTAAAGGAGTCAACCGTTCCGCCTAAAAAAATTGTGGTGAAAGTAAGCAGCAACACTCAATCCGAAAACAAAAACTGATATGGCAGTAGATGTAAGAAAGGATATACTCTGGAGGATCTACCTCGTATATCTCTTCATATTCCTGCTGGCCGGATTTATTATAGCGCGCGTTGTCAAGATCCAGATAGGAGAAGGAGATTTCTGGAAAAAGCGCGCAAACGAACTTACCCTCCATTACGCAAATATTGAAGCAGTACGCGGGAACATCTTTGATGTGAACGGTCAGCTGCTCGCTACCTCGCTGCCTTATTATGAAGTGGCTGTTGACCTGAACTCGGATGCAATCACGGATGATATTTTTGAAAGCAATATTGATTCGATCTCGTTTGGGCTTAATAATATTTTCAACGACCGCACAAAAGCCGTATATAAACGAGAGCTGATCAGTGCACGGGTTTCCGGGGATCGCTACTACACCCTGCATGACAATGTTTCTTACAAGGACCTTCAGAAATTAAAAAAGCTTCCTCTTTTTCGAAAAGGAAGATATAAAGGCGGATTGATCTACACCCAAAAAGGAAAACGCGAACTGCCATTCAAGTTTTTAGCAGAGCGAACCATCGGTTATTGTTCGGTGAATGCCAAACCTGTGGGCCTGGAAGGTTCTTTTAACCAGCAGCTTACAGGTATTGGCGGAAAACGCCTTGTTCGAAAGATCGCAGGAGGCATAGAAATGCCCGTGAATAGTGAGAATGAGATCGAACCGCAGGACGGATGTGATATTGTTTCCACGATCGACATCAATATTCAGGATGTGGCAGAGCATGCACTTTACACACAAGTGAAAAAGAATCATGCAGGATGGGGTACTGTCATTTTAATGGAAGTAAAAACAGGAGAGATACGTGCGATCGCCAATCTTTCAAAAATTGATACGTCACGCTATGAAGAGGCCTACAACTACGCTATCGGCCAAAGTACAGAGCCGGGCTCTACATTCAAATTGGTTTCTCTCATGGCAGGAATGGAGGATGGATATTTTGACCTGAGTGATACGATCAATACCGGGGGAGGAAAATGGAAACTATATAACCAGGAAGTACGTGATGCCCATGAAGGCGGACTTGGAAAACTTACTGTGAAGCAGGTATTTGAACATTCATCGAATGTAGGCACGGCAAAACTTATTTATAAGCATTATGCAAAAAATCCCCAGCAGTTTGTGGACCGGCTTTGCAAGATGGGTATCAATCTTAACCCACAGCTGGATATTGCCGGAGCCGGAAGTCCGGATATAAAATCTACCAAGGACAAAAGATGGTCAGCAGTTTCTCTTCCCTGGATGTCTTTTGGATATGAGTTGCGCCTTACACCACTTCAGATACTCACTTTCTATAATGCAGTTGCAAATGACGGGGAAATGATGAAACCCCGTTTTGTGCGGGAAGTTCTTAAGCAGGGAAAAGCGATCAAAGCATTTGAGCCCGAAGTGATTCACCCGCATATCGCTTCTGCCTCTACCATTAAAAAGGCAAAAGAGATGATGGAAGGAGTGGTGGTGGAGGGTACTGCGATGAACCTGAACAATACAGATTATAAAATTGCAGGAAAGACCGGTACAGCACAGATCGCGAACGGAGGAAAGGGTTACGGAAATGTGCAGGGAAACAGGAATGTTTCTTATCAGGCATCCTTTGTGGGGTATTTCCCTGCAGATAATCCCAAATATTCCTGCATCGTGGTGGTGAGCGCTCCTTCTGAAGGGGTTTATTATGGGAATGCAGTAGCAGGGCCGATCTTTCGGGAAATTTCCGATAAAGTTTACTCATCACTTTCAGATATACATAGCGAGGTAAATGAGATCAAGAACCTGGACAAGAAAACCCCCAGCATCAAAAATGGTTCAAGGAAAGATATTGAAACCGTTTGCCGCGATCTGAATATTTCCGCAAACATTAACTCTACTGCAGAATATGTGAGCGTAGTGCGCAAAGATTCCACTGCAATTTTTATTGACAACAACCTGGATCGTGCGCTTATCAGCCATCTAACGCCCAATGTTTTAGGAATGGGACTGAAAGATGCTCTTTACCTGCTTGAGAATGCGGGATTTAAAGTGACTGTCGTAGGAAAAGGAACCATTGTAAAGCAGTCCATTCAGGCGGGAACAAAATTTTCAAAAGGAACGGAATTGATACTGGAACTAGCGTAATGAAATTGCTGAAAGATATATTATACAAAGCGGGACTTGTGGAAGTTCTTGGTTCAACCGAGATTTCTATTGCCTCGATCTGTTTTGATTCCAGGAAAGCAGAGAAAGGTAGCCTGTTCATCGCAGTAAAAGGCACACAAAGTGACGGTCATAAATTCATTGATCAGGTAGAGGAAGCAGGAGCTGCTGCAATTGTTTGCGAGGAACTCCCCAAACAAAAAAATAAAAACGTAACCTATGTAAAGGTAAAGGATACTGAAGTAGCTCTGGGTATTATCGCTTCGAATTTTTATGACAATCCTTCCGAAAAATTAAAACTGGTAGGCATTACCGGAACAAATGGAAAAACAACTACCGCATCACTGCTGTATGATCTTTTTCTTTCCCTTGGATATAATGCGGGATTGATCTCCACCGTGGTTTATAAGATTGGCCGGGAAGAATTTCCTGCTACGCACACCACGCCTGATGCCATCCGGCTCAGTAAACTGATGAAGCAGATGGTGGATGCAGGATGTAAATACTGCTTCATGGAAGTTAGTTCGCATGCAGTGGTGCAAAAAAGGATTGCAGGCTTGAAATTTTCCGGGGCTGTGTTCACGAATATCACACACGACCATCTTGATTACCACAAAACGTTTGAAGAATACATCAAAGCCAAGAAAAAATTCTTTGACGAGCTAGATGCAGATGCATTTGCACTTGCCAACAAAGATGATCAGAATGGAATGGTGATGATCCAGAGCACAGTTGCCAATAAAAAAACGTATGCGCTAAAATCTTCTGCCGATTTCAAATGCAAAATTTTAGAAAGCCAGTTTGCCGGGCTGCTTTTGAACATGGACGGCACTGAAATGTGGAGCAAGCTGATCGGGCCATTCAACGCTTACAACATGTTGGCGGTTTATGCCACAGCAATCCTTCTTGGGCAGGAAAAATTAAAAATTCTGACAGCGCTGAGCACGCTTAGTTCTGTTGACGGAAGGTTTCAGCAGGTAAAAACACAGAGCGGAATTGTGGGTATTGTGGATTATGCCCATACGCCTGATGCATTGCTGAATGTGTTGAAAACAATTCGTGAGATAAGAACTCCCGATGAAAAAATAGTGACTGTGATCGGTTGCGGTGGAGACAGGGATGCCCTTAAACGCCCTGTAATGGCGCAGATCGCATGTGAAGAAAGCGATAAAGTAATCCTTACATCCGATAATCCAAGAAGCGAAGACCCTGAGCAGATCATTCGTGAAATGCAAAAAGGTATTGAAAGACAACATCAGAAAAAGGTTTTGTCAATAACAGACAGGCGCGAAGCGATCAAAACTGCTTGTTCGCTTGCAAGTTCAGGAGATATAATCCTTGTTGCTGGAAAGGGTCATGAGAAATACCAGGAGATCAAAGGAGTAAAACATCCTTTTGATGATGTAAAAATATTAACTGAAAACTTAGAAATGTTCGCCGGATAATGCTGTACTATTTATTTGAATATCTGCATAAACATTACCACCTCGCGGGAACGGGAGTGTTCCAGTACATTTCTTTCCGTGCGGCCATGTCTATTATTACTTCTCTGATCATCTCGATGCTCTTTGGAAAAAGAATTATCGCATTGCTGCTCAGAAAGCAGGTAGGTGAAACTATTCGTGATCTGGGCTTGGCAGGAGAAGAGAAAAAAAGAGGAACACCTACGATGGGTGGATTGATCATTATCTCAGCAATCCTGATCCCTACGCTTCTTTTTGCAAAGCTTCATAATATCTACATCATTCTGATGATCATCTCTACGATCTGGCTTGGGCTTATCGGATTTCTGGATGACTACATCAAAGTTTTCAAAAAAGATAAAGAAGGATTGGCAGGGAGATTTAAAGTGATGGGGCAAATCGGACTCGGATTGATCGTGGGTGCCACTGTTTATTTCCATCCCGATATTAATACCAAAGTAGAGATACCTGCTGAACTGATTCAGAAAGTTGACAAGAGCAAAGTGACAGAGCTCATAGACACAAAGGGGGTCACTCACTATATGCTCGATAAAAAATTGCCAAACACTACGATTCCTTTTGTGAAAAATAATGAATTCAATTATTCCTCCGTAATGGCATTGATCAGTGAGAACATGCGTAAGTACACCTGGGTAATTTACATTCTTGCTGTAATCATTATTGTTACAGCAGTTTCTAACGGTGCAAATATTACAGATGGGATTGATGGCCTTGCTACCGGCACATCAGCTGTCATAGGGGCTACGCTTGGAATTTTTGCATACATCTCCGGTAATTTATTTTTTGCAGACTATCTCAACGTGATGTATATCCCATTTTCGGGTGAGCTGGTAGTTTTCATAGCTGCGTTTGTAGGAGCCTGTGTTGGATTCTTATGGTACAATTCATATCCCGCACAGGTCTTTATGGGAGATACCGGAAGCCTCGCCCTTGGGGGGATCATCGCTGTATTTGCCATTGTAGTTAGAAAGGAATTACTCATTCCTATTCTCTGCGGAATATTTCTCATCGAAAATTTATCGGTCGTGATGCAAGTGGGCTATTTCAAATACACGAAGAAAAAATATGGAGCAGGCAGAAGGATATTCCTCATGTCGCCATTGCATCATCATTATCAGAAAAAGGGAATGCACGAAGCTAAAATTGTTTCGCGCTTTTGGATTGTAGGAATCATGCTTGCAATACTTACAGTGGTAACGCTGAAGTTAAGGTAAAGCCCATCCCTCCTTCCCAAGGAGAAGGCGGAATGATAAAGAAAATGAATGAAAGGAAAGATAAAAAAAAAGGAATCGCGCAGTCTCCCTCCCTTCGGGAGGGTCGGGGTGGGCTTCTTGTTGTGCTCGGAGCAGGTGAGAGCGGAACCGGGACTGCGGTGCTGGCAAAGAAAAAGGGATTTGAGGTTTTTGTTTCGGATAAAGGAGAGATAAAAGATAAGTACAGAAAAGTTCTTTCACATCATAGAATCGCGTACGAAGAAGGAAAGCATACTAAAAGTATGATCCTGAATGCGGACGAAGTAGTTAAGAGTCCGGGCATCCCCGATACATCGGCAATGATTGTTGAATTGAAAAGAAAAAAAATTCCAATCATCTCCGAGATAGAGTTTGCGGCACGATATATCCCGCAAAATAGCGAGACAAAACTCATCGGCATTACCGGAACCAACGGGAAAACTACCACAACCTCTTTGGTATATCACATCCTTAAAAATGCAGGATACAACGTGGGCCTGGGAGGAAACATCGGAAAAAGTTTCGCGATGATGGTGGCCAAAGGTGGATATGACTACTACGTGCTGGAGCTCAGCAGCTTTCAGCTGGATGACATGTTCAAGGCAAGGATCAACATTGCGATCCTCACCAACATCACTCCGGATCATCTGGACCGCTACGACTACAAACTGCAGAACTACGTCAACTCAAAGTTCCGCATTACGCAGAATCAAACCAAAGAAGATGCTTTTATCTATTGCGCCGATGACGAAATAACAGAAAAGGAAGTAAAGAAGAGAAGGTTTAAGGCTCAACTTTTTCCTTACTCACTAAAGAAAAAAGTAAAACAAGGAGCTTTTTTAACAAAGAACAAAATAAACATTCATATAAATCAACATCAAACCCCAATCACCATGTTCGTAGAACAATTAGCACTGCAAGGAAGACACAACATTTACAATTCAATGGCAGCAGGGATCGCATCCCGGCTAGTGGATGTGCGCAAAAGCGAGATCCGCGAAAGTCTGTCTGACTTTCAGAACATAGAGCATCGCCTTGAATTTGTATCCAAAGTTCATGGTGTAGATTACATCAATGACTCAAAAGCAACCAATGTAAATTCTACCTGGTATGCCCTGGAGAGCATGAGCCATCCTACGGTTTGGATCGTTGGGGGAGTTGATAAAGGAAATGATTACAACATGCTCAAGGACCTTGTTAAGCAGCATGTAAAGGCTATTGTTTGTTTGGGAGTTGACAATAAAAAGATCATCAAAGCATTTTCAAAATTGGTTCCGACCATTGTTCAAACACAATCAGCAAATGATGCGGTGAAAGCAGCTTCTCGTTTGGCAACAAAAGGAGATACAATTCTTCTTTCTCCCTGTTGTGCAAGCTTTGATCTATTTGACAATTATGAGGAAAGAGGAAGAATGTTTAAGCAGGCGGTGAGATCATTGTAGGATGCCAATAACCAATGGCAACGAATAATACGAATTAGTACACGTATGATTGGTTGTTTTCGTGATCATTCGTTATTAGCAACCATGAAAATTTGAAATATGAAAAACATTTTAAAGAAAATAAACGGAGACAAAACGATCTGGGCAGTTGTAGTGCTGCTGTCCATATTGTCATTGCTCGTAGTTTATAGTTCTATCTCAACACTCGCATTTAAGCATACGTCAGGTGATACGATACCTTACTTACGTAAACATTTATTGATCGTGTTGTTTGGTTTCTTTTTGATGTTTGTTGTACATAAAGTAAGAAGCGGATATTATTCCCGCTTTGCCATCATTGCCATCATCACAGCAGTGCCTCTTTTATTGTTAACACTTCTTACAGGCTCAAGCATCAATCATGCAAACCGCTGGCTGGAGATTCCGGTTGTAAACCTGACCTTCCAGACCTCGGATTTCGCAAAAATTGCTTTGATCATGTATGTAGCCCGCACGCTGGCGGTAAAGCAAGATGTGATAAAAGATTTTAAATCTGCATTTCTTCCCATTGTCATCCCCGTGTTGGTGGTTTGCGGATTGATCCTGCCTGCGAATTTCTCTACAGCAGCTATGCTTTTTTTGACAAGCATGATCCTGATGTTCATCGGCAGGATAAAGCTTAAATATATTTTCTCCCTGATGGGGGTGGGAGTGATCTTCTTCGGATTATTTGTGTTATTTATTTTCCTTTTCCCTCATGTCAATAACCGGGTTGCAACCTGGAAAGCACGTATCGAGAATTTCTCGGGAGGAAAAAGCGAAGGAAATTATCAGGTAGAACAGTCCAAGATCGCTATTGCGACCGGTGGGATCTTCGGAAAGGGCCCCGGCAAGAGCACACAGCGGAATTTTTTACCACATCCTTATTCGGATTTTATTTATGCGATCATCATTGAAGAATATGGATTGTGGATGGGAGTCTTAGTGTTATTCCTATACCTTGTATTATTATACCGCGCAGTCAGGATCGCAACCAAATGTCAAAAGATCTTTCCCAGTCTGCTGGCCATCGGATGTTCGTTCATTTTAGTTTTTCAGGCCATAATAAATATGATGGTGGCTGTGAATTTAGTCCCAGTAACTGGACAACCCCTGCCGCTCGTTAGTATGGGCGGAACTTCTATCTGGTTCGCCAGCATCGCGATCGGCATGGTGTTAAGTGCGAGCAGGGAATTAGAAAAGGAAAAAGTTGTCAAGCCGAAAGTTGCAGATGAAGATATTGCTGTTGCGACAGCATAGAATTATATAGTGTGAAAGTAATTATAAGCGGAGGGGGTACAGGCGGACATATTTTTCCGGCCATTGCTATCGCCAATGCGTTGAAAGCGATCGATAAAAGTGTGGAAATACTTTTTGTGGGCGCAGAAGGAAGAATGGAAATGGAAAAAGTCCCTGCTGCGGGATATAAAATTGAAGGGCTGTGGATCAGCGGATTGCAAAGGAGATTGACAATAGATAATTTGTCTTTTCCTTTTAAAGTGATATCGAGCATCATGAGATCGAAAAGGATTATAAAGAGTTTCAGGCCCGATGCGGCTGTGGGTACCGGGGGCTTTGCCAGCGGTCCGCTGTTACGTGTGGCTTCCCGGATGGGAATTCCTTCCTTGATACAGGAGCAGAACTCATTTCCCGGCATAACTAATAAATTGCTTGCCAAAAAGGTGAACAGGATCTGTGTAGCTTATCCGGGAATGGAAAAATATTTTCCAAAAGACAAGATCCGTGTTACCGGAAACCCTGTGCGTCAAGATATTTTGTCGTTGCAAGGGAAAAGGGATGAGGCGATGAAATTTTTCGGACTGGATCCTCATAAAAAAACTCTTTTAGTTATTGGAGGAAGTTTGGGTGCCAGAACGATCAATGAAAGTATTGCCGCTTGTTTTGAGCAGCTTTCAAGAAATAATATTCAAGTAATCTGGCAGACGGGGAAAAATTATACGTACACCTTCCCCAATGGGGGAGGTAAGGAGGGGGCTTGGGTAGGTGCCTTCATAACTAAAATGGATCTTGCCTATGCTGCTTCAGATATCGTGGTGTCACGGGCAGGAGCAATTTCTCTTTCGGAACTGGCTATTGTGAAAATGCCATCCATTCTTGTTCCGTCTCCGAATGTAGCCGAAGATCACCAGACAAAAAATGCAATGGCGCTCGTGAAATCCGATGCTGCAATTCTTGTGAAAGATGATGAGTCAAAAGAAAAACTTGGCAAAGAAATTATTTCCTTGATGAATGATAAGCAAAGGCAAAACACGCTAAGTGAAAATATTGGAAAACTAGCGTTTCCAAATGCAGCAGAAAAAATTGCCAATGAGGTAATTCAATTAATTAAAAATAAATAACCGATTCGCAGATTCGTAAAGATTCGTTATTCGTACCATGAGTTTTGATAATATAAAATACGTTTACTTTTTAGG
>JAHEYK010000062.1:12876-16989 GCA_023251625.1 Bacteroidota bacterium
CAGAATTACGGCACTAATCTTTTGCTCAGTGAAAAACTGAAAATGTTTCATCCCGACACAGGCGGGAAGAAGAAATCAAAGATAAAAGCAATCACTGTTGTTGAGGCCGATGAATACGACCGTTCTTTCCTCACACTTCATCCTGATATTGCCGTGATCACTTCGGTAGATGCAGATCACCTGGATATTTATGGGGATCAGAAACAAATGCATGAATCGTATAGTCAGTTTGCAAACCAAGTAAAAGAAGGTGGGGTGCTTATTATAAAGAAGGGGATTGATAAAGTACTGGTACTGGATAAAAATGCAAAAAAAGTAGTTACATATTCTCTTCATCAATCTTCTGATTATTATGCAAGAAAGATAGGAATCAAAAAGGGCGAATATATTTTTGATGTGGTCACCCCGGAGCAGGCCATACGCGGAATGCTGCTTGGAATTCCGGGGAAGCATAATGTGGAGAATGCGGTAGCAGCTGTTGCTGTTGCCCAGCAGATGAATGTGTTCTCCGGAAATATTAAAAATGCACTTTCTTCTTTTAAAGGTGTAAAACGCAGGTTTGAATATCATATTAAGACAAAAGACCTCGTTTATATTGATGACTATGCGCATCATCCGGAAGAATTACGTGCTTGCATCTCTGCGGTTAAAGAAATGTATCCTTCCAAAAGGATTACAGGGATTTTTCAACCACATCTGTTTACCCGCACGAGAGATTTTGCCAATGAGTTTGCGCGCAGCCTTGAATTATTGGATGAATTGATCCTGCTTGATATATATCCTGCACGTGAAAAACCCATTGAAGGCATTACTTCGGAAATGCTTTTAGAAAAAGTGAGGACAAAAAACAAAAAACTGGTTCGCAAGAAGGAACTGGTGCAGGAGCTGAAGGGAAGAGAGCTGGAAGTGCTTGTTACCCTCGGGGCCGGAGATATTGATACGCTCGTGGAACCCATTGCTAAAGAATTAATGACCAGAATTAAAAATAACTGATAATGGAATTGTTTTTGAAAATAGTAAGGATCTCTTTTTGGGTGTTGCTTGTAGCAGGGCTCACAACAATCTTTTCATTCGTGCAAAAACAGGAAAATGAATCTCTTTGCAAAAAAGTGAACATTATGGTTGTGCGCGACCCTATGCGGCAAAATTATTTTGTAGACGAAGATGATATCCGAAAGCTTATCGCTAAGCAATTTGGACAGGTGGAGAACACTCCGCTTAAAAATATTGATGTGAATTATCTGGAACGCATTATTTATGCAAATCCATGGGTTTCACGTGCCGATGTTTACTTGAGCATTGATGGAGTGGTGAGCATCGAAATAGAACAGCGTCAGCCTATCCTCCGCATTATCAATGAAAAGGATGAGAGTTATTATATGGACACCCAGGGAAAACTCATGCAATGGTCACCCAATTTCACAGCGCGAATGCTCATTGCGAGTGGAAGCATCAAAGAAGGTTTTGCCGAGTGGAGTAAGGTGAGCGGTTCCGAACTAATGAACAACGACACGCTGAAAACTCGTACTGTGCTCGATGATTTATACTCAATGGCATCCTTTATCTTGGCAGATGAATTCTGGTCTGCACATATTGAGCAGATCTATGTAAATGAGGGAGGCGAGATAGAACTGGTTCCTGCCGTAGGGAATCATAAAATAATTTTTGGCGGTTCAGATGAAATGAGTGAAAAATTTTGGAAGCTGAAAACGTTTTATAAAGAAGGATTGAACTATACGGGTTGGGAAAATTACGACACACTGAATTTGAAATTTAATAATCAGGTTGTGTGTACGAAAGCAATTGTAACTAAACCATTTGTAGCGGCAAAAAAGGCAACAACATCAAAAGATAAACATCAAACAAATTAATATGTCAACTCAAGCATCATCAAATCCAACCGGCGGACACCTCGACATCATTGTTGGGTTGGATATAGGCACCACAAAAATTGCGGTATTAGTGGGTCAACGCAATGAACACGGAAAGATCGAGATACTTGGCGTGGGAAAAGCTCCATCGTTGGGTGTAAGGCGCGGTGTTGTTTCAAACATTGAACAAACGGTTCAGGCAATTCGTGCTGCGGTGGATGAAGCAGAAAAAAAATCCAACGTAGAAATTAAATCTGTGCATGTAGGGATTGCTGGACAGCATATAAAAAGTTTAAAGCACAGCGGTTCACGCATACGTGAAAGTATTGATGAGCCTATTGCACAAAAAGATGTAGACTCATTAATAGACAGTATGTACAAGCTCGTGATGCTGCCCGGAGAAGAGATCATTCATGTTCTGCCTCAGGAATACACGATCGACAATGAATCCGGAATAAAAAATCCTATCGGCCATGAAGGGGTAAGGTTAGAAGCGAATTTCCACATTATTACCGGGCAAATGGCTGCAGCAAAAAACATAAAAAAGTGTGTTGAGAAAGCTGGCTTACAGGTGGTGGATCTCGTTCTGGAACCCATCGCTTCTTCCACAGCTGTATTGAGTGAAGAAGAAAAGGAGGCAGGAGTTGCTTTGGTGGATATAGGTGGTGGCACAACGGACATTGCGATTTTCTATGATAAAATTATCCGTCATACGGCTGTTATTCCCTTTGGAGGCAATGTGATTACAGAAGATATAAAGGAAGGATGCTCTATTCTTGCAAAACATGCGGAGGAAATGAAAATCAAATTTGGCTCTGCGCTTGCAAAAGAAAATCAGGATAACGAGATCATAGTCATTCCCGGATTGAAAGGAAGAACTCCTAAGGAAATATCTACAAAAAATCTTGCCTCTATCATCGAAGCAAGAATGAAGGAAATCCTCGAGCTTGTTGCCTTTGAAATAAAAAATTCAGGCTACGAGAAAAAGCTCATTGCAGGCATTGTGGTTACAGGCGGTGGAGCTCAGCTCAAACACATGAAACAACTGGTTGAGTATACGATAGGTATGGATACACGCATTGGTTATCCTAACGAACACCTTGCAAAAAGTGTTGAAGATGTGGCAAGCCCTTTGTTCTCAACAGGTGTTGGTCTTGTACTTCAGGGTTACGAAGAACTTGAAATAGAAAAGACACGCAATACACCTCAACAGCAACAGCAGGCAGCTACTGTTACCACCCATTCTAAAAAATCACGCGGCAATTTCTTCGATTCACTCTTCAAGACAACGAAAAAGATCTTTGAGGAAGGCGATGAGGAGTTTAAAGAGTAATGGACCCCCGTCAATAATCAAGAAAAGTCTTCCCTTAACGGAGGACTTTTTTTATCGCCAGCCCATTCACTCTTGAGACTTTTTGATGTCCTATAGTAATTCACAATTGATAGTGAATAAGTATGACCCGGAAGCTTGTTTTCAAGCTCAACTCAACGTATTTTTACTCAATTAATTAAACCTATCGACTATGGAGTTTGAATTACCGAAAGAAAAATCTTCCATCATTAAAGTGATCGGAGTTGGAGGCGGGGGCAGCAATGCTGTCAATCACATGTATAAACAAGGTATCAAAGATGTTGACTTTATAGTCTGCAATACAGACCGACAAGTGCTGGATGCAAGTCCGGTGCCATTGAAAATACAATTGGGTGCACATCTCACCGAAGGTTTAGGTGCGGGCGCTCTTCCTGAAATGGGACGTAAAGCCGCGTTGGAAAATGAAGAAGAGCTAAGAAAAGTTTTGGCAAAAACTAAAATGCTGTTCATCACTGCAGGCATGGGCGGTGGAACCGGCACAGGTGCGGCTCCGGTGATCGCTAAGATCGCAAAGGAGATGGGCATACTCACAGTTTCAATCTGCACACTTCCTTTCGCGTGGGAAGGAAAGCTCCGCAGAAAACAAGCCGAAGATGGTTTGACTGAATTGAAAAAATATTCCGACTCGGTACTTGTTATTTTAAATGACAAACTCCGCGAGATATATCACAACCTGAAAGTGAGCGAAGCGTTTGCGCATGCGGATAATGTGCTGAGCTCTGCAGCAAAATGCATTGCTGAATTGATCAACGTAGCACTCCGCATTAACGTTGACTTTAATGATGTGCGCAGAGTCATGGAAACCAGCGGTGTTGCGATCATGGGTTCTGCGATGGCATCGGGCGAAGGCCGTTCGCTCAAGGCGGTTAC
>JAHEYK010000063.1 GCA_023251625.1 Bacteroidota bacterium
GAGTTTACGCGCCACATTGCCGGAATGAACATCGAGCGGACACATGAGCTCGCTCATTTTAATTTTCTTCCAGATCCCAAAATCCACTCCTCGTTTGTCATTGCGCACCATCCAGCGCAGAAACATATTCAGGCGTTTGCATGCGGAGCCGTTACCCCCATCCCCTGAAGGGGGGCGTGAAATATGCTTTTCAGTACGTTGTAGATGAGAGATATGAAAAAATATTTTTCTAAAATTCAAAATTGAATTTTTCACATCATTCTCCCCTTTAGGGGTCGGGGGGATGGCGAAAACATCTTCCAAAGAGGAATATGTTTTGTAAATATTCTGAAGGGATTTTAAAAAGAACATGCAGTCAATTCCGTTTAAAGTACGGTGCTTGAAATTTTTGAATTCAAGAAGATCTTTTTTTGTGTGATTGAGAATAAATTCATGCGGAGCCATATCCATTCGTTTCATTAACTCATTTGCATTTTTGATGATTGTGGGCCGCTGTCCCCAGGCGATGGTAGCTGCGAGGAATCCTGATATCTCAATATCCTGCTTCTTAGAGAACTGTCGAGGAATAGAAACTGGATCGGAAGTGATAAAATCGGGACGGTTATAGCGTTCGTAGTTCTCTTCAAGAAAGGAATAGAGCTCCTTTTTATTCACGCTGCAGAAATTCTTGAAATAAGTGCAGCCACTTTCTCCTGCGATCTTTTGAAAAAGGTATGCCTCTGCTTTTCAGCAACACCACTTATCATGACTGATTTTCGCACCAGGTTTTTCAGCCAATTCTCCGTTTCATTGCAGAAGGTATGATTAGTGGTTGCCATTGTGTTGAAGGTATTATGGCTCAGGTAAATCATTTTGGCGGTGCCTGCGGTCACAAAAATATGGTTGTTGGTCAGCAGCATGTCGCTGTAATACATCGTGAAGTTGCCCTCGTTCTCTGCCCACTTACCTTCCTGCAGGAACTTGGAACTTTTCTCGGCTTGCTTTTCTACTAATTGTAGCAGTTCCGAAACCTGTTCGCACACTTTCAGTGCATCTTCTTTCGCTTTGAACAATCCGGAGTCCCATGCATATTCGATCAGTTTCAGATTACTTACCACAGTATCCTCGTGCCATATTTCTATAGAAGGAATTTGCATATATGTTTCGGCAATTTTTTTGCAAGAGGCAGACATAGCAGGAGTAATATCTGCAATGCTGAATTTTTTCTTTTCCGTTGAAACGATGTTCAATATAGCTCTCTGCCAGAAAAAAACCTTAAAGGCAGCATAATATGGAAAGCTGAACTGATGAAATATTGGCAGGTCGCTGGCCGCGTAAATGATCTGTTTGGGATTGGAGGCATTTATTTTTTTCAGATCGTTCAGGATGTTGTTTATATATTCATCAAAGCCTTCTTCGTCATTGATCATCTTACGGAAAACGAAGGTAGCCACTGTATCATCCGGATTTGCGAGCATATCCGGTGGTATCTTATAATGCCGGCAAACTTTTACCAGTTCATCCATGCTTAGTACCGATTCACCTCTCATTCTGCGGTAGGCACCATCAGCGCTTATCTCCAGCAGGTCGGCAATATCGTTGGCAATGGAAACATTTTGAGGTACGGAAAGCTTCAGTCTTTCAAAAAACTTTACCTGAATCGGGTTTTTTATTGAAGTTTCTTCCATTTATCTTTATCGAAATATGATTAATTAAGCAGGATTCTTTTGCAATATATAATAATTTGACCAATACCTTTTGCAGATAATGCAAAAATGCCACCCCATCCAGTAATTCCCCCTTCAAATTCTTGAAAATTAAGAAAATTTTGAAGGTTCTCAGCTCAAATCCGTTTTCTTTCCCCGTCAAGTTGCCACATCTTTGTTTCATCAAACGGACGATAAACATAAATCAACAAAACAAAATAACAATGAACACACAAAACCTGACAGTGATCTTAATGACACTTTCCATCTCAACATCTCAGATCCTGCTCACCTCTTTTGGAAGCAGTAATGAAGTAACTCAGCAAAGCATGGCAAATGAAACAGCTGCTCCTGTTTGTCACGACACAACTGAATTGACTCTTTCTTTTCCGGAAATAGCTCCTGAAAACAATGATGAAGTTCAGTATTTAGAGGCAAGACATCAATATGTGATCAGCAAACAAGCGGAAAAGGAAAATACAAACGAGAATACCAAATAAACAATCAACATAAACCAATCCCGAAGGGATGCCTTCGGCACAAAAACCAAAAACCAATGAAAACACAAATTAACAAATTCATCAGCATCAAAAAAAATGCTATGAGTAAAACAAAAATCACAATCGCAGCAGTACTCCTTGCAACAGGACTATTTGCGCAGAATCAATCAAAACCCGTAGCGGCAGTGCTGGGCATTGACAGCAAAGGGGTCATTTCAGAATCAGAAGCCGTGGGGTACATGGTACGGCTTGAGATGGAAAAGTTAAATCTCTACAACATCATGGACAAGTACGATGTGGCGGAAGCCGTGCATAAGAACGAGATTGATGTGAAAACATGTTTCGGAAAATCATGTGTAGTGGCAGCAGGTAAAGCGCTTCATGTAGATAAGATGATCACAGGAAGCATTGAGCGATTCGGAGAAAAGATCGTGATCTCATTAAAGGTCATTGATGTGAAAACCGAACTGGTTGAAAAGCAGGATGCAACAGAATACCTGAACCTTCAGACTGAACTGCAAAAGATGATCGCGATCTCTGTGCAGAAGCTGATGGGCGTTACTCCTGATCAGAACAACATGAACCTACTTATCAATTATGATGTGCCGATCGAAAATCCGAAAACCAAACTTAACCTGAGCGGTCCCCGCATGGGAGGATCTATGTCCTTTGGCGATGCCGCAAAAGTGCTGACAGCTCCTGAAAGTAAAGGAGGATATAATATGTATCCTATTATGTTCGATTTCGGATGGCAAAAAGAATGGCAGTACCTCAGTGCCGGTAATTTTCAGGCCCTCGTTGAATTTGTTCCTATGATCAGCGGATTGGAATCAGGAAGAGTGATCCCATCGCTCACCATATTGAACGGCTTCAGAGTAGGAAAGGGAGGATGGGAATTTGCATTCGGCCCTTCGTTCAGAGTTGTAAATAAGGAATATGGGTTTTTCGGTACCGGAGAATACGGAACGACCAAGGGAGAATGGTATACGAACGATCAGTGGAATACCATTGCTTCTGCCGATTCTTCTGCTCCTGTAAAAAACCCAATGACCCAAACCCAAAGACTGGACAGCCGTGGCGCTGCAACACTTTCTACAAGTTTGGTGCTGGCCGTAGGCAGAACGTTTAAGTCGGGTTACCTGAATATTCCGGTGAACGTTTTCATATCGCCGCGGAAAGAAGGAACCATTGTAGGTTTTTCTTTCGGGTTCAACATTCAGAAGAAAAAACGTGTAGAATGATGACTGCAACATCTCTCCTGCTGGGTTTGCTACTGTTCCTTTGGGTGCCGATGATGGCGCAAACCACCAGTCCTGACCTTAGCGTCAGGGCTGGCAGTGAGAAAAAACAGAATGCACCCGGTTATGTTGAACGAAAAGACTCTGCGCTTCTGTCAAGATTGAAGGATACCAGGATCATTTTTAAAGATGGGAGCATACGAAAGCATTGCACCGTAAAACAGATCAATGCCTACTGGATCGTGTATGAGAAAGACGGAAGCCTGCACGACCTAGAAATTGAAAAGATCAAAAGGATAGAGATCTGTGACGGAACCACGCAGGCGGTCTTTTTTGATGAGAAGAATAAGCCGGATATAGGAGCCTACGTGTATTAAATGAAAAACCCAGACAAACAATCGTCTGGGTTTTTTTATTCTTTTAATTTTACTTCACCCGATAAAAAACATTGGTGACCCATTTGGTGGAGTCCTTTTCTTTAGAGGGCCCGGAAATATATTCTTCGATCACGGGGTTGCTTTGAAGTAGATTTTTCTCTTTCATGTATTCATCCATGGCATAGTGCGCGTTGCCTATCTTGCCGTAACCACCCATATAAACTATGTGCAGGGTTTTGCTTGAAGGAACCACAAATGTCTCATATCCTTTCAGTTTCGTCTTGGCATCGCCTTTTATGGCTACCGCAACGGCCACATCGGCAGTTTTGCTGATGGAATCCCATTTGAAATACAAACCCGATGGAGCGCCCGCCATTTCGAGCTTTGCTTTTCCGATGGCTTGTAACAGGTCAGGGAAATTCTTTGCATAGAATTCTTCGATCTTATCCCATCCCATTGTGTCTTTTTTACCTATGTAAACTACTTCTTGTGAATCTTCTTCTTTTACTTCATATCCGCGGTAGGTTTTCGGCCCCGTGGGAATTGCTTCAGCAACCTCTTTCAGGCCTGCCAGCCCTTTTTCAAAATCAGGCCCAACCATTTTGTCCATGAAGAGACCAAAGATCCTTCCGATGGGATTCATACCCATATCGCTTTCCATGGTCCAGGTAACTTTTGTGCCGCTGTCAGTTTTTGAAAAAATAAAATTCCCTGTAGCAACTCCATTCTCCATAAAATTCATGGCGGTAGAAATAGAATCTTTGCTGCTTGCTGTGATCGTCATTTCACCGCTGCCCACATTTTTGTTGTTGCTGGTCCATTTATATCCTGCCCCTGCTCCGGAAGCAATGCTGTTATATTCAATTTTCATAGCGGTGTCCATTTTATGCCAGGGGGACCACTTCTCCCAGTTCTTCAGATTATTTATCTGATCGTGAATTATTTCTGCAGGAGCCTTTATGATCAGTGAACGCTCCACGTGAACATGTGATGGAGAAAGAAAACCTACTGCTGCGGTTGCAGCAACTAAAACAACCAGCGAGAGGATAATTACTTTAAGAATCTTCATGGGGATTTATTTAGATGTTAAAAGTAATAATATAATTCGCTTTATTTCACGTAGATCTGCCTGCTCCCAAAGGTGTCTTTTCGATCGGACGGGCAGGGGTGAGGCCTACTGCATCGACTGTAGGTTCAATTTGCGGAGCTTAGGAGAAATTTTTGCAACCAGTCCCACAATTCCAATCGTCATACAGCCACCAAATATCACAGATGGAATGAGTCCAAGCAATTTAGCAGCCACGCCTGATTCAAATGCGCCTATTTCATTCGAGGAGCCAATAAATATTCCGTTCACAGCTGCAACACGGCCCCGCATTTCATCCGGTGTGGATAACTGCAGAATGATATGACGAACAACCACACTCACATTGTCAAACGCCCCGCTCAGGACAAGAATAAAAAGGGACAGATAATAATTCCTGGAAACAGCAAAAAATATCATGCAAAGTCCGAAGATCATTACAGACCATAATAAAGTCCTTCCTGCATTTTTTTTGGGAGGATAGTACGCAAGTATCCCTGCCATTACCACTGCGCCAAAGGCGGGAGCAGCGCGAAGCATACCTAACCCCTGCGGCCCAACTTCAAGTATTTTATCAGCAAAGATGGGAAGCAGGGCAGTAGCACCGCCAAAAAGAACGGCAAACAGGTCCATGGAGAGAGCACT
This sequence comes from Bacteroidota bacterium, assembly GCA_023251625.1. Lineage (GTDB taxonomy): Bacteria > Bacteroidota > Bacteroidia > Palsa-948 > Palsa-948 > Palsa-948. The sequence goes on from JAHEYK010000063.1 coordinate 5,530, forward strand.
CAGCACGATTTGATTTCCAAAAACAAACCGGAGTCCTGCGGATAGATTCATGTATAGAGATTCTTTCTTTTCTTTTACAGGAACGGGTTTCTTTTTTAGAAGGAGTACAAAAAATAATGAGAGTATGATCATGCCAAAGACAATAGAGTACGATACCGTAGCCCCGAAGAACCCGTAGATCAATCCTGCAGCAGCCGGACCGGCTACTGAGGCAACATGAAATGTGGTGGAGCTCCAGGTAGCCGCATTGGGGATCATTTCGCGGGAAACTATTTGTGGGAGAATGGCGAAGTATGTAGGGCCGATAAAGCCACGTGCCAGGCCTGTCATAAAGATCACCACATAAATAGGAAGTGTCCCGAAATTTTGAATGGCTGAAGAACTATCCAATGTAAAGTAGAGGAGCAAGGCAGAGCCGATCATGAAAAATGCGGTACTGAAAAAAATTATTTTTTTCCGGTCAACAATATCTGCAATATGCCCGCCAACAAGAGCAATACCTATAAATGGAACGGCTTCTGCCAGCCCGATGAGCCCCAGTGACAGCGCATCTTTTGTGATAGAATAGATCTGCCATCCGACAATTACATACTGCATCTGCGCAGCTATGATGAGCATGAAGCGTGCAGAGAGGAACCAGATAAATTCTTTGATCTGAAATGCCGCGAAGGGACCGGTATTATTTATTTCTGTATTCACAATTTTTTAAGATGTGGGGCAAGTTGTGAAAGCAATTCTTGTTTTCTCTCTTCGGATAAATAATAGAACCCTTTTATTTCATGCAAGCAGTTTTTTGATCCGCACAGGCATTGAAAAGGAGAGCTCATTTTATATTCGGTAGTACAATAATGATAGGTTATCTCTTCGCCTTCTTCAATATCTTTCAAGGCTAGCAAAGACATATTTGGGATATCAAAATAGCTATTAGGGGAGCAGCTGTGATTAAGAAAACGGAAACCCGATGATTCGTCTTGCGGGTTATTTGAGGGTGCAAGCAGGTGTTTGTCGGAGCCTATCTGTATAGAATATTTTGTAGGAATAGGGGAGGTAGTGCCTTGTAAATTCAGAATGAGATCACCTTTAACTATTTTTTTTGTTGCAACAACTGTGAAATAATGATCTTTTTCTGTAACCTTTATCGTATTCATATTTTTATGGAGTGCTCAAAGCCATCTGCAAGATCTTTCCATTAAAGTATTTTTGTCCTGTTGTTGCAAACTGTGCTACAAATTCTGCGGCTTCTTTAGCGGTCATGGGTGCTTTATAGCCAGGGAATGCTTCGGAGAGCATCTCTGTTTGTACAGAGCCAAAAGCAATTGCATTAAAGGAGATCTTTTTATCCTTGAATTCTTCTGCTAAACATTCAGTAAGCGTTATCAATGCTCCCTTACTTGAACTGTATGCCGAGAGCCCCGGAAATTTTAAACTTCCCTGAATGCCACCCATGCTGGCGATGTTGAGGACGTGGGACCTCACCCCTGCCTGTCCGGCAGGCAGGCCCAACCCCTCTCCCAGAGGAGAGGGGAGAGACATTAGTGGAATAACCGCTTGTGTTAATTCGGCAATGCTGAAAACATTCAAGCCATAAATTTTTTCAAAATCTTTACGGGTGAGTTCTGTAAATGGTTTTTTGATGAGCGTTGCTGCGTTATTAATAAGAACATCGACCTCACCCCTGCCTGTCCGGCAGGCAGGCCCAGCCCCTCTCCCAGAGGAGAGGGGAGCAAGAGCCTTTTTTATTTGGGGAATTAAATCTTTAGTGATGTTGCCCTTTTCAAAATCAAACGCGATGGGAATTACACCCGGTAATGTATTTTTTTGTGCGGAGCGGGAAATGGCAATTACTTTATGTTCTTTGGAAAGGAGTTTTGCTGTTTCGTAGCCGATGCCCCTGCTTGCTCCCGTGATGATGATATTCATTACTACTTACTCTGTAAGATTTGTTTCCTGCACTACTTCTTTCTCCTGTACTTTAGAAATGAAAATATCGTTCATGCTTGGAAGAATTTCATGGAAGCCATTTACTTCAACCACCGGCAGAACAGCGCCCAGCAGACTGTTGGGTGTGCTCTTGCCCAGAAGTTTCACTTTTGCTTTACAATGTTCTCCCTCTGTACGGTGTTCCAGCACCTCAAAACCGGCCCATAGCCCGGTAGTGAAAGAAAGCATGCTGCCTTTGAAATCCACTTCGTAGGTATTTGCTTTGTATTGCTGGCGTATCTCTCGCACAGATCCATGTAAAATTGTCTTTGCTTTGTTAACGAGGGCGATGTTGTCGCATAATTCCTCCACCGAGCTCATGTTGTGTGTGGACAGCAAAATGGTCGTGCCGTTCTCTTTCAATCGGATAATTTCATTCTTGATCAGCGAAGCATTGATCGGATCAAAACCGCTGAAAGGTTCATCCAGTATCAGAACCTTGGGTTCATGCAGAACAGTAACCACAAACTGTACTTTCTGCTGCATGCCTTTTGAGAGCTCTTCGGTCTTTTTTTTCCACCAGCTGCCCATTTCAAATTTATCGAACCAGAATTTTAATTTTTTCTCTGCATCGTGTTTGCTCAGGCCTTTTAAGCGAGCGAGGTAAATACATTGTTCACCCACTTCCATTTTTTTGTAAAGACCTCGTTCTTCGGGTAAATAACCAATTTGCTGCGAGTGATCTGGTGAAAGTTTTTCTCCTCCGAAATATACCTCTCCGCTATCCGGAGCCGTAATTTGATTGATAATACGGATAAGAGTTGTTTTTCCCGCTCCGTTGGGGCCGAGCAAGCCGAAAATGCTTTTTTCAGGGACAGAAATACTTACTTCATTCAGCGCTGTGAATTTGCCGAATTGTTTGACGATGTTATGGGCGGAAATTATATCCATAGCTGCAAATAGCGAATTGACTACGAATATACGAATGAATAGTATTCGTTATTAGGGGGCAAATAGGAATAGAAGAAAATCTACCGCACAATGAGGCGCTGAGCCCTGGTTCCTTGAGGAGTGGCGATCATCACAACATATGTCCCTGCAGCAATATCACTCGTGTTGAGGAAGAAATTTTTCTCTCCCGCTGGAATCTTTCCTTCGTGAATGATGCGTACTTCATTTCCGAAAACGTCCACAAGAGAAATTTTTCCTTCGCTCTCTGTCAAAGAGAAAACAGGGATACAGGTAATCCCTTTGGATGGATTCGGATAAACGGGGTTGATCACAGGAGGGGTTGTTTCTTCAACAACAGTGAGGCAGGTTACTTTAAATTTCCAGTACGCTTTGGGCGCAGGCATGGGCCTCATCATTGTTTTTCCGCTTACGGAAGTGGCTTCAATGTAGTAAAATACTTCTGTGCTTGCGCCCTGTGCGGGAATGTCTGCCGACCAGGTGTGATTTGGAATGCTCGTGTTCGTCATGTTCGCACTTTGGTAAGGTTTCGTGGTATCGGTGGTCCACCACACCTTTGCATTTGCAATCCCGGTTTTGTGCTGAATGCGGGCATTCACCGTATAAGGTGAGGAACAATTATTTGTATTCGGAAGAGCCTGATGTGAAATGAACAATGGATATTTCACTCCGATCTCATGCGTGATGCAGTGCAAAGCACCGCTGGCAGGAATACTCAGGTTGCTGTTAATACCCACTACGTTATATCCGGGACAAGCTTCTCTCCAAATGCGCAAAGCCGTTGTATCGTACTTGGCATAATACTGCGGGACAATTATAGTCTTGTTCACGAACGAAGCATTGGCGTAGGTCAGGTAATCTCCACCGCTGTTCGGATATTTATTGGTCTGATCCGGTGGCTGAGGTATGCGGATGATCTTATAGGGAGTGCCGAAAACAGAATTATAAGTAGAAAGAATATATTGAATGTTCGCTTCGATCTGAGGGCCGTCAGAGATCCCGTTTGGATATTGTCCCACGAGCAGGGTCTCTTCATCCAGAAGTTTCATGTGCATGTCAATGTGATGAATACCATCGTACGGAAGTACCGTCATGTGTGTGTACCTGTTGATGCCCATGAAGGCATTGGCTAATTGATCGATCTGAGTTACGGTCTTTCCGGGGTTCTCAGTGACGGTAAGGTTGGATCCAAAAGCATTTCCTAGACCATCGCTCATCCAGTTTCCGCCTGTAGCGATCAGTTCGTTGGCAGGAACCTGTGCCATCAGGTAGATGGGAATTTTCAGATCACGGGCGATCACCGAAGATACGGTGTCATCTTTTGGGCGTGTAGGACGGTTGTATTTCCAGTCAACAAGGATCAGAGAATCCACATCGTTCATGTAGCAGGAGTTTGGCCCGTAATCGCGGATCCAAACGGAATTGTAAGGTGCAATTGTAAAATGCAGGTTGGTAAGTGGAATGCCGGCAGAGGTTAGTGATGTTTTGATGGATGCAGAGTCATAGCCTGAAGAAGCGGAGCAAACAATATACACCTGGCATTCTTTCTGAGCAGCCTTGATTATTTCTTTGTGCATAGACTGGTAATCTGTCCAGGTGATGGCAAGGGCCTGTATCTCTTCCCACTCAGCCATGGTTCGAACGGGTTGGTTGGGAGGATTTGTGATGCCGTACTGGCTGTAGAAAACCGGGGGAACAGTCTTCGTTATCTCCATCTGCTGCAACTCTTCTTGAGAAAATCCAATGGGAAGATGGTCGCCCTGAGAGAAGGCAGTTAAAAAAGAAATACTAAAAACTAAAGGTGGTAGTATTTTTTTCATGGCAGATGAATTGACACGTAAAGGTAGGATTTGCAAACAAAAATGCAAAATTAAAATGCGAGCACATTCACCCTAGTGGCTTCTGCAAGAGAGGGTTATTCAAAGTACTCCTTCATTCTGTCAAAAAAGTTTTTATCGCGCTTATCAGGATGAGGTTTGAAATTTTCGGAGTCGCGGAGCTTCTCGAGGATATTCTTTTCTTCGGAAGATAAATGTTGCGGGGTCCATACATTTATACTGATCAAAAGGTCACCTTTCCCATACCCGTTCACATCGGGGATTCCTTTTCCTTTTAGGCGAAGGATCTTTCCGGGCTGGGTGCCTGCATCAATTTTTACTTTTGCTTTTCCTTCTAAGGTGGGTATTTCAACAGATGTTCCTATGGCGGCATCTGCAAAGTTTACATACTGTTCGTAAAAAATATTATTCCCTTCACGCTTGAAATGTTCGTGCTCTGCTTCTTCCACAGCAATGATCAAGTCTCCGGGCACACCTCCTCTTGGACCGGCATTGCCTTTACCGCCCATCGATAGCTGCATTCCTTCAGCAACTCCTGCCGGAATGTTGATGGTGATCACATCTTCGCCTTTAACAATTCCATCGCCATGGCACGATTTGCATTTGTCCGTGATCACCTGACCTTCGCCACCACAAGCCGGGCAAGTAGCTGCAGTCTGCATATAGCCCAGGATGGTTTGCTGCGTGCGTGTTACTTGTCCTGAACCTTTGCAGGTAGAGCAAGTAGTAAATCCGGAACCCTTATTGGCGCCCTGCCCGCTGCATTTATCGCATGAAACATATTTATTGACCTTTACTTTTTTCTCAATGCCTTTTGCGATTTCTTCGAGAGTAAGTTTTACTTTGATGCGAAGATTGGAGCCTCTGTGCACTCTTCGCCCTCCTCTTGAGCGGCTCCCTCCTCCTCCAAAAAAACTTTCAAAGGGATTATCTCCGCCACCGCCAAAAATATCTCCGAAACGTTCGAAGATATCGTTCATGTCCATGTGAGGGTGGCCACCTCCTCCAAAACCACCATTGCCCATGCCGGCATGGCCGTATTGGTCGTAACGTTTTCGTTTTGAATCGTCACCTAAGATCTCATAAGCTTCAGCAGCCTCTTTGAATTTTTCTTCCGCTGCTTTGTTATCCGGATTCCGATCCGGGTGGTGCTCAAGCGCTTTCTTGCGGTACGCTTTTTTTATTTCGTCCGAAGAGGCGCCTTTTGAAACGCCTAATATTTCGTAAAAATCCTTTTTTGCCATATTCTCCGCTTTTGTCATCCTGAACGAAGTGAAGGATCTGTTTTATAGGATTGCTTCGCTCCTCGCTCCGCCAAAGCGCTTCGCAAAGGCGAGTCGCTCGCAATGACGCTTCGTTAATTTCCAACAACTACTTTTGCATGCCGTAACACTTTTCCATTCAGCCAATATCCTTTTTCCACTTCTTCCACCACTTTTCCTTTCATGTCTTCTTTGGGTGCAGGAATATTTGTTACAGCATCGTGAAGCTCCGGGTCAAAAACTTTTCCGGTTGCATTCATTTCAGCCACTCCGCTTTGTGTGAGCATGGTTTTGAATTTATTGTAGATCAGCTGCACTCCTTCTTTGATCGTCTTTGTATCGGCTGCCTTTTCGGATGCTTTCATGGCCCGGTCAAAATCATCCATCACCGGGATTAATTGTTTGTACACATCTTCTCCTGCAAATTTGAGCAGGTCTAATTTTTCTTTATTCGCTCTTTTTCTGAAATTTTCAAAATCTGCATAAAGGCGTAAATACTTGTCGTTTGCTTCTACAAGCTTTTCCTCGGGAGTTTTTTCAACTTCTACCGGAGGAGGGGCCTCTTGCTTGGTTTCTTCAGCATTGTTTTGAACCTGTTCTTCATTCTCGTTATTTTCTTTCTTGCTCATAAATCGTTAGTTGTGCTTTTCCAATGACAATTAGCCTGCCATTACGGGACGGCCCGCCCGAATGTGCCATTTGGTATGGGCGGGCAAATATAATAAAGCCAAAGTGTCGGGAAGTGGCAGATTTAAGTAAAAAAGACCGACAAAAGTGACCTTTTTGCCGGGCAAAGGGCTGTGTTTATTTGGTAAAAGATGGAGCAGGGGTATCGGATGCTCCCTTCAGGTTATTTGACAATTCCTGGTCAAGGGCCGGCCCTCTAAGGCCTCTTGCCACGATAATGCCATTCCCATCGATCAGCCAATTGGTAGGGATGGAATTGACCTGATACAGCCTGGCTGCAGCGCTATTCCAGTATTGCAGGTCGCTTACGTGGTTGGGCCAGTAGAGATTATCTGCCTGTATTGCGCCTATCCATCTTTCTTTCTGATTGTCGAGGGATACACTGTAGATCTCAAAGCCTTTTGCGTTCTTAAATTTTTTGTCTTTGAACTTATTATAGGCAACCACTACATTGGGGTTTTCCATCCGGCAGGGGCCGCACCACGAAGCCCAAAAATCGATGAGCACCATTTTTCCTTTGAGCGAAGATAGTGCAATGAATTTTCCATCTACACCGGCAAATTTAAGTTCAGGAGCTTTGTCACCCACATTGAGGCCCACTTTTGGCTCATCGCCAAAAGAAAAGAGGAACATAGATGTTAGAAGCAATGCGGATAAGTAAATTATTTTTTTCATAAATATTTTTAGCGGATTATTTAATGTGTTTTGAAAGTTCTTCATCAAGAGCCTGGCCTCTCAGATTTTTTGCGAGAATGATCCCGGATGCATCCACAAGTACATTGGTAGGAATTCCATAGACCTGATACAGCACGGCAGCTTCATTATTTTGTTTCAGGTCACTCACATGGTTTGGCCATTTGAGACCATCGTTTTCGATCGCTTTTGTCCAGGGTTCTTTTTGGGTATCGAGCGACACGCTATAGATCTCAAAGCCTTTTCCTTTGGCTCCTTTAAATTTTGTCTCTTTAAATTTATTGTAAGCGGCAACCACGTTCGGGTTTTCCATCCGACAGGGCCTGCACCACGAAGCCCAGAAATCTATCAGCACTATTTTTCCCTGGAGAGAAGAAAGAGCGATCACTTTTCCATCCACCCCTGGTATTTTTAACTCAGGTGCTTTATCTCCGATGTTAAGGCCTACTTTGGGCGCATCGCCAAATGAAAAAAGAAAAACCGATGCAAGAAGTAAGGTGCTGAAAACGAGTGTTTTTTTCATAAAAGGTAGCCTTGATTAATAACTACTTCCGTACAATTTCCGCGCCAATCTTATTCAATCGTTTGTCAATTTGTTGGTATCCTCTGTCAATTTGCTCAATATTGTGAATGGTGCTTTTGCCTTCGGCAGACATGGCTGCTATTAAAAGGGCCACCCCTGCACGAATATCGGGCGATGTCATGGAGATCCCGCGCAATGCATTTTGCCGGTTCATACCGATGATGGTGGCACGGTGTGGGTCGCATAAAATGATCTGCGCACCCATGTCGATGAGTTTATCTACAAAGAACAAACGGCTCTCGAACATTTTCTGGTGGATGAGTACAGTTCCTTTTGCCTGAGTTGCTGTGACGAGGATTACGCTCAGCAAGTCAGGGGTTAGCCCGGGCCAAATAGCATCTGCAATGGTGAGAATAGAACCGTCTATGTATGTATCAATGGAATAATTTTTTTGGGAAGGGATGTAAATGTCATCGCCTTTTAATTCCATTTGTATTCCCAGGCGTTTGAATGTGTCGGGAATAATTCCCAAATGCTCATAGCCAACGTTTTTGATCGTAATCTCTGATTGGGTCATGGCAGCAAGTCCGATGAAGCTCCCCACTTCGATCATATCCGGAAGCATGCGGTGACTGCAGCCTTTGAGTCCGTCTACTCCTGTAATTGAAAGTAAATTAGAACCTATTCCCGAAATTTTTGCTCCCATGCTCACCAGCATTTTGCATAGTTGCTGAATGTAGGGCTCGCAGGCTGCGTTATAAATGGTGGTAGTTCCTTTTGCAAGAACAGCAGCCATTAATATGTTAGCAGTCCCCGTTACCGATGCTTCATCCAGCAGCATATAAGTGCCTTTGAGATGAGAGGCATCTACTTTGTAAAAACTATCTTTATCGTTATAGTCGAACTTAGCTCCTAGTTTTTGAAAACCTATGAAGTGTGTATCCAGTCTTCTTCTTCCAATTTTATCTCCTCCGGGTTTAGGAATGTATCCTTTTCCAAATCTCGCCAACAGCGGGCCCATGATCATGATAGAACCGCGGAGCGCTGCTGCTTTCTTTTTGTATTCTTCTGTGAGAAGATAATCTACGTTTACATTATCTGCCTGGAACGTATAGGTCGCCCCCTCTAAATCTCCCCCTTCAGGGGAGACTTGAACGCCAATAGATTTTAGCAGATCAATGAGCTTGATCACATCAATGATCTGAGGAATATTGGAGATGGTAACTTTTTCAGGAGTGAGAAGCACGGCACAGAGTATCTGCAAGGCTTCGTTCTTTGCGCCCTGTGGGGTCAGTTCGCCTTTTAATTTTTTTCCGCCTGTTACTTCAAAACTTGACATAATCTTCGAAAAAATTATTTTTAAAAATATTAAACAGACGCTTCGACTCCGCTCAGCGTGACAAATGATGCATATTTTCTGCCTATTGCCAATTGCACGTTGCCTACTTGTTGTTTATCTTCCTCTTCCTCTGTTCCTGTTATTGTGCCTTCCGTTATTTCTTCCGCCACGGTGATCTCTGCCACCGCCACCGCCCTCACGTCTGCGCTCCCCGGCACGGTCATCGCGGTTGTTGATGCCTTTTGTTTTTGCAAGAATATCATACGTGCTTGTGAGCCTGAAATTTTCGGGCACTTTCAATTTTCCTTTTGAAAGTTCTTCCATTTCCTGCAGGATGACAGAATCAGCCACGGTGTCCCTGTTCCATACGAGATAAGATTTTTTCATCAGGTTGGCGATCGCTTCAATGAATGCTGTCTTTTCTTCTCCCGCCTTCATGCCGGATGCTTTTTCAATAAGGCGTTCTACCGCTCTGCCATAATGTTTGAATTTCATTTTAGCAGGGGGGTAGGGCACTCGTTCGGGCTTTGTAGTCAGAATTTCTTTGGGCGGCTTTGGATATGGGGAATCCACATCCAGTTTGAAATTTGAAATTATGAAAAGGTGATCCCATAGCTTATGGCGGAAATCGGTGATATCGCGCAGCATTGGATTTAAACGTCCCATGATAGCGATAATTGCATGCGCTACATTATTTCGCTCTTCCTTATTTTTAAGGGTGCAGGTATATTGTACCAGTTTCTGAATGTTCCTTCCGTACTCGGGAATGATGAGATGTTCCTGCTGTGTATTGTATGGAATTCCGTGGGGCTTATCGTTTGATTCTTGCTTTTTTGCCATAGTCAATTTAGGATTAAGGAATCAGGATTTAGGATTTTAACAACCGATCAGTTTTTTTCGGTTTCATCCTTTTAACTGTACCGCACAAAAGTAGGGTAATTATTTTAATGGACAAAGGCGCTATCCTAGCCTAAGATTTCCAGCTTGGCGAACTTCAGCAGCAGTTGTTTCTGTCCCGCTTCACCGAAATCCACACTGGCTTTCGAATTTGGGAATTGCCCTTCAATGTTTACCACTTTTCCACTGCCAAAACGTTCGTGAGAAACGGTCATTCCCACCTGCAGCGCTCTGAGATGCTCCTGTGATTCGCTCGTTGGCTTATACTGTGCAATGGTTGCGTTCGTCAGTTTTTTAGGAGTGAGCTGAGGCTGGTGTGTTGCTGGTTTCTGGCTTTTGGCAGCTGGCTGTTGGCTATTTCCTTTTGCCTTTTGACTTGTTCCTTTTGACTTATCCGCATAGCGGATCACTGGTACATCATCATAGCTCGGATCAATTTCATTGCTCTCGTACTCATCCTTTCTTAACTGCGATAGTTTTCCTCCCATTTCCAAAAACTGGGGATCAATTTCTTCTATGAAGCGGCTTGGCTCCGAGTTGATCAATGAACCGCGGTGAAAACGGGTGGCAGCAAAGGTGAGCACGGATCTTTTTTCGGCACGAGTGAGTGCCACGTAAAACAATCTGCGTTCCTCTTCCAGGTCATCCCGTGAATTCATGCTGAAAGAGTTTGGGAAAAGGTTTTCTTCCAACCCTACCACAAACACATGCTTGAACTCCAGGCCTTTTGCCTGGTGAATGGTCATCAGAGAAACATGATCTTTATTTTCGGGCTCGTCTTTTTTGCCTGCCTGCCGGTCAGGCAGGTCTGAGTCAGTGAGTAGGGCAATGTTGGACATAAATACATCCAATGTCTTAGCCTCCCTTTCCCCGGGTCTCCCTTTCTCCGGTTCCTCTTGAATCGGAGAATCGGAGATAGGGAGAATCGGTGTTGCAGTTTTGTTTAGATCATCAGGGATGTCTATTGCCTGAAAATCTTCCCCAACAGAAAATTCCTTCAATGCACCCAGCAATTCTTCAATATTCTCGTAGCGGGAAACACCTTCGGGACTTTTATCGTTGTAAAGGTCTTTCAGGATCCCGGATTTATTGGCAATGTGATTTCCGGCTTCGTAGGCGTTATTTTTCGTAGCCAGGACAGAAAAACTTTTTATCATATTCACAAAGTCAGAGATCTTGCTTC
>JAHEYK010000145.1 GCA_023251625.1 Bacteroidota bacterium
AACTTCAGGCTGCTATGGACAATGGCAACAAAGGTTTGATGGAAGGCATGACCAAAATGAATGACATGAAAATGATGTGCATGAAGAACATGGACATGTGCAAAATAGGATGGGCCGGTGTAAAATGCATGGACAAAAAATGCCCCATGGGAAAGAAAATGATGGAAGGGGATAAAAAGAAATCGTAATTGATCTCTTCGATACTGAAAACCCTGATGGTGATACTATCAGGGTTTTTTTATGCAATAACGGCTGATACTTCAATCTCCACCAGCATTCTCGGATCGATGAGCGCTTTTACTTCTACCATCGATGTTACAGGTTTGATCTTGCTGAAAAACTCACCATGAGCCTTGCCGATCTCTTCCCATTTAGAAATATCGGTCACGTACATACGCGTGCGGATCACATCGCTTAGCGAAGCACCTGCATCCTTCAATGCCTTTTCTATCTTCAAGAAGATGAATTTAGTTTGCTCATAGGCATTCCCTTCTCCTATAATTTGGTCGCCATCTATCGCCGTAGTGCCGGCCACTTCAACAACATTGCCCATGCGAACCGCCCGGGAGTAGCCTACCACGTCTTCCCACTTTGCACCCGAAGAAATATTCTGACGTTTCATGGTTTTATATTTTTTGTTTTTGAGATACAAACACCCAGTTCTCTGTACGTTTGGCAAAAAGCCGCACCCATTCTGTTTTGCCGATGAGCGCATTCATATTCTTATATAACTGGGCACCTCTGTCCCGCGTTTTTTCATCACGAGCTATAAAGTTATAAAACAAAATTCCGTTTTCAGACAATAGTTTATTCAAAGCAGAAAGGAATTTTTCTTCTTGAAATTTTTCAGGCACCAGGAGGTCGATAAAAATATCGACAATGATCAGGTCAAAACCCGTACGCGGGTTGTTGAGTACAAAATGGTAGGCATCATCACAGTGAAGGGTCAGTCTCTTGTATTGATCGATCAAGAAATATTTCTTTGCAAGCTCTATGACCACCTTATCTTTCTCCACTCCAACCATCTCCACCTCCTTACCATATTCTTTCTGGAGTATACTCGCCACGCTTCCTGCTCCGAAGCCAAGAATGAGAACGTTTTTTATTTCTCTCTGCTTTATATTGAACTGCCCAAACGCTTTTTGAAAAACTTCATGCAGGCCACCGAAGGAATAATTTACATGGGTTGTATCGAGTACGTATTTACCATTTGAATAAACTACTTCTATCGCCCCACTTACATCGCTTTTTCTTTCTTCTGCCTTATAGGAAAAAAGAAAACTGCTGAGGAATTTTAACATACGGTATAGTGCTAAACAGTGGGTGTTGCCGAAGCATGTTTATCTCTTTTGGCCCCATGAATACTTGCGTTGAGGTCAAAGCCAAGCAGCACCACCAACGAATTAAAATAGATCCACAGCAAAACCACGATCAGTGTTCCGATGGATCCGTACAATTTATTGTAGTTGCCGAAATGGTTTACGTAGAATGCAAAACCAACGGAGGTGAGAATGGTCAGAATAGTACCCAGCATGGAACCTGCCGAAAAAAATTTCCAACCCGATTTACGTGCTGGTCCCAGGTAAAATGTAAATGAAATAAGAAAATAAAAAAGGGCGAATACGATCATCCACCTTCCGCACAGGATGAGATAGTACAAAACGTCTCCCTGCCTGAATATCTTAAGCAATGCTACTTCACTCACTATAATAAGAATGATCGCTGTCAGCATCAGCAACGTAGAGATACCTACCATGTAAAGTGCAGCCATTCTCTGATGAAAAACACTCCTGGTTTCAATGGTATGATAGGTGGTATTGAAAGCGGTGATCAGGGCGTTGAAACCATTGGTGGAAAAATACAAAGCCGAAATAAAACCGACCGACAACAATCCTCCATGTTGGTTCTTGACAATATCCTCGATCGTTTCACGTGCAGCTTCATAGGCATGGCTGGGCATGAAATTTTTCATCAGGTCGAGCAGCTGCTCCTGGAAATTGACGATTGGAATGTAGGGGATCAGAGTAAAAATAAAAATGATGGTTGGGAAAATAGCCAGAAAAAAACTAAACGACACAGCGGAAGCACGCATGGTCAGGGAGCCCTTCATGATGCTGTGCCAGAAAAAAACGGCCACATCATAAAGCGGAAGCCTTTCGAAACCGGGTAGGATGATCCGCTTCGATTGCTTTACAATAAGTGAAATAAACAGGGAGTTTGTTATGAATTTAACGATCCTAGCCCACATGAAAAATTATTTTCTGGTTGCGTCTGCTACCCATTGTTTTCCCCATTCTTCAATTTCTGTCTTACTCCAAAGTTCCGGGTAAAAAATTCTTTTTTGAAAACGGGGCGGCAGGTATTTCTGCCAGTTGGTACCTCCTGTGGCTGCGACTTGCGTTTCATCCTGCTGTAAGTAACGCACTGCGGATTTATAATGTACCAGCGGCCAATTTACATTCACGTTGATGTCCAACTGCCTCAGCGCATTGATTAGGTCCTTATTTTGCTGATCGGCCCCACTGAGCGATTTATACTTCGCCCAAAGATTCTTGTCTGCACTATCTTTTCCGAGCTGGATGAACTGTTTGGAATACTTTTTTTCGAATTGCTTGAGCGTAAGTGTTTTCTTTCCTGTGGCAAGTTCCGTAGCGCCTTGCTTCCAGTAAATATGCTCGTACATCTCTTCAATGGAAGCATCCCTGCCCTGAAATTTAGCCCTCACGTCTTTATCTACCAGTTGAATAAAATCTGCAGAACTGATCTCGATCAATCTGTACTGAGCGCTTTGAAATCCGCTGGCAGGCAGAAGCGCCATCCGATAGCTCAGGAACTGTTTTTGTTCCATGCCATCCACCATGATGTCAAATGATTTGGTGAGGGCTTCAAAATACCGATTGATACGAGTAATGCGTTCGGTGAAAAATTTTACGTCCATCTTTTCGTTCCATCCCAGATCCTCTCCATTCGGCATTACTTTTTTTCCGTTGTGGGCGATCTGATCGAATTCGTGAAGCGCCAGTTTGAAATACAATTCAGTGATCTGATGATATACGATGAATATCATCTCATCCGGAAAATCAGTTTTGGGATTTTGCAGTGTGAGAAGCTTATCCACATGCGTATAATCCCAGTATGTGAGGTAATTGGAGATGAGAAGTCCATCCAGGTAATTCGTCAGCGATTGACCCATAGCCTGGTATTTCTCATCCAGTTTTTTGAGGCGGTCGGTTAGTTCGGGTGTTAGTTCCATATAATAGTTATCAAGATGGACGAATGTAGGAAAAATTCTTCGCCTATTATCTGACATATATTACAAGGGAATCGACTGACTCCCTTTAGGGCAGGGGTTAACTATTTCTTCTCCACCAGCGCAAGTGTACTGGCAATTCCGGAATATTCAGTAAGGTCCATCTTGACAGAGCCTACTGCTATTTTTGCTTCTGCACGCACGGGGATCTTGTTCTTATCATCCGAGATCCAGGCGGTCATGTCCTCTTCTTTTTTAAAGATCCGCCCTTTCTGAACTACAGGATGAAATTTTATGCAACGTATCTCTCCGATATCTGAATCGATCGTTTCTCGTCCTACATATTTTATCCTCAAAGGCCATACCTGGTCATCCACAAAACAAGGGAACTCAAAAACATCCCCTTCTTTGGCATTGGAAAAATCAATGGTACGGGCATAATAAAAAGAAGAGGTCATATCCTGCACTCCATCGGGTACATCATAAATTTTTCCGTCCTTATCCATCGTATTCTTGTAATGATTAAATATCTGGTTTTGGCTGATCTTGTATCCGCCTTCATTCACGCGCCTCATAAAAAGCCATGGGATGATTGCCTCCTCATCAATATAGGTTTCATACCGGTCGCGGATCTTAAAGAAAAAATCAAATGACCCTTTGGTGTAACCGGTACCCGCCACATGAAAAGTATTTCTTCCTCCTATTGGTTTATTCTCATCCAGCACTTCCATCACAATTTCACCTGCATTGATGAACCCGTAATGCATGCGGTATTTTAATTTTTCTCCGCGTTTGAAAGCTTCATTGGGTTGCTGGCGCAGCTGATCTTGTGGAACAGCCGGTTGATTGGCTAATTGGTTAATTAGTTGATTAGGAATAGCAAGGTTTCGATTGTGATTTATTACAAAACCAAACGACAAAAATGTCACTATAAAAAAAGTTGCTTTATTTTTATGAGAAATCATGTTGTCAGATGCACAATTTACATGCCAAATTAACCAATGCACTTATTTAACTAAATCTACTGCCTATATGACAATATTTACGATCCTTTTAGGCACAACGATCACTTTTTTAGGCTGTTTTCCCTCTAAAAATTTGATAGACTGTTCATTGGCAAGCACTTCCTTTTCGATCTGTTCAGGTGTTAAACTGAGCGAAAGCTCCAAATTGAAACGCATTTTTCCGTTGAAGGAAATTGGATAAGCAAATGAATCTTCCGTCATAAGCGCTTCATCGTATTTTGGGAATGATGCGAATGTGATGCTTTGTTTGTGCCCGAGTTTCTCCCACAACTCTTCAGCAATATGAGGAGCGAAAGAAGAAAGTAAAATTACGATCGGCTCGAGGACTGCGCGCTTGTTGCATTTTAGATCTGTGAGTTCATTGGCGCAGATCATGAACGCGCTTACAGAAGTATTGAAAG
The DNA here is from genome assembly GCA_023251625.1 of Bacteroidota bacterium. Classification (GTDB taxonomy): domain Bacteria; phylum Bacteroidota; class Bacteroidia; order Palsa-948; family Palsa-948; genus Palsa-948. The sequence continues at coordinate 4,677 of JAHEYK010000145.1, forward strand.
AATAATTTTCAATATCCTGCTGAATTTTTTTGATCGTTTTATGTAAAACCTTTAACTCAGGTTTTGTGGGTGCATCTTCCGAAATCTTAAATGTTTCTTTTAACTCGATATTAGAAACCTTAATTTCTTCATGAAACAATCTCCAGAACCTGTTCAGAAAACCTGCAAC
>JAHEYK010000064.1:0-5430 GCA_023251625.1 Bacteroidota bacterium
ACTGATGTTTGCAGAAGTGGAAACAAGGGGTTTTCCAAATTTGTGTATTAACCGGTGGCAGAGATCATGCGCTTCACGCCTTACCAGCCGTACGCCAATGCTGCCGTCTTCTGCAATTACATTTTTTGCCAGGCCTCTGGCGCCATCGTAAATGATGGTGAGTGGTTTTGCTTCATCATCGTCTTCCGCATTGCTTGCATCGATCAGGTCCCAGGCAAGTTCGGGTATATTTTTTACAAAACGGTTGAGCATGCCGGGGTCGGAAACGAGGATGATGAATGACTTGGACCTCACCCCCAGCCCCTCTCCTAAAGCAGGAGAGGGGAGGGAATTTCTTTTTTTTATCTCTATAATTTTTTCTACCGCCTTTTCATTGGTTGCATCACAGCCAATCCCCCAGATGGTGTCGGTGGGATAGAGGATGGTTCCGCCTTCGCGTAAAACTTTCAGTGCATTTTGCAATTCTTGTTCCATAGTGTTCGTCATTTCGAGCGAAGCCCCGCCTGCCGGACGGGCAGGGAAGCAATCTCACAGAAAAGATTGCTTCGGTCGCTGACTCCCTCGCAATGACGTTTTGTTTTGTATTTCCTGTTCAGGCATTCAGAATATCTTTTATCTCAATAGTGTATGCGCACTTAAAATGTCCTTTGGGGCAGGTTTTATGTCCGTGGATCCCGCAAGGACGGCAATCTAATTTTTCTTTTGTTTCAATGATCTTCGAATTATCAGATAATGGCCCAAAGCCAAATGCGGGAACAGTAGAGCAGTAAATTGCAGTAACTGGTGCGTTCATGGCCGATGCGATGTGCATAGGTGCGGAGTCGTTCACGTAATTCATTTTTGCTCCTTGCATGAGGGCGGCGGTTTCAAGGATGGAGAGTTTGCCTGCCAGATTGAGGACGCGGGACGCGGGACGAGGGGCGAGGGATTTAATTTCTTCACATAAATTAAAATCATCTTTTCCACCTATCAAACAAATAGAAAGAGAAGCATCCGTTGAATGAATAAACTCTATCCACTTTTCTTTTGGAAATTGTTTGGTGAACCAGACGGAGGCAGGAGCGATACAAACATACGAATGGCTAATGGGTAATGGATAATGGATAATGTGATGAATTGCGTTGGCGTCTTCTGGCGAGGGATAGAGTTTTGGTTTTGAAGCCGGAAGACTGGTCAAATGTTTTATTAACTCGTTGTTTCGTTCAACTTCATGTTTGCCGTTTCCTATTTCGTGCTTTATTTTTTTTGTATAAGAGAAAGAGAATGGGTTTTTGTCAAAGCCTATAATTTCCTTTGCGCCTGAGCGCCATGCGATAAATCCTGAACTTCCGAAGCGATTCAGGTTGATCACCTGATCGTATTTGTTGCCTCTTACTTTTTTTGCAAGTGCAAATAGATTTTTCAGTTTGCCTGCTTCTTTGTCTAAGAGGAGTATTTCGTAGATAAGCGGGTTGTTTTCCAATACGGATTCAGTCCCTTTCTTCAACAGGAAATCAATTTTTGCGTCCGGAAACTTGGCATGGAGTGTCTCTACAACAGACGTGGCGAGTATTACATCCCCTAGGAATGCTGTTTGGATGACGAGAAAGCGCACAGGAATTTATTTTGAAGCTGATTCAACGGGTTCAACAAATCTCACGCGGAGAACTTGTCCTTGTTTGAGGCGCATATACTGCCTGGGGGCAATGTCGTTCATGGCGCGAAGCTTTAGCACCGTAATGCCATAGTGATTTGCAATATCAGCAAATGATTCTCCTTTTGTAACAGTGTGAAATTCTGTGCCGGGATGGAAGGCACAAAGGTTTCCGTTCTTGTTCTTCTTCAGCACAACAGAATTGTATTTTAAGCTTCCATAATCGAAAGAAATAAAATATTGAGGGTCAACCGGCACGCCCATGAAACGAACTTCAAAGTGTAGGTGCGGTCCGGTAGAATGCCCCGTGCTTCCGGCAAGGCCGATGAGGTCTCCGGCACCGATCACATCTCCTTCCTGAACTTTTATTTTTGACAGATGAGCATAAACAGTCTCAAGACCGTTGTAGTGTCTAACGATCACCACATTTCCGTAGCCGCCTTTTTTCTGTGCAAAACGTACCATGCCGTCAAAGGCACATGTGATAGTGTCTCCCTTGCGCATTTGAATGTCAATGCCTTTGTGATAGCGGTTGTGCCTGACCCCAAAAGGAGAAGACATGGGCCCCCAAGATGGCATTTTGAAGCAACCGTATTCTGCATTCTCAAGCTCTATATTGTAGGTTGTGTCAGCAGCAAATTTGTCTTTGAAAAGAATTGAAAGGTCTTCTGCCCATTCGTTATAATACTCAGAAGCAGGATATAAATTGGCCATGTTCCCGTCAGCCGGGGCCACTGAATCAGGAATGAGTTTTTCTATCATCAGGCATCCTGATTCATGGGAGCTGAGGTCCATTTCAAAATCCCTTCTGTTCAGCTTGCTAAGGTTTCTTTTAGCTGTTTCGAGCATTACCTGGCTCCAGAGGTCCGGAGGCATATAGGAAGCTTCAAACATATGGTCAATGAGCAGCATAAGCTGTGCATCGCTCATTTTTTCAATAATTGGTGAAGATTCTTCGCGTTTGTGCTTGAAGAAAGGCCTATGAACTGTTGTTGTGAGGCTGTCTTTCTTAGGCTTGTCCTTGGGTTTAGGCATGTCAGACCCAGCATGAGCTATCATGCCGGACAGAAAGAGCGATATGGCCAATATCAATTTCATGCAAAAAATGAAGGGGCGAAGGAACGAAAAAAAAGTGTAAAAAAAAAGCCGCTCTTAATTTATTTAAGAACGGCTTTTTTGGATAATTATTAGTCCAAAAACAAGCAATCTTTGCTTGCCCTTGAAAGAGGTTACTGAACCAGTAACTTTCCTGTTGTCAGGATCTTTTTATCATCCTCTAACCGGTAGAAGTACATTCCACCCGGAATGTTGTATCCGCGATTAAGCACGAATTCAATAGATCCGCCTTTTGCAGTGCTGAGATCAACTGTTTCAACTGCTCTTCCGAACAGATCGTACACAGTGAAGATAAGTTTTGCATGTGTAGGATTTACCAGGTCGATCTTCACATTAGCTGCAGTTGTAAACGGATTTGGGCTTACAACAATAGAAGCTCCGCTATACAATTCATTGACCCCATCCAGCATGATATTGATGGTATCACAAACTGTACATCCTTTAGTATCTGTTATGCAGCAAGTGTAATTGCCGGGAGTAAGTCCGATAATAGTTTTAAATGTTTGTCCGTTAGACCATGCATAGGTATACGCAGCTTTTCCGCCTGTAGGGGTAGCAGTTGCTGTTCCGTCATTACCGGCTGCTGTAGCAGGGGTTCCGGAAAGGTGTGCAAGCATTGCTGCAGCAGGTCCTGAAATAGTAGCTGATGATACGCTGGTACAACCCTTCGCATCGGTCACGGTTACATTATATACTCCGGCAGACAGTCCGGTTGCTACGGCTGCTGACTGAGCAGGAGTGGTTGCCCAAACATAGGTGTAAGGTGCAGTTCCGCCTGTAGTTGGGCTGCCTGTTGCTGAGCCATCCGATCCTCCGTAACATGTTACAGAAGTTGTTTGGGCAGCAGCTGTTGTGAATGGAATATTTGAAATAGTAGCAGAGGATGTAGAGGTACATCCGTTTGCATCTGAAATCACAAGTGAGTACGTGCCAGCAGCCAGTCCGGTTGCAGTAGCGGTTATTTGAACAGGTGTTGTTCCCCAAGCATATGTGTATGCGCCTGTTCCACCGGTCACTGATGCATTTATCATTCCGTCATTTCCAACACATGATGAATTGGTAAGGGAATATGTAGCAGCAATAACTGCAGGTGTTTTGATGGTATCATTAACAGCATTAGTACATCCGTCATTGTTGGTAGCCAATGCAGTGTAAACGCCAGCAGATAATCCTGTAACAGCAGAAGTAGTTTGTCCACCCGGAGTCCACAGGTAAGTGTATGGAGCTGTTCCGCCAATAGAAACTGTTGCAGCACCGTTGCTTCCGCCAAAACAAGTTACATCGGTTGAAGAAGAGATGGTAACCGCTATGTTGTTGTAAACAGGAACTACCACATCTTTAACAATGTTCAAGCTGTCTGTGATCGTGCAAGTGTAACTTCCTGCAGCAAGGCCGGTGATAGAAGTAGTTGTTGCACCGCCGGGGCTCCACATGTACGTGTAAGGAGGAGACATGCCGGGGGTAACGCTAACGGTTGCAGATCCGGTAAGGTTAGAAGGACATGCATCGTTGGTTGTAGAAGTAGTGATCTTACCAAAATTGTATTGGGCGATATTCTGACGGATCATCAGGTCTTCCGCAGAATTATTGCGGTAAGTTCCCCATGCACCACCTATGATCTCATAGTTTCTGAGTGAAAGAGGAGAAGTATTATCTGTGCCGAGCGCGATAGAATCTCCGATCATCAACCAGGCAACATAAATACCACCTGAAGTGATCACAATAGGTTTAGTGATATTTATTTTATTCATGGAGTTAGCAGTTACTGACGCTCCTTTGAGAGAGTCCTCAAACAGGACAGTTCCATGAGTACCGTTAGGGCCATCGTCATCGGAGATCTGACCTCTGAATCCTTTTGAATTTTTATTAGCGATAAAGAAATCAGTAGATACAAGGGTAGCAGGATAAAAAGGAGGCACAAAATATACGGCACCTCCACCTGTTCCGCCTTGCCAGCTTAACACACCAACAGGAACAGTATCGGTATAGGATAAGCCAATTACAGGTTTTGTTGTATCAACAACTACCATTTCGGTACCTGTAATGTCATTGGCAGGGTTTATATCAGAAGCTAACGAGGTAGTAGACTGATATAAAAACCTTCCCACTGTATTTGGGTTGTAGGTTGTCGGGTAAGCAAACATGGAGTCTGCACCGACAGCGAGAGCTGAAACGGTGAGTGTATTGGTCCAAACCGGAGTTAAGGCAGCATCAAATACCTGTCCGCTCACACCTACTGCAGTTACACTTTGATTTCCGGAGTTCTGTATATCTGTTGTAAGGCTTACAGGGCTTCCCATAGCTGATACAAAGAATCCGCCATTATCGGAGTTTTGATTCCATCCCGGAGTTACGTCAAATACCTGGTAAGTAACAGGGTTTGGGTAATAAAATTTAACGGCTGTGCTCGCAGTAGGGAACGCGTTGGATAATACCTGCAGAGCAATTTGACCGTTTGAATTTTCTATACCGGTTTGAAGTCCTTCTGTAGACATACTGTATGCAGAAGTTCCGGCAGTAGCGGTCTTGTATTGAATGGTGATAGAGCTGTCTACTCCGCTCAGGATAACCTGAAAGGTATATCTTCCATCATAACCGTTTGCATTATTTACCCAATAAGGAACTGAGTCATATTGGAAGATGATAGAATCCGAACTATTTGTCCAGTACCATGCGGTTGC
>JAHEYK010000064.1:5530-16566 GCA_023251625.1 Bacteroidota bacterium
GAATGTTCGCCGGCCGGTTTATTTCCGAAAGCGAAATTTTCGATCGGTTCGCCAATTATATTTTGTACTAAGAGCCTTACGTTGCCTCTTTCCTTTATCGAATAATTAATGATTGTGAGGTCTCTGCTTGGGTTGGGTAAATTTTGCCCGAGTGATATGCCGGTATTTGCCAAATCGTTCGTAGATAACGTATGATGGGAGTAAAACGTAACCACCGAGGAATCAGGCGGGAATGTATCAGAGAGCACCTGCAGCCCGATATAACTCGAATCCTGAATGCCGGTTTTTAACCCCGTGTTGATCAGATCGTATGGAGGTGTGCTGTTGATGAGTTTTTTATACTGCAGGGTGATCATGTTTGAATTCCAGGCTTTGCTCAGAATGATCTGAAATGTATTTCTTCCCGAATAGCCCGGGGGTGCTGTATCCCAGAAAGGAACCGAGTCATATTGAATGATGACTGAATCGACATAGTTGCTCCACCAATAAACCGCAGCTCCGGGCACTGCCGAGTCATTGGATGCGATCAGGGTCATGTCAGATAAAAGTCCGGCAACAAAAACATTGGGTGAAGCCGGAGAGGGGATAGGCAGGAAGGGAGCTGTAATGTTCCCGAGTGTACTGAATGATATCCATCCGTTTGAACCGATCCAGATAGAATCCTGATCTACTCCGTAATAGTTGAATTGAAACCCAATGTTGATCGGGCCTGTTGAATTATCGTCACGCAGGCCGGCCACTAATCTAGCAGGCGATTTAATGTCTTTCCATTTATAAACAGGCCCCAGGGGATCAAAATTGTTTGCCCATTGATATCCTGAAGTGTCGCCACCTGAAGTTTGCGAATATATTCTGCTTACGCAGATCAAGCAAGCCCATAAAAAAAATGCAAACTTTATTTTCATACGGTACTATTGAACAACAATGACCAGGTATTTTGATGTGCTCCAGAATTCTTCGGGATTGGTAATGATCAGCTTTTCCGTTTTACCATCAGGCCCCTCAAATTTATACGAACCGCTCGGATGAACTGTGATGAGTTTTGCGCTCTTGCTTGCAAGGGTGATGGAACTGGTTTCGCTAACATCAATTTGTGTAAAATAATTTTTGTTGAAGTCAGATTTAAGTTTTTCCGCTTTTCCCATTCCTATAAAGCCGCCTTCTTTGGTAAGTACGCCTTGTTTGATAAGTTCTTTAGAGGTTCCGAAAGCATAAAACCCTTTGTTGAGTTTGCCTGTTTTTTCTTCCAGCATTTCCTGTGCTGCTTCGTAGTTCAGGGTAACTTCTGAAAATTCAATGTTCAGTTTTTCCAGTTGAGCTTTCAGTTCCGATATCTCAGCATCTTTAGCCATGATCTGGTTGTTGAGGCGTGTCACCATGGATTCGAATTCTGAAATTCTAAGATTGGCTTTCTTTAATTTTTTATTTACCGAAGAAAGTTTTTGTTTGTTCTTCACCATCAGGTCATAGATAGCCTGTATATCGTTTATGATCTTGTCCTTTTGATTCTGATCAAGTTCCCCGGTTTGACTGGAAGTGGTAAGCAGCTTTTCTTTTTCTTTGATCACGTCCAGATTATCCTGAATTTCGTTGTAAGAACGGATGAATCCGAAGATGGCAGAGTCTTTAGCCACTACTTGTCCGCTGAGGCTTTGATTGACGTTCTTTAAACTGTCTTCATACGGGTTTGAAGCGTTTTCATTTCCGTTTCCACAGGAGATCAGTGACAGGCAGCCGCCCCAAAAGGCGAGCCTCGCCAAAGGCGGGTAAACCACAGACAATACATAAACAAAAGTTTTCATTGGAATAAATTTAGTATGCGAAGATATAAAATACAGGTAACTTGTGGTTGCTTATTGTTTACTGTTCTTTCTTTTTCTTCTTTCGGGGCTTGAGAGGTTCTTCGTGGAAGTAGTACCGGAAATCAAGTGTAAGGTAATTTCCGGAGAGTTTCATCCTGCCGATCTGTTGTAAAGGTTCGTATCGGATCACTGTTCCATAGATATAATCAGAAGGCAGATGGTAGGAAGAGCCAATATAGAAGTAGCCGTTCTTTTTGGTCCTGTATTCAACTCCCAGATTGGCAAGTGCGGCCAACTGAAAGACACCGTGGCGGTATGACTTATGAAAAAAATAGGTGTCACGAGTCTGAACATCGGAGGCATACATATCAACAGAAAAACCAAAACCGGCATTCATGAAAATGTATTCGGAAAATTTCTGAAAGACCAGAAGCTGCAAAGGAATTTCATAACCAACGATGGTGAAGCCGGTATTGCCTGTAAAGGTTGTATCGGTGATAGTGAGCCCGAAATTTCTTTTGGTATAGTTGATCCCGGTTTCCAGGGTAAATCTTTTAGTATATCCGCGCCTGATGATCATGCCTGCCGAATAACTTGTTTTGGGCGAAACAGTGTAATCAATTCCATTCAGGGATACCGTTTGAGGTTTTACGTTGAAAAAAGCACTTGGTATGATGGGTCTGTATTGAAAACCTACCGTGGCAATGTTTTCTTGGGCCGTTGCATGAGGTAAAATGCAACTGCAACAAAGTACAGCAAGTAAAGCTGATTTTTTTAGGTGGGTACTCGACATGATTTCACGATCAACGACACTAACTCAAATGTATTTTAATTTCTTTCTAAGATATTAAGTTTTTCAATCCTTGTAAAAAAGAAAGTCCCGATGGTTATCATCGGGACTTTCAACGTTCAATAAAAGAATATTACTTAACGATCAGTTTGTCAGAGAAGAGGGTTGCTCCGTTCTTTACATTCACAAAGTAAAGGCCTTTGGAGAGGTTAGGGAGGTCAAATCCTTTTTCAATGGTAACCGATCTGTTGGAAACGTTTTGTTGGTATACAACACTTCCTGCCACGTCCACAATAGTTACCATAGCATCTTTAGTTTCTGCTCCTCCTATCTGAACGGTAAATTGACCGTTACAAGGATTTGGGAACATGCGCATTTTTGCATCGTCTCTGTTAAGAGCGGTAACGCCTAATGAAGCACCTGAATATTTGAAGATCCCGTCAGCAGTTGCGCTGGTGTTGAATCCACCGCACCATCCTGTAGATCCGTCCACCCATCCTTGTGCTGTACGCTGGATCGCTGTGTCGATCAAAACCCAGTTTATTCCACCGTCCACGCTGTACGAAGATCCAATAGATACTGTTGTGTTTGCGCCTGTGCTCACATACGCTGAGCTGTTCGGGATCACTTCAAGGTCAGCGCCAAAGAATGTTCCGGAAGAAACAGAAAGGAATGTCCAGGTAGCACCTCCGTCCGAGGTCATGTAAGGCGAAAAAATAGTTCCGCCCTGATCATAAGTGCATGCGATCCCTTCCATAGGAGTTCTGAAAGCAACATCCGATACCATATCAGTTGCAGTAGTAGAAACTACAGAAACAGACCATGTCATTCCTTTGTCGGTTGATTTGTAGCATCTGCCTGCAGTGGTTCCGAACCAAATAGTGTTACCCTGAACGTTGAATACGTTTACAATACCATATTCATTAGCAAGGGGTACAGGAATATTTGCAGTAGAAGTGCGGGTCCAACTTGTTCCGCCATTTGTGGTTGTATAGATCTCAAAATATCCACCTGCAGGATCGCCAATCGTTACGCCATTGTTTGCGTTCCAGAAGTGAACGATATCAGGAAAAGACGCTGTAGTATAACCTACAGTTTGAAGGCTCCAGGTTGCACCTCCATCGGTAGTTTTATAAACTCCGCCTCCGCCGCCAACTCCATCGTAAAAACATCCCCAGGCAGTGGTTCCACTGATAGCACTGATGTTTGACCATTCATAATTGGCATTGGCTGTAGTAATTTTTCCGGGTGTCCAGGTAGTTCCACCATCGGTTGTTTTGGAAAAATCCTGCACTTTTGCCTTGGTTGCTGTACCGTCATAAGCACAGATCCATACATTGTTTGCATCCACTGCGCAAACATCGCGTACTCCGCGTGAAACGGCTGTGTAGCCGGTTGCCTGATTTGTCCATTGTGCATTGGCAGCAACCGCAACAAATAAGGTAGAAATAATGAGTAATTGTTTTTTCATTTTATAGTTTTTTATTTATAGGCCGCAAATATAATATTTTAAAATTACAGAGAGGAAAAATGTTGTAAACCTATAGGGGTCACACTCTGATCCCGACTACTAAGATATCGTCCACCTGCTCCAGGTCTCCTTTCCATTTTTCGATGGTATCGTTAAGGATTTTTTTCTGACCACCCATGCTCTCTGATGAATGATCAAAAAGCACCTGCTGCAAGTTTTTGTATTTGAATTTCTTTCCTTTTTCTCCCCCAAACTGATCTGCATAGCCGTCTGTAAAGGTATAGATCAGGTCTCCTTTTTGAAGCTGGAATTTTTGGAGTGAAAATGGTTTCAGATCTCCCTGCATGCCGATTGGAAATTTATCTGGGTTTATCTCTATCCACTCGTTGTTCCGGAGGATCCACATCGGGTTATTTGCACAGGATGCTTCCATTTCCATTTTTGCGAAATCAAAACTGCAGAGGACTGCATCCATTCCATCTTTTCCTTCTTCCTTGCCCTCGGGGTTCAGCGCTTTGATGATATCGTCACGCAGGTGATTGAAGATCAGGTCGGGGCGGGTAATATTCCTTTCTTTTGTGATCTCATTGAGGAAAGAAACTCCCAGCAAGCTCATGAATGCTCCGGGTACCCCGTGCCCTGTACAATCGCAGGTTGCGATCAGAAATTTATCCTGCAGTTTTTCCGCCCAGTAAAAATCACCGCTTACAATGTCTTTTGGCTTATAGAGAATAAAATATTCAGGAAGGTTTTTAGTGAGCAGTGAATCGGACGCCATCAAAGCTGTCTGGATCCTTTTTGCATAGTTGATCGAGTCGGTGATGTCTTTATTTTTTTCTTCAAGCAGTTTTCGCTGGTGGTTGATCTCTTTGGAATAAACAAGATTTTCATATTTGAACATGCGGACCGCGAGGTATAGAAGGGAGGTGGTAAAAAAGATATTCAGGAATCCCAGGAACTTATTCAATTCCTCATCGGGATAGTAAGGATGAAAATTCAGAAAAAACAATTTAACAGCGATAATAGAAATGACGGTGGCAATAAAATATATAAAACAGACTGTAAAATTGTCAAACAACACTATAGCGGCTACCGGTATGAATAGAAAAAAAATATAAGTCAGGTTTGCATCTCCATACAGCAGTGAAAAAGTAAAAAGAAATATTATTCCAAGAGAGGCGGTAATGTGATAAGCAAATTCATACTTTCTCTTGCTCATCAACATGAGGCAGAAAGCACTTATAGCCCAGGATAGAAATGTGAGGAAAGCAGCGAGGTGGTGGCCCCGCAGCAACCCAATAGCTGTGTAGAAAAGATAAATGGAACCTATGACAAAAATCGAAGAGTTGAAAATCCGGATCTTGTTTCGTATATTGAAATCAAGGTCGGGAGTAATGCCGCGGTCAGTTATTTTTTTCCAAAAATCTTGTAGCATCAAATCCAATTAAGTGCTTGATAAAAATAAGAATTTTTTTGGGAGAGGACATGCTGGCTGAAAGAGAGCCGGTATTTTCTAGTCTTTGATCACCACCAGATATTTTGATAATTTCCAGAATTCATCGGGGTTGGTGATTACCAGAGAATTTCTGGCTGCTTTATAGGAATTGGGAGGATGATTGGTGAGGATACGGAATGTGCTGGTCCAGACATTAATGTTTTTTGTTTCTCGCAGATCGATCTTTACAAATTTGGATGTATTGAAGTTGTTGAGTGTATTTTCAACCCGCATTAATCCTGATTTTGCTACTACACCGGCATCTTTCAGTTCTTTATAGGTACCCAAAATATAATAAGCTGTATTCAGTTGCTGCACTTGCTTGTCAATGATGGCCTGCTGCTCTTTGGCTTTCTTTTCCATTTCAACATTAATGGTGGTGAGCTGGTCTAATGTATAATCAAAGGTATTGTAAGCCACATCGGCATCGCCCAGATTTTTCTTGAGTGAATTTATTTCCGAGTTCTTTTCATCAATCTGGCCCTGCACATTTTTGAGCATCATGTCAAATTCGGTAAAATTTAATTTAGCGGAAGAGAAATCTACTTTCATGGTGGAGGCGATATTTTTATTTTGCTCCATCAGTGAGTTGATCATCTCGATATCCTGCATGACCTTCTCTTTCTCTACTGACTGCATCTTTTTCTTTCCCTTCATTTTAACACTGATCGCCTTTTGCGTTGCAGCAATGGAATCCAGGTTGCACATAATCTGGTTGAATGAGCGGACAAATTTTTTAATGGTGGAATCCTTGATCATGGATTCTACTTTCAGCAGCTGATTTTCTTTTTGCAGCTCTGCCAGTTGCGCAGGAGGGTCTGTGCTACAGGATAGGAGCAGTGTAATAAAAGCTGAGAGAAGAATTATTTGTTTCATCATTACATGTTCCGTCTATATTGGCCCCCAACCTCAAACAAGGCCGCAGTAATTTGCCCAAGGGAGCAATATTTGGCTGCTTCCATCAGCGCTTCAAATATATTTTTGTTCTGTACGGAGGCCAGCTGTAATTCGCGCAGGAGTTTGTGAGAAACATCTTCGCTTCCTTTGTGAAGCTGGTTCAGCATGCTGATCTGGTATTTTTTCTCTTCTTCTGTGGCACGGATCACTTCTTTTGGAAGGACCGTGGGAGAGCCCTTGGAAGATAAATAGGTGTTCACACCGATAATGGGAAATTCTCCGGTATGTTTCAGCGTTTCATAATAAAGGCTTTCTTCCTGGATCTTTCCGCGCTGGTACATGGTTTCCATAGCGCCTAATACACCTCCGCGCTCCGTGATCTTGTCAAATTCAGCAAGCACTGCCGCTTCAACCAGATCGGTTAATTCTTCTATGATGAAAGAACCTTGCAGTGGATTTTCATTTTTTGATAATCCAAGTTCCTTATTGATGATCAGCTGAATGGCCATAGCTCTTCGAACAGATTCTTCAGTGGGAGTTGTAATGGCCTCATCGTATGCGTTGGTGTGAAGAGAATTGCAATTATCATAAATTGCATAAAGAGCCTGTAGCGTGGTGCGTATATCGTTGAAATCGATTTCTTGCGCATGCAAACTCCTTCCGGATGTCTGAATATGATATTTCAGCATCTGAGAGCGTTCGTTGCCCTTGTATTTATTCTTCATCGCCTTTGCCCAGATCCTGCGAGCAACACGTCCTATCACTGCATATTCGGGATCAATGCCGTTAGAGAAGAAGAAAGAAAGATTGGGTGCAAAGTCATCGATGTTCATTCCTCGGCTAAGGTAATATTCCACATACGTGAAACCGTTGGCGAGCGTGAAGGCAAGCTGCGTGATAGGATTTGCCCCTGCTTCGGCAATGTGATAGCCGGAAATGGAAACGGAATAAAAATTCCGAACATTATTCTCGATAAAATACTGTTGTACATCACCCATTACACGCAAGGAAAATTCTGTAGAGAAAATACAGGTATTCTGTGCCTGGTCTTCTTTTAAAATATCTGCCTGTACAGTGCCGCGAACCTGCTTCAGCGTTTCCACTTTAATTTTTTGGTAAACATCTTTTGGCAGCACCTGATCACCTGTTACGCCAAGCAGCATCAAGCCCAATCCTTGATTGCCATTCGGTAGTTTTCCCTGATAGGCAGGACGTTTGGTGCCGCGCTTTTTGAAAATATCATTTATTTTTTTCTCAACTTGCTTCTCAAGGCCGTTTGCCTTGATATATATTTCACACTGCTGGTCGATCGCGGCATTCATGAAGAAAGCAGTGAGGGTAGGGGCCGGGCCATTGATGGTCATCGACACAGAGGTCATCGGGTCAGCCAAATTGAACCCGCTGTAGAGTTTTTTTGCATCATCGAGGCAGCAGATCGAAACACCGGAGTTGCCTATCTTGCCGTAAATATCGGGGCGAAGATCAGGGTCTCTTCCATAAAGCGTTACGCTGTCAAATGCAGTAGATAATCTTTTGGCGGGTAATCCAGTAGAAACATAATGGAAGCGTTTGTTCGTACGTTCGGGGCCACCCTCGCCTGCAAACATGCGGGCAGGATCTTCACCGGTGCGTTTGAAAGGATATACGCCTGCTGCATAGGGGAATTCTCCGGGAAAATTTTCGCTCAGCACCCAGCGCAGGATTTCTCCCCAGGCTTCGTAGCGGGGCACCGCCACTTTCGGAATTTGTGTGTGTGATAAACTTTCTGTGTGCGTTTTGATCTTTATTTCCTTGTCGCGCACCTTGAAAATATAATATTCGCCCTTGTATTGTTTTATTTTTTTCTGCCAGCCGCGAACTATTTCCCAATTGTTCGGAGTCAGGTCTTTGATCAAGGACTGAAATTTTTTGATGAGAGCGGCTGTTAGCTCCCCTCCTTCCAAAGGAGGGGATAAAGGGGTGGTTTGGTTTTTCCATCCAAATTCCTCCCTAATTCCTTCCAGAAGAATATCCGGTTGCTCGAAAACCATTTTGTTTTCAAATCTTATAACTTTTATTCCGTAAGTATTTAAAAATATAGTGCGTTCGCTATCGTAGTCCGCAGCAATTGCGTTATAATGGTAATTGCCATCTACTTCAATAGCCAGTTTCTCTTCTGGACAGAAGAAGTCCACTATATAGGGGCCAATGGAATGCTGTCTTCTGAACTTTCTACCATCTAATTTTCTTTTTTGTAAAATGGACCAAAGTTTTGCTTCAGCAGGTGTTAAGTTGTTTCGTAATTCTCTGCGGAAAGTTTTTAGCTCAGGGTGATTCATTAATCCTTTAGCATGCTTTCCGGTGAAACCACCTCCCCCTGCGGGTACTCCTCCTTGGGAAGGAGGAGAGCTAACACCATCATCCTTCATTAGATCTGGTCCCCCTAGTAAAAGGATGGTATTGTGCAATGAAAAAAGTTTATTCGCTACCTCACTTTGTTCGTTCACCCATTGGTCGTAACTGCGGTTGTTCTCCGAAATTTCAGAAAGGTAACGCACCCGTGCAGGAGGAATGATAAAGATCTTTTCGCTCATCTCATCGGAAGCAGTGAGTTTGGATTGCAGTTTTACTCCTGACTTCTCCGAAATTTTTTCCATCACCACTTTATATAAGCGGTTCATTCCCGGGTCGTTGAACTGAGATGCAATGGTTCCGAATACAGGCAGCTTGTCATCCGGCTCAGTAAATTTTTTGTGGTTACGCTTGAATTGTTTTTTTACATCACGCAGGGCATCCATGGCACCGCGCTTATCGAATTTATTAAGCGCAATGATATCCGCAAAATCAAGCATGTCGATCTTTTCAAGTTGCGTTGCGGCTCCATACTCGGGAGTCATTACATAGAGTGAAAGGTCCGAATGGTCGAGAATTTCTGTGTCGCTTTGGCCAATGCCGGATGTTTCAAGAATGATGAGATCATATCCTGCGGCTTTTACCACATTCACCGCTTCCTGAACATATTTGGAGAGTGCAAGATTGGATTGGCGCGTTGCGAGCGAACGCATATACACGCGATCGTTCGATATGGAATTCATCCGGATCCTGTCGCCTAAAAGCGCTCCTCCTGTTTTTTTCTTGGATGGATCCACTGAAATGATTGCAATAGTTTTTTCCTTGAAATCAATTAAAAATCTTCTGACCAATTCGTCCACGAGAGATGATTTTCCGGCACCGCCTGTACCTGTAATTCCAATAACAGGAACCACCCCCGCCTGTCCTCCCCCCAAGGGTGAGGAAGTATTGCTTATTTTCTTTTTTGCATTACCAGAACTATTGCCTAATAATTTATTGAATGTTGCAGTATCATTTTCTGCGCAAGTAATAAGTTGCGCCATGGTCTTCCAATCCTTCGAATGTAAATTTTCCCCCCATCCATTTGTAAGAAAACTTTTTTGCCCTCCCCCTTGGGGGGAGTTGGAGGGGGTGTCTGCTTTCTTCACCAGGTCATTGATCATTCCTTGCAAACCCATTGCCCGCCCGTCATCAGGTGCATAGATGCGTGTGATACCGTATTTGTGAAGCTCTTTTATTTCCTGAGGAAGAATGGTGCCGCCTCCACCGCCAAAAATTTTTATATGTCCGCATCCGGCTTTTTTCAGAAGGTCGTACATGTACTTGAAAAATTCCATGTGCCCGCCCTGGTAGGAAGTAATGGCAATTGCCTGCGCATCTTCCTGAATGGCGCAGTCCACGATCTCCTTCACCGAGCGGTCGTGCCCAAGGTGTATCACCTCTGCACCGCTTGCCTGGATGATTCTGCGCATGATGTTGATGGCAGCATCGTGTCCGTCAAATAACGATGCGGCCGTAACAATACGGATCTTATTTTTCGGCTTGTAAGGTTCGGTTTCCATCATAATCTCACAAATTTAAGAAAAGAAAGAATAGGGCATTTCTGACCATGAAACACGTGTTTTTCTATAACGCAATCAATCCATCAATCCCTTTCATTTCTTTGTATTTGGCAATAATAGCATCGGCATTTAGCATTACTTCTTTGATTGTAATACTTATGTATTTTCCCGTGGAAGATTCATGTTGCGAAATAATGGCTGATTCTGTAAACTTGGATTCTACGAGAGCTATTTTTTTATTATCGGCCGGAATAATGAACTTGAACATGTAGATCGTAGGCCAGGTGGTGTGCTTGTTAAGCACCTCTTTCAATTTCTCAAATTGTTCATCGCGATTCATGGCACAAAGATAATTGTTTAATCTCTTTTTTAATAATTTTGTTTAAAATAGTGCTATGGAAACATTTAAGATAAAAGGAGAATATATTCAGTTGAACCAGCTTTTAAAGGTGGTCGGTTGGTGCGACAGCGGTGGCATGGCTAATGCATTGATCGACAGTGAGCAGGTAAAAGTGAATGGGGTGGTGGAGCTTAGAAGAAGAAATAAAATATTTCCGGGATTTAAAGTAGAGTTTGAAGATAAGGTTGTAATTATTGAATAAGTGAAATTAAGCAGTGAGTTATAAAAAAAGCCCTGACCATTCAGGGCTTTCTCTACATATGAGATAGAATATCTATTAATGTACTA
>JAHEYK010000146.1 GCA_023251625.1 Bacteroidota bacterium
GGCATTCGTTTAGCGCCACCAAATGGAAATTTTTCAAATCATTTAAGTATGCTTGAGATTCGTTACGGACATTATAAAAGGTCTAATGGTTTAGCTTCGAACATAATTTCAATGAATTTGAAATTTAAATAGGGTCTGCTGAAAAACATCTTTCCTTTTGATAAATAATCAGTTATGTTGAAATTAGCGAAAATAAGTGCAAGGATATATGAAACACGGTTTAAAAAAGCGTGCACCAAAACTTGAATACGTTAGCCCAAACCAGCTTAGTTTAGAAGGATTTGAAACCCCGTTTTCCCAAAAGCTGAACAAAGATAACCGCTGGGTAGTATTAGGAGGAAAGATTCCCTGGGATGAAATTTGCAATGTATACACCCGTCAGGTCGGTGTTAGTCACACAGGCAGGCCTCCCATCAGCCCCCGGGTTGTTATCGGCTCTCTGGTTATCAAGCATATATGCAATCTGGATGACCGTGAAGTGGTAGCCCAGATATCCGAAAACATGTATATGCAGTACTTTCTGGGTTATACCAGCTTTAACCCGGATCCCCCATTTGATGCCTCCTTGTTCGTGGAATTCCGCAACCGGATGGGCATGGAGCAGATCAATGCACTTAACGAAAAAATCCATCACCTTTATCTACAGAAGAGTGCCCGCGAAAATGAGGATGTTTCGGACACGGAGCCATCAGCGGAACCCGAACAAGAGCAAGTATCTGAGCAGGAAGATGTCGATATTAAAGAAGAGGCATGTCCGGCAGCCATTCCTGCTGAAAACAAGGGGCGTGTGTTATTTGATGCCACGGCCTGTCCTCAGAATATTGCCTACCCAACCGATCTAGGCCTTTTAAATGAAGCCAGGGAGAAGACCCAGGAACTCATTGATGCCCTTTTCAAACCAGGACTGCTGTCCAAGAAGCCGCGCACGTATCGTAAGATAGCCCGCAAGGAGTTTCTTAAAGTTGCCCAAAAGCGAAAGAAAAGCAAGAGGGAGATCCGCAGCGCAATCCGCAAGCAGCTGGGTTATGTTGCCAGAAACCTCAAAAGTATCAACCGTCTGCTGGATCTGTATAACGACTTTCCGTTGAAAGCCCGGGAACAAAAATACCTGATGGTGATCCATACCCTTTATCAGCAACAAAAAAAGATGTTCGATGAAAAGGTGCATTCGGTGGAAGACCGGATAGTAAGTATCCATCAACCGCATGTAAGGCCCATTGTCCGTGGCAAAACCACAGCCAAAGTAGAGTTTGGCTCTAAGATCCATATCTCTTTGGTGGATGGCTATACATTTCTGGATCAGCTGAGCTGGGATGCTTTTAATGAGGGCAAGCAGATTGAGTGTTATGTGGAGCAGTACCGAAAACGCTTCGGATATTACCCGGCAGAGGTTTTGGCAGACCAGATCTATTGCAGCCGTGAAAACAGAAAACTGCTAAAAGGGATGGGGATCAAGCTCTTGGCCAAGCCCCTTGGCAGACCTCCGGCGGTGAAAAAGGAACACGTAAGACCAGGGGAACGCAATCCGGTAGAAGGTAAATTCGGGCAAGCCAAAACGGCTTATGGCTTAAACAACATCAAAGCTCGCTTGAAAGAAACCAGCCAGTCCTGGATTGCCTGCATTATTATGGTGCTTAACCTGGTCAAACTGGCCGGGGAGGCATCCCTATGGCTTTTGGATTTAAAATTGGTTTTGAGTTTTTCCGCAATAGGCTCGATTAAGAAGAAATTCAGCCATAGCCGAATTGACAGATTCGGCTATGGCTGGAATTATAGCTTTTTATGAGTTTATGAGTTTTTCAGCAGACCCTACATAGCAGCGGCGGATGGGCTCCGCCCATCCTTAACCCAACTTGCCAATTCCGCTAAGAAAATCATATATTTTCACTATTTTCAAGGTGTAAAAGCGCCTTTATTGTCTTTAATCGATGTTTTGTGTTCGAAAAAGTCATTTGTAGTGGGGTATGGTATTTGCATTGTATTTGGATTATTAGTATCTTGCCTGCATGTTCATCAGACAGGTAAAAAAGAGCAATACGAAAGAAGGTAAAACATTCTACCAATACCAACTCGTTCAAGCCTCCAGAATTGAAGGCAAAGTTCAGCAGCGCAACATCCTTTACCTTGGGTCGGAGCCACTTTTAGGCGATGCCGGGAACAGAAAAAACCTGCTCGATGTACTTCAAGCCCTGATATTCGGACAACCGACCCTGTTTGCCGAAAATTACCCCAAAGAAATAACAGACCTGGCAATCCAATACCATAACAAGTTCTTAATCAAGTATAAAGACCTTGATCTTGGTTCCGCCGTCTCCATCCCACCGCAAGAAAAGGAACCTCAAACAGAGGCTATCGCCCTTGAATCTATTGAGATAGAAGATTCCAGGACTTTCGGTGGCGAGCATTTGTGCAGCCAGATCATGGAAGTGTTAGACCTGAGCACTTGTTTTGAGACATTGGGTTTCAGCAAAAACGAAAGCAGGCTGGCCCATGTGGGTATTATCAGCCGGGCCTTGTTTTCGGCATCCGAACATAAAACCTCTCAGTACCTGAAGGACAACAGCGGGCTATGCGAGCTGTACCATATACCCTCGGGGGACATCTCCCACCGTAATCTGTACTCCATCGCCGATAAGCTCTACGCAAACAAGGACACTATAGACCAGTTTCTGTACAACAGGATTGTGAACCTGTTTGAAATCAAAGATTCGTTGGTAATCTATGACCTTTCCAATACCCACTTTGAAGGTAGAAAAGCCTCAAGTAAAAAGGCTCAGTATGGCAGGAACAAACAAAAGCGGAACGATTGCAAACAGGTCGTTTTTACAGGGGTGATCAATGAGCAAGGTTTTATTCGTTATTCAAGGGTATACGATGGAAATACCGCAGACATCGTAACGCTCGAAGATATGATTGATGACCTGAAAAAGCATAGCGGCACGGTCACGGATAAAACAGTGGTTATGGATGCGGGGTTTGCGTCAGAGGAAAACCTGGAATATTTATCGGCAGAGAACATCAAGTATGTGTGCGTATCACGGAAACGGATAAAAGACTATCAGCCGGGCGAAGGGGCGGGCAACCATGTTGTAAAAGACCGACTGGGCAACCAGATCGAGCTTTCCGTCTTTAACCCCGAAGGTTATACGGATACCTGGATGTATGTGAAAAGCGAACAGAAGAGGGTAAAGGAACAGTCGATGACCGATAAGTTATCGCAGCGTTTTGAGCAGGAGCTGAACGGCCTGGCCCAGGGAATTGACAAAAAGGGGACGACTAAAAAAACAGAAAAGGTATGGGAGAGAATAGGGCGTCTCAAACAAAAGAACCACCTGGTGAGCGGAAACTACACCCTTGAGGTAGAGGCTACTGAAGGATTAGTGACTAAGATTAGCTGGGCCAAAAAAGAGCAAACGAACCAAGCGGGGCAAGATCATGGCGTGTATTTTATCAGAACCAACTACCAGAAACCACAGGAGGCCCAGCTATGGCGCATCTATAATACCATCAGGGAGGTAGAGGCCACATTCAGGTGCCTGAAATCTGACCTGCAAATACGCCCCATACATCACCAGAACGATGAACGCGTCGAGTCACATATCTATTTGACCCTACTGGCTTATCAATTGGTCAATACCGTCCGGTACATGCTTAAGAAAAAGGAAATAAACCACGATTGGCAAAATATTGTCAGAATAATGAATACCCAAAACATTCAATCTTTGTTATTGCCTACTAAAACTAAAACTATAAGCCTGAGGAAACCCTCACGGCCTATAAAAGAGGCTCAGGAGATCTATCAGGCAACAAATACCAAATCAATGATTCCTGCAAAGAAAAAATATGTTGTGTACCATTGATTTTTCAATCAATTGATAATGAGATGGATAGTGTTAATAATAAGCAAGTTGGGTTAAATTGTCGATCATCCTCCTTTGTAAGGATACGTGCGTTTTTTGGGTCATTACCCTAAACAGTTTTTCAATCGCCGGAATGCTCCTATAAACCAATTCTTTATTTTTTTTTGAAATAAGGAGCACTTCACATTCTTCTATAGCTTCAATAAAAAGGCTGGATGGTCTTTCGTTCGTAAAGCTATCAATATCTGTAATCCACCAATTTTCAATAGCAAAATAAAGCACGTGTTCAAATCCGTCGGCATCAAGATGATAAACGCGAAAAAGGCCTTTGGCTACGAATCCTTCGAAATTGCAAATTTCCCCTTCTCTTAGTAAATACTCTTTTTTGTTGATGTGCCTTGTTTCAAACAGATCGCAAAATTCATTCGTCTCTTCGTCCGAGAGTGAAATATGTTTTGCGATGTTCTTTTTGAGTAATTCTTTCATTTTTTAGATGCTCAAATTGCAGCGGCTTGATTTACATATACTAGTTTTGTAGGCTTGTAAAGGGTGTTTGTTTGGGGATTATAGCGCTACATTATCAGCCAGGACTAAAGTAAATAAAAAGTAGAGAGGTTGGAGAGCCGCGTCACTTGGCAGAAATTAACCCCGGCGTGTATACCGCTGTAACTTTTCATAGTCCCAGCAATACTGTTTGTCCCCAGTTATTGTCGTGTTCTTCTATTATAATTGTTCTGAAATTAAATCTCTCCCCTTCAATTCTTAGTCCGGCTGAGTCGTCTACATGCATATCGATACCAAATGCGGGAGGATACTTTGAAGTCCTTGCCCGGTTTTCTCTCAATTCAGTATTGTGTATATGTTGGTTTATAACCTTGTCTACCGGAATGCCATAGGAATAAAAGGTTAACCCAACTTGCCA
>JAHEYK010000147.1 GCA_023251625.1 Bacteroidota bacterium
GGCAACCAAAAGTTCCCATGGGTTTGAAAAAGAAAGCGCGATTTTTGCATGCGGATTTTTCTTCTTCAAGCGGATAATAATTTTTTGCCCGCGTTTCTTTTTTTCTTCCGGCGTTTCTTTTTTAAATTGTGGCAATGGTTTTGGTATGAGTGCCATAGTTTTTTTTAAATTATTTTTTTATGAATGAATCGTAGCATGATTTTAATTATTTTCTCAATGATGAGGATTTCGGCAGTATTCCAAAAATCATATTTTCTGCATTATTTTTTTAATTAAAAAAATAATTTGTTTTCTCTCAACGCAAGACAATTCATTTACAGCTCGATATCAAGAACTCTATTCCCTTGCGGGATTGACTATTTTTTTGTTTTCTTTACCATTACAGATAATGTTTGAATTGCCTCCGTCACAAGAAGAATTGCATCATCGAATTCTTACGCTTACCATCGCTCTTTGGAGGGTGACTGATTTTTTTCCCAAGACCGAAGTGTTGCGTAATCACCTGCGGTCAAAGGCAGCTGAAATTTTTGAGCATGCGGTTGAACATGGCTATTCGTCCGATTCGGTACGCGAAGCAAATTTTCTCATTCAAAAAATCCGAACGCTGAAAGGATACCTGATTATCTCAAAAGATCTTAACTATGTGCGGGCGGTTAACTTTACGGTTCTTGAAAAAGAATACGGATCGGTTGAAGATGCTCTCAAGCAGCAGCTTCAGAGTATGTTGAATCCCAAACGTTCGGAACAATGTATGCCCCAAGAGCGTGGCGCTTCGGATCTTGCGGATATTGAGAAAATGCTTTTGGAAATTCAATTGAGGAATAAAGAGGGAAGAGACCGCAAACAAATTTTACCGCCACAATTGGATGAACAAAAGGCGCTTGGCGAACAGCACATTGAGGATCGAGAAAGGCATGAGAAAATTCAATCCCAAGATGATCTTAATGAAAGACAAGAGATAATCCTTGATCGAATTAAAAAGGCACAGCGGGTTAAAATAAGTGATTTCTTTGACTCCTTTGCGGGGATAAGTACCAAGACGATTCAGAGGGACTTGCAGAATTTGGTTGATAAACATATCCTGAAAAAGGAAGGAGAGAAACGCTGGACAGTATATTCATTATCCGATACAATGTCATTCTCTCCGTCACCTGATTTATAGGACATTTTAATAGGAGACATTCAATATAAGCAAATTAAATGTCTCTTATATAATGGACTGTCTTTTATACAATGAAAATAAAAAAAGCAGTTATTCCCGTGGGTGGCTTCGGTACACGATTTCTTCCCGCGACAAAAGCCCAGCCAAAAGAAATGCTTGTACTTGTGGATAAGCCGGTCATTCAATTTTTAGTTGAAGAGGTTGTTGCTTCCGGTATTCAGGAAATTATTTTTGTGACGGGGAGGGGAAAGCGCGCTATTGAAGATCACTTTGATTATTCCGCGGAGCTGGAACATTTTTTGAATATGCGCGGCAAGCACGATTTGGCAAAAAAAATCCATGAGATATCTTCGCTTGCGCGATTCACGTATGTACGGCAGGGCGAGCCAAAAGGCCCGGGCCATGCGCTTCTTCAAATCAGCCATCTTATAGGACATGATGAGCCGATTGCTGTTCTTTACGGTGATGATATCATTGATGCAAGGGTGCCCTGCTTGAAGCAGCTTATGAATATATTTGAAAAATACGAAAAACCGGTTATCGCTCTTCAGAAGGTTGCGAAAAAAGACATTTCCCGATATGGTGTTGTAGCCGGAAAAAAGGTTGCGAACAAGACATACCTTATCCGTGAATTGATAGAAAAACCGACTCCTGATAGGGCTCCGTCCGATCTGGCCATTATCGGGAAATATATTTATACGCCGGAATTATTTCAGCTTCTTCCGCAGATGAAACCTGGTCCCGGAGGCGAATTATTTCCAACCGATATATTTGATCTCTATATAAAGAACGGTGGCGAGATGTACGGCTACGAATATGACGGTGTCCGATATGATTGCGGAGATAAACTCGGCTTTTTGGAGGCAACAGTACAGATCGGGCTAAAGCATCCTGAAGTAGGGAAGGGCTTTAGGAGCTATCTCAAAAATTTGAAATTATGAGGCAATATCTGCGGATGGGTACACATGTACCCCATAGCGGCCTCTTCAAAAGTTCCTAATTTTGAGACCATTTATCAAAAAATAGTCAAGATTGACAGACGACTTGAGAGAAAGTAAGGTGAACTTCTGCGAATGTGCACAGTAAACGAGGAGAATATATATACGTATGCACACTGTGGATAAGTAAGTACTTGCACAGCATTCTCATGCGTTTATAATAAACGTACGAGTATGTATGTATTCTCTCGCATATTCCTGAAAGAAGGCCACATTTCGGCTGTTTTGCATATATGATTTTGTACTCGCATTTCAATTCGGATATCGATCTTAATTGAAATGCGGTTGCAATGATTGAGATGGGAAATGTAAGGAAAGAACATTGAAAATTGAATACACCGAGAGAAAATATAATTTGAGTTATTTACGGGAAATTCAATGTCCGGTCGATGCTTCTTTTGTGTCTCACTATTGTGAGAGCATTATGAATAATGACTCGCAATAGTGAGGCACTTAAGAAGAGAGCAGGACTTGACCCAACGTAATGTATTGAGAATTATCAGTTTAAAACCGCTCGTTCATATTGTCCGTGTCGACGGACAAAAAAAACGAGTGTTCCCTTGTCAGAACCCCTCCTTACTATCTATTAAGTATATACCTACCTTATATAAGGTATATAACATTGGAACGTAAGGATCGGTTTCTAAGATAGTCATACATGATGGAAGCAACGAATTATCTTCTTATATGTATAAGAACAATTTGTTGCTTCATGTCAGAATGACGTCAAAAATCAATTATGAGTATGATATCAAAAGGAAGTGGCAGCAGCCGCGTAGGCATTAAAATAAAATTGCTTACGATTGTTGCTGCAGTCACCCTCTCCGGAGTTGCGGTAGCTGCGCCGTTTGCATCGTTGGCGGATTCAACCACTGATGCATTGATGGCACAGATTGCAGCGCTCCAAGCACAGTTAACAGGAATGTCCGGGCATTCAACAACAATGATGACCGGATCATGTACGTTTACTCGCCCCCTTACCATAGGGTCAAAAGGTGATGACGTAACATGTCTTCAAACAGTTCTCGAATCCCATGGTTACTTTACCTACACGGGCGCAAAAGGATATTTTGGTAAAGTTACTAAATCAGCAGTTGCCGCATGGCAGGCAGCGAGCGGAATAACCCCGGCATCAGGATACTTTGGCTCAATTTCACGGGCAAAGTATGCTGAAATGGTGGCAGTAGCTCCGACGCCAACACCGACAACGACACCAGCTCCGACAACGAGCGGCTCACCGGCACCGGTACCAACAGGATCGGGTTTGACGGTAGCAATGTCAGCTAGCCAGCCGGCAGATGGACAACTTGCTCCATTCTCGGCTGCGCGAATCCCTGTATTAGGAGTTAACTTTACGGCGTCAAACGACGGCGATGTGACGGTAAATTCACTCTTAGTCCAGCGTGTAGGACAAGCAGATGACGCTACGGTTGATAGCATAATTCTTCTTGATGAGAATCAGGTACAAACAGGTTTGTCAAAGACGCTTAACTCACTTCATCAAGTTACGCTAAACCAGTCATTCACGGTAGCAAAAGGAACTACAAAGAAAATGTGGATTGCCTTTAACCGAGCAGGACAGCTTGCTCATGGAGGAGAAATTATTAAGTTCCAACTTGTTTCAGTAAACGCGGGTACTACGGTAGTAAATGGCACATTCCCGATGATCGGAGTCGGCTTCACTATCAATGAAACATTGTCTCTTGGTAGCCTAGCATCGCCTCTTAAGGGTACGCTTGACCCGGGTTCACGGCGAGGATCGCTTCAGGTAGGAGCAACAAAATTCTACGCATCAGGCGTACGATGGGATGTTGGTTCAGCAGAACCTATGTCTCTTGAGCAGGTTCGCTTCTATCAAGCAGGATCAGCCGGAGCCGGTGATCTTGCAAATGTGATGGTAACCGTCAAGGGCGTTGATTACCCGACTACGGTTTCCGCAGATGGAAAATATTACACTGCACTCATTACCCCAGCCGTTACTTTTGATAAGGGCGCAGTCGTTGATATCGGGATCAAAGCGGATGTTACTGGCGGCTCTAACCGAACAATTGAGTTTGATCTGCAAAAGCGCACTGATGTGGTGGCAAAGGGTACAACCTTTGGTTATTACATCCTTCCCGCAAACGGAACAACGGCAAATGTGACTACATCAGCGGGTGAAGGATTAATTACTTCAGGCGAGCCATACTACCACGCATATCAGCACACGATTTCCGCAGGAACATTGCGTGTTGAGAAATCAGCCACTGTAGCGGCAGGAAATGTCCCGGTAGGTGCATCAGGCATAGTCCTCGGCGCATTCGGCTTTGATACTAAAGGTGAGGATGTCTCAATCTCATCTCTCAAGCTTACGTACACTGTATCAGCGGGAACCTTTGATTATATCACCGGTGTGTCGGTAGTTGATGATACCGGAGCTACGATCGCAGGACCTAAAGATGCTGTCTCTGGCTTGACCACCACCTTTACCGATACGTTTACGGCAAAAGCTGGTTACCATATATACACCGTAAAAGGTAAGTTGAGCACAAGCTTCAGCGATGGAACTACGATTTCTGTCGGCGTAACCCCAAGCACCGATATTACTGCAAAGGGTCAGGTTACCGGATTGACTATCAGT
>JAHEYK010000065.1 GCA_023251625.1 Bacteroidota bacterium
CTTCTTCTGCCAGAACTGCGGGGCACAATCCGGAAAATGGATCGGTAAATGTCCGTCATGTGGAGAGTGGAACACATACGTTGAAGAAGTTATCCAGAAAGCAGATGATGACCGCAAAAAAGGCCTAGGCAGCAGCAAACAGCGGGCAACAAAACCTCTGCGCATTTCAGAAATCGAACAAAGCGGAGAAATAAGAATAGAGCTACCAGATAAAGAACTGAACCGCGTGCTTGGTGGTGGAGTTGTTCCCGGCTCGGTGGTTTTGTTTGGAGGAGAGCCCGGCATCGGAAAATCTACTTTGATGCTGCAAGTGGCGCTTCAGCAGAAAAAAATAAAGACACTTTATATTTCGGGAGAAGAAAGTGAGCAGCAGATACGTATGCGTGCGGATAGAATGGGAATTAAAAATGAGGACTGTTATATTTTATCCGAAACCTCCACACAGAATATTTTCAAGCAGATAGAAATGCTGGAACCCAACCTGGTAATTGTGGATTCCATCCAGACCATGTACAGCGCACACATTGATTCCGCTCCGGGAAGTATTTCGCAAGTGAGAGAATGCACCGCAGAACTTTTGCGCTACGCCAAAGAAAGCGGAACTCCGGTTTTTCTGATAGGACACATCACCAAAGATGGTTTACTCGCAGGACCAAAAGTGCTGGAACACATGGTGGATACAGTATTGCAGTTTGAAGGCGACCGTCATCATATTTACCGTTTGTTGCGCACATTGAAAAATCGTTTTGGTTCCACCAACGAACTAGGAATTTATGAAATGACCGGAACCGGTTTGCGCGAAGTGAGCAATCCCTCCGAAATATTAATTACCGCTCGTGAAGAGCCTATGAGCGGAGTGGCCATTGCCACCATGATGGAGGGAGCACGTCCTATGCTGATAGAGATCCAAACATTGGTGAGCAGCGCTGTGTACGGAACACCCCAGCGCACCGCAACCGGCTTTGATGCAAAACGATTGTCCATGTTATTGGCGGTTCTTGAAAAAAGATGCGGCTTCAAGCTCGGAATAAAAGATGTGTTCCTGAATGTTGCCGGAGGAATAAAAGTAGAAGACCCCGCCATTGACCTTGCTGTTATATGCTCTACACTAAGCTCAAGCGAAGATATTCCCATCTCTCAAAAATTTTGCTTTGCGGCAGAAGTTGGTTTGTCAGGGGAGATTCGCCCGGTAAGCAGGATCGAAAGCAGAATATCCGAAGCAGAAAAACTTGGCTTTGAACAGATATTTATTTCCAAATACAATCTCAAAGGCCTGAATCAGAAAAACTTTGGCATAAAAATAATTTCTGTTGCAAAAGTGGAAGATGTTTTCCGCGCTCTTTTTGGATAGGCAACACCTTTTTGATCAGAAAGATGAAAAAGGCAAAAAAAAGAAAAGCCCAGCACATAGTCACTCTCCCTCCTTCCCGTCCTTCATATTTCAAAATATTGCTGAAAAATGTCCTGATGCTGGCAGGCTCAATATTGTTGTTAATTCTCCTGGCATCTTACAATGACGGGTATGGCTGGTTCTATGACAAATTATTAAAAAATAATTTCGTATTCATGAATGAAGCTCCCAACATGACTTATCATGAAAAGATGTATTATAAACTGGGTTTTTCCTGGAAATACCTGAACTTCATAAAAGAAAATACGCCGGAAGATGCGATCATACTGATGCCTCCTGATTCGATATTCCTGCCCCGAAATAAAAAGTCAGATTTTAACTCCTCTATCCTGTCGAAAGAATGGTCGAGTTATTTTGTATATCCGAGAAAATTAGTTTACGAAAGAGAAAAGACTTCATCACCATTATATAAGCAAGCAAACTACATAGCAATTGTCGACTATTGCGGGTATAGCAAATTACCTTACGAGGTAAAAGCCAACATACGAACACAATACTCCGTATTACCCATGCAATTAAAAAATATAAAATGAAGCTCATCGGGTGGATTACAGTATTTTTTTTAGGACTTTCTATTATCAATATTATTGCTTACAGGATAAAAGCAATTGAAAAGATCTCTTTTGCATTTCCTATAGGAATGGGAGCAAACTCAATTATCTTTTTCATTTTTGAACTTTTACACATATCTCTCAAGTCGATAGATCTTATTATCGGGATTGAATTAGCCCTTGGTATTGTGCTAAGCATCATCACCATCCGGAAAATGAGGCCGGTCTTTTCATTTGAACTTATTTTCAAAAAAAATGTTCTGAAAAAATCAGGGATGCTGAACTTATCCTGGTTTTTCTTTATGGGTGTGATCCTGTTTGTGGCTTATATAATGATACGCAAATCATTATTCTGGCCCATCGTACAGTTCGACAGCATTGCGGGTTACGATTTTGTAGCAAAGGCCATGGCAACCGAAGGGACCTTGAACAGCTCGATCTTCAATTCTGAAAACCCGGTTTATTCCATCCGCAGCCTATACCCTCCTCTGGCGCCCATTAATTTCGGATTTGCTTATTTGCTTGGGCATACTTCTTCACAAATTGTTGTTCTGATATTTTTTCTCTGTACTATCTCTTCATTCTACCTCTTCCTGAAAAGAAATTCAACTCATTTATGTGCTGCATTTTTCACCCTGCTGTTATTGATCACACCGGAATACGCGGCATTTTCAACGATCTCATCCTCCAATATTCCCTGTACCTTTTATACTTCTATTGGAATGCTCTGCTTATACACCTGGTTTACGGAGAAAGACCAAAACTATTTTACAATTGGAGTAGTGCTTATGGCATTCGCCGTCTGGACACGAACGGAAGCCATTGTTTTCGCTGCTGGGGGAGGGTTTATGATCCTGCTCGACGGTATAAGAAATAAGAAAAAAATTCCTTTACTGATATTTGGCCTCGCCTGTTTTGCTGCGCTGGCCTTATGGCAGTGGTATATCAAACAGATCCTGCATGCATCTTTCGCACAGCCGGTACTTGATCATATAACCTGGGATCCTGAAAAATTAGGGCGCATGTTTGATCAGATCAAACACGTGACGTTCAGCACTGTGTATTTTGGAGTCACTATACTATTATTTATTGGAATGGTTGTTCTGAATATTAAAAACATCTTCAGCAACAGGGACCAGGTTATACTTTTGATTTCAATTTTTTCAACGTGGTTATTATATGTCGCTGTTTTTTATTTTATCAATACAGATTATACCAGTAGTTCCATGGAAGGATGGATATTCAGCGGATACAAAAGAGGTATGTTTTGTTTTCTTCCTCTGATATTGTTCTACTCGGCAAATAACAAGATCAGCCAGCAAGTGTTCAATAAATATCTGAGCCTACCATAAGATAAATTTATTTGAATTTCAGCACATAATATTCGTACGTTTGGCCAAGAGCAAAAAAGAATGCAGCAACAACTTCCAAAGTCCATATTTACTTTCTTAAAAGACATTAAGAAGCACAACAACCGTAACTGGTTCAATGCAAACAAAGACACATACATTGAGCAGCAAGCAGCGGTAGTAAATTTTGCCGATGCAGTGATCGCGCAGATGAACCGCTATGATAAAATTGAAACACCCTCCGGCAAAAAGGCGGTTTTCAGAATTTATAGGGATGTGCGCTTCTCAAAAGACAAATCCCCTTACAAAACTCATTTTGGCATGCACATGTCTCGCGCTACCAAATTGCTGAGAGGGGGCTATTATTTTCACATTGAACCCGGAAAATGTTTCGTGGGAGGAGGTTTCTGGAACCCTGAACCGGATGATCTCAAGCACATTCGCGAGCAAATTGCGACAGAACCAAAACGTTTACGTAAAATAATTGACAGCAAAGATTTTAAAAAGAATTTCGGAAAACTGGATGGGGAGAAGTTAGTCAACGTACCGAGAGGATTTGAAAAAGACCATCCGGCTGCCGATCTACTTAAGTACAAACAGTTTTTGATAGGCAGAGATATTCCGGAGAAAATTCTTCTCAGCAAAAAAGGGTTGGATGAGGTGGTAAAATCTTTCCGCGCGATGCGCCCATTCTTTGATTATATGAGCGATATACTTACTACAAATACGAATGGGGAATCTTTGTATTAACCCCGACCCTAAAGGGAGAAAATAAATCCCCTGCACCCTTTAGGGCTGGGGCAAAACATTTTTATGAAAATAAAAGCAATCATAACAGGAGTAACGGGCATGGTAGGCGAAGGAGTTCTGCATGAATGCCTGAACCACAAAGAGGTTGAACAGGTGTTGGTTCTTGGCAGAAAATCCTGCGGCTACACACATCCTAAGCTTAAAGAGATCGTTCACGCCAACTTATACGACCTCTCTTCCATTGAAAGCCAGCTGAGCAATTATAACGCCTGCTATTTTTGCCTAGGCACTACTTCCATCGGAAAAAACGAAGAAGAGTACACCAAAATATCTTACACACTCACGATGCACACTGCATCCACACTCAGCAAATTAAACAAGGACATGACCTTTTGCTATGTTTCCGGGGCCGGAACGAGCGACACTAAAAAGACCATGTGGTCAAGAGTAAAAAGCAGAACCGAAAATGACCTGATAAAATTACCTTTCAAGCAAGTATTTAACTTCCGCCCGGGCTACATGCAGCCTACGCCCGGATTAAAAAATTCTTTGTCTGCATATAAATATGTCGGATGGCTTTATCCATTATTCCGGCTTACTATGCCCGGATTTGTAACCACCTTAAAAGAAGTTGGGCTTGCCATGATAAATGCCACCTTGCATGGATATAAAATAAATTTCATTGAGGTAAAAGACATTATTAGTTTATCAAAAAAATAATCTACACCCCATCATTATGAAAAACTTACTGGTAGCCATCAGCCTTATTTTTTCCGGAATGTCGGTATTCTCTCAGGTAACTTCTGATGACACTCTGCACTGGGTAGAAAACAAAAAACTTGAATGGAAGGATTTCAAAGGGAAATCAAAAGGGCAAACGCAGGCCACCATGCTGATGAATGCAACATACAAGAAAATACTTAAAGGCAAAGCAGAGGTGGAAACAATTTTTGACAGAAAAAGATCCTGGGCAACCAAAGAAGAACAAACAGCACAGGAATTAAAATTTTATCAAACCGAGTTTGACCTGTACGAAGCAGAAAGCAGAAAGCTGCGCAAAATATACAAGGAGACAAAGTTTGGAGTAGATCACGATAAAGTGTTCCAGGAAAAATACAATGCTGCCGTAACAGAGCTCAACGAACGTGATCAATCTTACAAAGAAGACACCGAAATGGGGAACAATGCCGCAGAAATAGAAAAGTGGGCCAAGATCATTCAGGGAGAACTAAAAGAACTGGAAGGTTTCAAAAAATAATTTCGGCATAGATGGAAAAAATATTTTCAGCCATTATTTTTTCTCTGCTTTTTCAAGGACAGATTCATGCGCAAACTGCCAATGACCTGATCCAAAGTGGCCTGGAAAAACAAAAAAACAAAGACCTTTCAGGAGCAATTGCTGATTTCACAAAAGCCATTGCGCTTGAACCTAAAAATTTTCACGCCTATCTGGACCGGGGAAATGCTTATTTTAAATTACAAGACCTGAAAAGCGCGTTGGCTGATTACGATAAGGCCATCTCTCTTCACCCTAGAGATGTGAATGCTTATTTGAACCGTGCTCTTGCCAAATACCAACTGAACGATTTTAATGGCGCAATAATTGATTACAATACTATCATTACCATTAATCCTAAACTGGGCATTGCCTACTTAGGGCGCGGAAATGCGACAGATGAACTTAAAGACAGAACGGGAGCCTGTTCAGACTGGCATAAAGCATCTCAGTTGGGCGAAATAAAAGCTAATGAAACAATAGAACATCTTTGCAAATGAGGATCAAGAAAACAGGAGGGCTATTTATTTTTTTATTTTTCACTGCGCAAACTCTGATGGCACAACTGGGGAGTACCGAAACCCAGGTTATTTCCAAGTTTGGCGATAAGTATTATAAAATGGGTCGCTCCAATCTGAAAGAGCCTTACGTGATCTACCAGGTAAAAGATTCCTCGGCCACCAGTGGTCATTACACAAAATTCATAGGCTTCTATTTTAAAAAATACAGCGATGGAATGGAATACTGCAACGAACAGGTGATCATGGAACCGATCTCCGAACTGAATAACTGGATAGCAGATTATAAAAGCAAATATGAAGAGATTGGATACAGGAGATATAGGGACAAAACAAACAAAGTGCTTTTCAAAATATCTCAAGTAGATTCCCTGGTTAAAATAAATATCTGGTACGAATAAAACCTATGTAGGCCGGGTACCGAGCATATTGATCCACAAAAGCCTCGATATCCTGAAGGTAAATGGCACCAGCAGTATAAGAAGCACCGTAAACGCAGCTACAAAATACCAGAAGCTGAGCACAATGACCACCTGAAGAAAAAAGTAAGTTAAAAAAAGAAGTCCTGCCTGCATGGCATAGCTCATGATAGCTGCTCCCAGATAAAACCCCGGCTCCTGCCTGAAGCTCATTCCGCAATTGGTACACTTATTGTGCAGCTTCTCAAATGAAGCAAGGTTATACATGTTTCTTGAAATAAAAAAATCACCCTCCAGGCAGTTGGGGCACTTATTCTTAACAACACTTGAAATGAATTTATTCATAATACAAGACAAATGTATAGAAAAACTATTCCTTAGTATATGAATCAAATCTTTATTGGAAAAACATACCTTTGGCTATATGAAAAGAATGCGTACGATAATTTGTTTGCTCTTTATCATCTCATCCCTGAACTTAGTGGCACAGTCTCTATCCGCTTATACTGATTATAAAAATTATTTCCAGGTATTTGATAATGGCGTTACGAAGGAGCTGGAGTATATGCCGGTGCAATGGTATAAGATCGGAGGGAATACGGTAGTGTATCTCGATAATGCAAATAACCTGAAAGCATATTACAAAGGAGAAAAATACCTTCTCAACGAAGCTCCACCTACTGCCTGCTTTGTAAATGACGAAATGGTAATTTATTTGATCGGCAAAGTGATGCAGGTATTTGATAAGGGAAATATCATTTTTATTTCCGGCTGGGCAACCGATTACATTATAGGTGACAGTATTGTAGGTGCAGTGGATCAAAACGCACACTTGTATAAGATCTATTATCACGGACAAATAAATTCACTCCCGGATGCAATCGATCTTGCATCTATCACCAGCTTCAGTGCAGGAGATAACTTACTTGCCTACAAAAACATGGAAGGCTTTCTGAAAGTATATTACCGCAACCAGGTTTTCAGCACGGAGGCTTCGCAAGCTACTCAATATAAATCCGGGGCAAATACGGTTGCATTTGTGAATGAATCAACCCAGGAGTTCAGTGTATTTTACAAAGGCAATGTTACTGTACTGGAAAGCCAACCACCCCGATCATTTGCCGTTGCGGATAACATGGTGGCCTACGTAGATGTTAATGAAACCTTTAAAGTATTTTACAACGGAGTGAAAACAGATCTCACTTCTTTTACCCCGCAGTTTTATAAAGCAATTGATAATATTCTTGTGTATTTTGATAATATAAATTTAATGGTATTTTATAAAGGGAACTCCTACACGCTTGACCGGATCATTCCGCAGGAATATAAAATAGATAAAAACACGTTCGTATATCAAGATACACAAGGGTTTCCCAATGTTTTTTCCGATGGAAAAACCGCACAGGTCTACAATGAAAAAATAAATGTTTACGATCTCTCCGGAAATACGCTGAAGTACACCAATTCAATGAATGAAACGCGTTTTTTTGTAAATGGGAAGACGTATTAAGATTCCAAGGGGTTAAAATCCAAGAGCAATTCCCAACTGAGCTAACGTAGTAGCCCTTCCTCCTTCGAGGAACAATCCAAAATTTTTCTTTACCATATAGCGCACACCCACCGTTAATTGATAATCAAAATCAAAAATGGAGGACTTGTGCGAAGAAGTGGATTTAGGATTATTATCATTGTAATTATCAACCCGGTATAAATATCCGAGTCCTGCCCCGCCATAAATATCAAAACTATCACCCACAGGCAGGTGGCCGTTTA
Organism: Bacteroidota bacterium; assembly: GCA_023251625.1. GTDB lineage: Bacteria > Bacteroidota > Bacteroidia > Palsa-948 > Palsa-948 > Palsa-948. Next base: position 8,048 of record JAHEYK010000065.1, read on the forward strand.
ATCGGGCAAACATGCCAAGCACCATTGTATTATCTTTCACCTCATATCGAAGTGCGGTAATATCATCATATTTATAAGAAACTGATGCGGCCGAATATTCAAGGTTAAGTCCCATCCCGAAATATTTTTGCAGGCCATGTTCATATTTGACAATTACTGTACCGTAGTTTTTGAAACTATAATCGTAATAATCTTTGTATTGATTAAAATCTTTCTGGATGGTAGAAGGTGCCGGAAAACCAAATCCAACAAAAATCAAATTCTTACCGTCATCAAATGCCTGCGCATGCAGAAAGTTTGCGACCAGCAGGCAAGTAGAAAATAAAAAAAATCTTTTTAGGGTTTTCATAGATTTATTTTTTAGCGCACTAAAGGTAAACTATTATCAGCAAAACACAGGAGAGCCATTTTACGAGCGCTTCTCCATGCTTACGAGGTACACTCCTATAAAGATCAGTAGCGCAGAAGTAGCTTTTCCCCAGGTCAGCGCATCGTTCCTGAAAATATAAATGGTGATGAGCGCGGTGAGCAATGGCTGCAAATAGATATAGGCACTTACGATAGATGGACTCAGCTCTTTCAATGCAAGCGTGTTCAGCAAATAAGCAACAAAGGTGGTGAACACGATCACAAATCCGGCAAACACAATTATTTTCATAGGGAGATTCTGCCAGTCAAAACTCATCGCATCTGAAATTCCAAATGGGAGCACCAAAGGAAAACCGAAAAGAAAAGTCCACTTTAGTATAGTAATAGTATGATATTTCTTCATAAGTGGCTTCACAAGAACCAAAAAGGTTCCCCAAGAAACTGCATTGATGAAAATAAATACATCCCCTAAGAAAGAAGAATCTTTATGTACTCCGCTCATGTTCTGATAGATCAGATAAGCCGCTCCTGAAAACCCGATCACAATACCGGAAAACTTAAGCAGGGTGATCTTTTCTTTGATGATAAGACTCGCAATGATCAGAACGAGAATAGGCGTGGTAATCATCATAATGGCTGCATCAATGGGTGATGTAAGATGTAGTCCTTTAAGAAAAAGGGATTGATTCACTGCCACGCCGCAGATAGAAAGCAAAAACAATCTGGCAAAATCTTTCCTCTCAACTTTTTCATTAACAAATACCGAAGAAGACCAGAATAAAATAATCGCTCCTATCACCCGCATGATCACAAGCACCGCAGAAGGAATTTCTCCCATCACAATTTTTGCTACCGGAAAACTGGCTGCATACAATACTTGCGAGGTAAAAAGAAAGATGTGGGCCTGTATTGTCTTATTCATACGGATACAATAGTACGGACAGTTGGTAGTTTGCAGTTGGCCATTGATTAAAAATACAAACATCAATAAGTTGACAAAAGAATAGCTATATCTGATATTTCCTAATTCGTACATTCGTGTATTCGTAATTTACAGAGCTATGAAATTCGGAACAAAAGCAATTCACGCAGGACAAGAACCTGATCCAACCACCGGGGCCATCATGACCCCCATTTATCAAACCACGACCTATGTGCAGGAATCTCCGGGCAAGCACAAAGGCTTTGCATACGCACGCGGGAAAAACCCCACACGGGTTGCTTTGGAAAAATGCCTGGCGGAATTAGAAAATGCAAAATATGGTTTGTGTTTCTCCAGCGGAATGGGAGCAACAGATGCGGTAGCAAAACTACTTCGCCCCGGCGATGAGGTGATCACCGGTGACGACCTGTACGGAGGTACGTACCGTATGTTCACAAAAGTTTTTGCTAACTACGGAATAAAATTTCATTTCATTGACCTCAAAGATCCCGCTGCGATCAAAAAACACATAAACTCAAATACAAAACTTCTTTGGGTGGAAACCCCCACAAATCCGATGATGCAGGTCATAGATCTCACTGCCTGCTCCAGAATTGCAAAAGAACATAAATTAATTTTTGCCGTTGATAACACGTTTGCTTCTCCTTATTTACAAAACCCGCTTGCACACGGAGCAGATATTGTGATGCACTCGGTCACCAAATATCTCGGCGGACACAGCGATGTGGTGATGGGGGCGCTTTGCATGAACGATGAGAAACTATACGAACAGCTTTCTTTTATCTTAAACTCCTGCGGCGCAAACCCGGGGCCCATGGATTCATTTTTGGTTTTACGGGGAATAAAAACCCTGCATGTACGTATGGACCGTCATTGTTCGAATGGCAGAAAAGTAGCAGAGTATTTAAAGACCCATCCCAAGATCGCAAAAGTATACTGGCCGGGATTTCCCGAACATCCTAATCACGAGATCGCAAAAAAACAAATGCGGGATTTCGGAGGGATGATATCTATAGCATTAAAAGACGCATCGCTTGAAAATACATTTAAGGTCGCTTCTTCGTTCAAAGTCTTTTCTTTGGCCGAATCACTGGGCGGGGTTGAGTCCCTGGTCAATCACCCGGCTACTATGACCCACGCTTCTATCCCAAAATCTGAGCGCGAAAGGGTGGGAGTGGTAGATTCCCTGCTGCGCCTAAGCGTAGGTATAGAGGATATTGACGACCTTATAGCTGATCTTAAGCAGGCACTGGGGTAAATTCCCTTTAAAAAATCCTCTGCCGATTTTTGGAAATAATAAATGTTTATTGTACCTTCGTACCGTACTTAATTTATAAGATGCCAAACAAACATAAATTTTGAACTATGAAAAAATTTATCTACTCCATTTTTACGATCCTCCTCCTCAGCAGCACATCATTTGCTAATGTGGTTGTACCTGCTACTGCACAATCTGTAGCAGCCAATTATTATAGTCAAAACACACAAAGAGCGGTAGCGAATATCACTCTTGCTTATACCGAAAATTCTTCTGCCGGGGATCCGTTGTATTATGCGTTCAACATCAATGGCACCGAGGGGTTCGTGATGGTTTCTGCCGAAGATGCCGGCCACCCGATCATCGGATATTCTACCGAAGGAAATTTTGAAAAACCATCTGCCAATTCAAATCCCCAGTTCAATTATTGGATGGAAAACAGGAAAGCAGAGATCGTGGCAATGAGAAACCAGCATTTATTGCCGGACCAGGAAACTACAAAACAATGGTCCAGCTATGCAAGCAACAAAGTTTATTTACCGGCTGTTATGAGCACCCCACATGCTGCTCTGTGTCAAACAAAATGGAACCAGAACGGAGGCGGAACTACTCCCTACAATGCACTTTGTCCCGGCGGATCATTGGTAGGTTGTGTGGCTACAGCCATGGCTCAGATCATGAAGTTTTGGGCATTTCCAACACAGGGTACCGGTTCGCACTCTTACACAGACGGTTCATACGGAACATTATCGGCTAACTTCGGATCTACAACTTACAGCTGGTCAACCATGCCATTAACCTCATCTAACTCAGCCGTTGCAACGATCAGTTATCATTGCGGAGTTGCTGTTGAAATGAGCTACAGCCCAAGCGGAAGTGGTGCGCAGGTGTGCGGAGGTAATCCAAGCGCTGAATATGCATACAAAACATATTTCAAATATGATCCTGCTATCCACTGCGAGGGTCAAGCCAGCTATGCAACGTCCGTATGGTGTTCTATGCTGGTGGCTGAATTTGCAGCCGGAAGGCCTGTGCAATATCAAGGTGTTGATGCTTCTGCGGGCGGACATACCTGGGTGTGCGATGGAAATGATGCATCCGATAATATGCACATGAACTGGGGGTGGGGAGGTTCTTCAAACGGATATTATGCCGTTACTAATTTGAATGCCGGCGGTTTTAATTTCTCTACTCAGCAAGCTGCTTTATTTTATATCAAACCTCAGATAGCTACCGGTCCTCTTGATGCAGGAACCTCAGCAATATCTGCTCCAAACGGCAGCACCTGCAATACCTCACTCACGCCTATTGTTACCATTAAAAACTATGGCTCCAACACGCTGACATCTTGCACGGTTAATTATAAAATTGATGCAGGACCGGTACAAACCTATAATTGGACAGGCTCCGTAGCTTCCTTTCAAACTGCGAACGCCACACTACCTGCCATCACAACTACTATTGGCACGCATACTTTCACCTGCTATACCAGCAATCCCAATGGAGGGACTGATGCTTCAGCCGGCAATGACCAGATGCAAAGCAACATTCTTGTCATGGCAGGCACTGCATCCAAACAAGCTCCTTACAGTGAAGGATTTGAAAGCTCAGGTTTTCCCTATGCCGACAATTATGTTATGAGTGCTGGCGGCCCGCAATGGACCAGTACTACCTCAGCATTTAAAACAGGTACTTCTTCGATGAAACTGGATAATTTCAGTCCGACAACAGGAGACGTAGATGAGTTCATCACCCCTGGCATTGATATGAGCACTATCATCAATCAAACGATGACGTTTCAGGTAGCGCATGCTCAGCGCAACTCATCCGATAATGATGTTTTACTCGTGTATACTTCTACAAATTGCGGAGTTGCATGGACACAGCGCTACACAAAAGCCGGTGCAGCATTATCTACGGCAGGTGTGGTAGGCTCTGCATTCACTCCAACTTCAAGCCAGTGGAGACAAGAAACAGTAAATATTGCAAACGTATCCGGGCAGCCTGATGTGCGATTTAAATTCAAGTTTACTTCCTCAGGTTCAAGTAACAATATTTACATAGACGATATTAACATCACCGGAACTCTCAATGGAGTTGCCGAGGAATTTGAAAACAACTTCGATCTCAATATTTATCCTAATCCGTTTTCTGATAAATCAACGATCTCTTTCAATATTCAGGATAAATATAACGTCACGATTGGCGTTTATGACATCGTAGGAAAAGAGGTTATGACCATATCTAACAAAGAAGATCTGAGCGCAGGTGCTTACCAGCTGCCCTTAAACCGCAGCAACCTAAAATCAGGCATCTACTTTGTAAAAATGAATGTAGATGGTTACTCCGTGACAAAGAAAGTGATTGTACAATAGCGGCAGCAGTAATAGTTATTTTTATAAAGCCCTGGCAGTAATTGCCGGGGCTTTTGCTTTGAAAAAGGAGTTTAAAACAGGTCCTCAGTAGGGTATAAAATCCCTGGCTTTTTCTTGGTAAATTGAAATGTTTATTGTACCTTTGAACTGTCTTAAAACCAAATAAACAAATTAATACTGAGTATTTTGTTGGTATTTGGCAAAAACACTCAAAACAACACACTATGAAAAAAATAATCTACTCTCTCGCTGTGTTTATCCTAGGGGTAAGCATTGTTAATGCAAATGTGGTGGTGAAAGGTACTGCACAAACAGTGGCAGCAAATTTCTATTCTCAAACCACTCAAAAGCAGGTATCAGACATTACGCTTTCTTATACGGAACTTTCCTCTACAGGCGACCCCGTATATTTTGCATTTAATATCAACGGTGCAGAAGGATTTGTTCTGGTTTCTGCAGAAGATGCCGGCCTTCCTATCATCGGATATTCCACAGAGGGCAATTATATTGTTCCTACCGCAACCACAAACGCAGAATTAAGTTACTGGATGCAGCTTCGTAAGACCGAGATCGAAGAAATGCGTGTAAACAATATAAAACCAGATGCTGCTACTGCAAAAGCATGGACCGATTACGTGATGAACAAAAATCACGCTCCCGCCACATTGAGCACTGCTCACGCCCCGCTGGTGCAATCAAAATGGAATCAGAACGGCGGAGGAAGCATTGCATACAATCATTTTTGTCCGGGTGGTTCAGTAGTGGGATGTGTTGCAACTACTATGGCGCAGATCATGAGATATTGGGGGTATCCAGCAACAGGAACAGGATCCCATTCTTACAATGCCGGTTCTTATGGAACGCTAACTGCAAACTTTGCAAAAGCATACAATTGGGCAAAAATGCCTTTCACCTCCTCGAATACAGATGTAGCACAGTTAAGCTATGATAACGGAGTGAGCGTGAACATGAACTACAGCCCAAGCGGAAGTGGCGCTCAGGTTGGCGGAGGAAATCCAAGCGCACAGTATTCTTATAAAACATATTTTAAATATGACCCTACTCTTCAGTACCTGAACTACAGCGGTAATGCATCCACATGGGCTGCCATGCTTATTGCAGAATTTGCTGCAGGACGCCCTGTGCAATATGTAGGTTCTGACCCCAGCGTTGGCGGTCATACATGGGTTGCAGATGGTAATGACGCAAGCGACAAAATACACATGAACTGGGGCTGGGGAGGTTTTGATGATGGATATTTTGTAATTACCTCTCTTGTAACAAGCAGCGGAGATTTTTCCAGCAACATGGCCGCATTGATCGGGATCAAACCCATTGTAAGCAGCGCCTTGGACGCAGGCGTGTTCACGGTTTCTTCACCAACAGGAAACACTTGCAGCACTTCATTCATCCCTTCTTTTGACCTTAAGAATTATGGATCAACAACTCTGACTTCATGCACGATCAAGTATCACCTTGACAGCAATCCGGATCAAACCTACAACTGGTCTGGCTCATTAGGCTCTTATCAGTCAACAACGGTTACATTACCCTCCATGACCTCCACTGTAGGTGCTCACAACTTTGTTGTAACAACCAGCATGCCTAATGGCTCTGCTGATCCTGTTACATCCAATGATCAATTGCAAACCAGCATTAACATTCTGGGCAGCACATCATCCATGCAGGCACCTTATATCGAAGGTTTCGAAAATGCAGGGTTCCCTTATGCAGATAATTATATCACAAGCTCTGCCGGCGCTAAGTGGACCACTACAACTTCCGCGTTTTCTTCGGGAGCATCTTCTATGAAACTCGATAATTATTCTGCCACTGTAAGTGACGTGGATGAATTCATCACGCCTGCTATTGACATGAGCACTATTACCGGTCAAACCATGACCTTCAAACTTGCTCACGCACAGCGCAATGCTTCCGATGTGGACCAACTGCTGGTTTTTACTTCTACAAGCTGCAGCGGTGCATGGACACAACGTTATTCAAAGTCCGGAGCAACACTGGCTAACGCAGGCGTTGTATCTTCAGCTTTCACTCCCACTTCCAGCCAATGGAGACAGGAAACTGTGCCTATTGCCAATGTGGGAGGACAAACATACGTTCGTTTCAAATTCCAGTTCACCTCGAATGGTTCCGGAAACAACATTTACATTGATGACATAAACATCAATGGAACGCTTGGGGCTGTTTCCGAAGAGTTAGCAAATGGCTTTGACCTGAATGTATACCCAAATCCTTTCAGTGACAAGTCAACCATCTCTTTCAATATTCAGGATAAATACAGCGTTGCTGTAGGAGTGTATGACATCATTGGTAAAGAAGTAATGTCCATTTCAAATAAATCAGACCTGAGTGCAGGGTCTTACACACTTCCTCTCAATAAAGGAACTCTGAAATCAGGTATTTACTTCGTTAAACTGGATGTAGAGGGATATTCTGTTACCAAAAAAGTGATCGTTCAGTAATTAAACGATACGTTTTATCAAAAGGGCTGACGGTACCGTCAGCCCTTTTGTATTTTTGGGCGATGATACGCCACACATTCAAAAAAGAAGAACGGCTTACTAACAAAACTACGTTTGACCTGTTGTTCAATACAGGCAAGGGTTTTACCGTTTCCCCGTTCAGACTTCTTTGGATGGAATCAAAGTTAACAGACAGCATTCCTGCTAAACTGGGCATATCGGTTCCTAAAAGATCATTCGCAAAAGCAGTCGACAGAAACACCCTGAAAAGAAGGATCCGTGAGGCCTACCGAAAAAACAAACATTTGCTTTATGAAGTTTTACAAAAAAAGAATCTTCATATTGACCTGATGATGATATACATCGCAAAAGAGGAGCTTCCCTATCAGGAAATAGAAAAGAAAATGATTGTATCTTTACAAAAGTTGATGCAGCAGGTCGAATAATCTGCTATCCCATTCGTTAACATTAATTAACATCATGCATAAGGTTCTCGGCATAGTTTTAGTTAACTTTATAAGGTTATACAAAGTAACATTATCACCATTCATAGGAAACGCATGCAGATACGAACCAACCTGTTCACAATACGGAATAGAGGCAATACAAAAATACGGTGCCATCAAAGGAAGCTGGCTCACCACAAAACGGGTTTGTTCCTGCCACCCCTGGGGCGGACATGGGTTCGATCCGGTGCCATAAAAAATTAAAAAAATAGACTATGAAAATATCACCCTCCATTCTGAAAAAGGTTAAAAAAGGAACAGTAGTTCTATCCATTGCTCTTGTTTCTTTCTTCTCTTTTGGGTTTGTTGACAGTTACTTTGAACTGTCCAAGAACCTCGACATATTCGCCACCCTTTTGCGCGAATTGAACACCTATTATGTAGATGATGTCAAGCCGGGCGAACTGATCAAAAAAGGTATTGATGAAATGCT
>JAHEYK010000066.1 GCA_023251625.1 Bacteroidota bacterium
GTTCTTTAAGGAGTGCAAGCAGAAAAAAAATGCTCCCTTTGATTTCCGCGTTACCAAAGAAGAGATCAGCAGCATGATGACCTCGGCCATGCACCGATCGGATCGCTATCATTCGCTGAAAGCTTCGGGCGCAAGCGATCAGGACATCGAAAAAAATTTCAATGCTCCGGTGCCTATGCGGGTTTTTTCGTGGAAAGGAGAGTTTGATACGACCATGACTCCGCGGGATTCCATTCTTTACTATAAACATTTTCTGCAGGCCGGCCTCATGAGCATGGATCCGCACACGGGCTACATCAAAGCCTGGGTCGGAGGAATCAATTACAAACATTTCAAATACGATCACGTGAACAGGCGATCGACAAGGCAGGTTGGTTCCACGTTCAAACCTTTTGTGTATGCGCTTGCAGTTATGGAAGGATGGAGCCCCTGTCAGAAAATTCCGAACGTACCGGTTACATTTGAACTTCCGAACCAGCCGCCTTATACTCCGCAGAACTCAGGAGAAGAAGAGTACAACGGAAAAATGGTGACGATGGAATTTGCGCTGGCACTTTCAATTAATTGGGTCACCGCTTATATAATGAAACAATTCGGCCCCGAAGCCGTGGTGCAGTTTGCGAGGCACCTCGGAATTACTTCTCCGCTCGATGCAGTGCCTTCACTCTGCCTGGGCTCGGCCGATATTTCAGTGTTTGAAATGACGGGGGCGATGAGTACGTTTGCGAATAAGGGTACGCGCGTGGAGCCGATCTTTGTCACGCGCATCGAAGACAAACACGGACGGGTGCTGGCGGACTTCCGGCCCAAAACCGAAGAAGTGATGGACGAAGAAAAATCATACGTGGCTCTGACGATGCTCCAGGGTGTTGTGCAGAACGGCACCGGCTGCCGCCTGCGCTACAAGTATAAACTGATGATGCCTATTGCCGGAAAAACGGGTACCACGCAAAATCACTCCGATGGATGGTTCATGGGCATCACGCCCGATCTGGTTTCCGGGGTATGGGTGGGCGGAGAAGACCGCAGTATTCACTTCTCTGCGATGACCGAAGGGCAGGGTGCTTCGATGGCACTTCCTATTTTTGCCTACTACATGCAACGGGTATATGCCGACAAAAAAATAAATCTTTATCAGGGGGAATTTGAAAAGCCTCAGAAAAAAATTTCAGTGGAAATGGATTGCGAGAAGTACAATAAAGAAATGGAACAAGGTGGCGGTGGAGATGCCGGGGGAAATGGTGATGATGATTTTTAACAACAACGCACGATGCCAATATACGAATGGATACTAATTATACTAATGCCCAATTAGTATAATTCGGATCACATTCGTAGCATTAGTATCAATTGGTATATTAGCATTATACTTTCTCATGAACAAGACCGTAAAAAACTCTGACGAAGCAGTCAAAGATGTAAAAGACGGAATGACCATCGCATTGGGGGGATTCGGCCTCTGTGGAATTCCGGAGAATTGTATTTCAGCACTCGTGAAAAAAAATGTAACCAGGCTCACCTGCATTTCTAATAACGCTGGCGTGGATGATTTCGGGCTCGGACTTCTGCTTCATAAAAAACAAATTAAAAAAATGATCTCCTCCTATGTCGGGGAGAATGCGGAGTTCGAGCGACAGATGCTGAGCGGAGAACTGGAAGTAGATCTGATCCCCCAGGGGACTTTAGCAACACGCCTCATGGCTGCGGGATACGGAATGCCGGTCATATATACTCCTGCTGGAGTTGGGACAGAAGTTGCGGTTGGTAAAGAAGTGCGCAAATTCAAATACCTCGGTGTGGAAAAGGAATATTTAATGGAATATGCTTTTGAACCCGACTTCGCCATCGTAAAAGCATGGAAGGGAGATACCCAGGGAAATTTAGTTTTCAGATTGACCACGCGAAATTTTTCTCCACTCGTGGCCATGTCCGGAAAAGTTACCATTGCGGAAGTAGAACAATTAGTTGAGCCCGGAGAATTAGAACCCGATCAGATACATGTTCCGGGAATTTATGTTCATAGAATCTTTCAGGGAAGCGGTTATCAAAAACGGATTGAACAGCGAACAGTAAGAAAAAAATAGAACACAGATTGTCATGATTTTTATGGTCCCCACGGATAAAAATCATAATTTCTCATAATCATCATAACCATCAGCGTTCCATAAAAAATCAAAATCATGCTTGATAAAGACGGAATCGCAAAACGCATCGCCCAGGAAATTAAAGACGGCATGTACGTTAATCTGGGAATCGGAATTCCTACACTCTGCGCCAACTATGTTCCCAAGGGAGTGGATATCGTGCTGCAATCTGAGAATGGAATTCTGGGAATGGGGCCTTTCCCGTTTGAAGGAGACGAAGATCCGGACCTCATTAACGCAGGCAAACAAACTGTAACACTTTTGAAAGGTTCTGCTATTTTTGATTCTGCGATGAGCTTTGGTATGATACGCGCCCAAAAAGTTGATCTGACAATTTTAGGCGCTATGGAAGTAAGTGAGAATGGCGACATCGCCAACTGGAAAATCCCGGGCAAAATGGTAAAAGGAATGGGTGGTGCGATGGATCTGGTTGCTTCAGCAAAAAATATTATCGTAGCCATGCAACAGGTGAACAAAGCAGGAGAATCGAAGCTTCTTCCCAAATGCACCTTGCCCATCACAGGTGTTCGCTGCATCAAAAAAATTGTGACCGAGTTGGGGGTATACGATGTGCTTCCTCAGGGGGGATTCAAATTACTTGAACGTGCGCCCGGAATTTCAGTGGACCACATACGGAAATCTACTGCCGGGAAACTGGTTGTAGAGGGGGAGGTTCCTGAGATGAAACTGGATTGATTCATCTGCATTTCTTTGCGAGTCGTTGCGGATGTTCACGCCTTCGCGGCACTTTGCGATACGGTTTCGCAAAGAAACGCAAAGAATAGCAAAAAGAAACGCAAAAAATCCAAAGGGCATAATTTACCTAATCCAGTATCTTTGTCCTCGATGATCCTCTCAATCATAATCCCAGCCTACAACGAAGAAAAGACCATTCATCTTATTCTGGACAAGGTACTTGCGGTCAAGCTCATTGGTGATATACAAAAAGAGATCGTGATCGTGAATGATTGCTCAGCAGACAATACAAAAGCAACCATAGAAAAATACATTGCATCACATCCCGAACATAAATTCAATTTTTACTCTCAGGAAAAAAACCGTGGCAAAGGAGCCGCGATTCACAAGGGCATTGAAATTGCAAAGGGAGATTACATCATCGTTCAGGATGCGGACCTGGAATACGATCCCCGCGAATACAATGTTCTGCTTCAGCCAATATTGGACGGCTTTGCCGATGTGGTTTACGGTTCGCGCTTCATGGGCGGAAACCCGCATCGCATTTTATTTTACTGGCACTCGCTCGGCAATAAATTCCTCACTGCCCTTTCTAATATGTTCACGAACCTGAACCTCTCGGACATGGAGACCTGCTACAAACTTTTCCGCGCGGATGTAATTAAAAATATAAAGTTGAAAGAAAAACGCTTTGGCTTTGAACCCGAAGTTACCGCAAAGATTGCGCGCATACCTAACATACGCATTTACGAAGTCGGCATATCCTATTACGGCCGCACCTATGCCGAAGGCAAAAAGATCGGATGGAAAGACGGATTCAGGGCGATCTGGTGTATAACGAAGTACGGATTGCTGGGAGCCTGAATTTATTTCATGAAAAAATATTTTTTTCTTTTTATATTGTTTTCCTCCGCGGCAGTTTTGTATTTGTCATTCCCGGTAAATTCAAAAGAACATTTCGTTTCGATCAAAGACAATAAATTCCGGCTGAACGGAAAAGATTTTTATCCCGTTGCGGTAAATTATCTTAGCGGTTTGTATATGGATGCCTCCGGAAAAATGTGGCCCGGGCCCGCTACGAGTTATGATATTGATACGTTGCATCCTGACTATTCAGAAGAAGGGCGCCTGATTGCTTTGCGGGCCGATATGGAACTCATGAAACAAATGGGGTTTAATTCCCTGCGCATCGTGGGCATAGGCGAAGAAATGATGGACAATGATACCGCCCGCTCCACTCCCCTTTCCGTCTATGTGCGTTTACAAAATGGAAGGGACTCTTCGGTATATCTGACAACAAAAGGAGCTTATGAAAAATATTTTGATGCGCTGCAAAAATTGTTCAGCGAAGCTAATCATGCCGGACTAAAAGTGATCTTCCTTGTCCGGGTTCGCCCTAATGTAGAAACAACCGAGCAGCACCTTATATCGATGCTCAGTCACTTCAGAAATGATTCTACAATACTGGCCTATGATCTTTTCAATGAGCCTTTGTATTTTGACCACAAGAGCAGATTAAAAACTGAGGTTGATTCCATTGTAAGGAAGTGGAAAAAACTAATGACTATGTACGCGCCCAACCAATTGTGCACGATCGGACTTGAGGGCATCCGTGAAATATTTGAGTGGGATCCGAATATTCTGGATGTTGACTTTATTTCCCTGCATCCCTACAATTTTGAACCCGATCAGGTGATGAATGAAACATACTGGTACGGACATTACATTAAAAAGCCCTGGATACTTGGCGAGACAGCGATTGCGGCTGATAATGATTCGGTAACGTATGAAGCGCAAAAACAATTTGCGCACACAACTTTAAAGCAAGTGCTCGATTGTGGAGCCAGCGGGTATTCCTGGTGGCAGTACAAGGATGTTGAATGGCATCAGTTCCGTTCAGACTTCATGGGAGTGGTTACACGAAATGGCAGTACGATACAAACAACAAAAAGCAATTTATCTGTTCCTGGAACTTTAAAGCCTGTTGCAGAGGAGTTCATGAAATTTGATCCTGTCGCTAAAAAAGACAGTTGCATCTGCCTCAACACTTATTACAATTACTCTCAGGGCGATAAATGCAGGATAACCGGAAAATTAATTGATGAAGATACACAGCAGCCGATAAAAGGCGGAGTGGTGCTCGCCTGGACGCAGTACTGGGATCATTCACACCACACCATCACCCGAGATGATGGAAGTTTTGAACTGCTTGGAACGTTTCCTTTTTATCACTGGATAGCAACCGCTACTTTGTGCTCCGTGGTGCGGAATGATATTTCTCCGGATACAGCAAAAATAATTACGGACAAGATCCCCACTTTGAATATCGGAACGCTCAAAGTAAAGAAGATACCTCTATAGGATATTTAAGGAATGACATTGCAGACAAAAAATAATTCAGGAGCATCGTTGTCTAAGATTACAGCATTCCTTTTGTGTATTGGGCTGCTTCTGATCGGTCACTCCTATTTCCCGCTCAATATTCTTTGCTGGGATGTTTTCGGGTACTATCTCTACTTACCCTTAACTTTTATCTATCATGACCTTGGGCTTAAAGACCATTCGATCATAGACACGGTTATTCAGAAATATAACAGCACCGGTTCTTTTTATCAGGCATTTCAATCTCCAACGGGCGATTGGGTGATGCGTTATCCGATCGGGCTCTCCATACTTTATTCCCCCTTCTTTTTTATCGGTCACATCATTGCTAAACTCGGTGGCTATCCTGCCGATGGCTTTTCCGCCCCCTATCAATATGCCATCTGGTTTGGCAGTATGTTCTTTGCATTTACGGGAATTTTTACACTTCGCAAAGTACTGTTGAAATTCTTCGAAGAAAAAATTGTCGCGCTTCTATTGTTCGTGCTCGTGTTGGGGACAAATTATACGCTGCACACTGCCGTTCACGGACAGGGCGCAATGCCCCACGATTATTTATTTACGCTATATGCCTTCATTTTGTGGTTTACTATTCGCTGGCATGAATCCTATAAAATAAAATACGCTGTGTGGCTTGCCGCTGTATGTGGACTTGCAGCCCTCAGCCGCCCTTCTGAAGCGGTTGCTCTTCTAATTCCAATTTTCTGGGGAGTTTATAATACTGAAACGTTTCTGCAAAAAATTAATCTTTTGAAAGAGAAAAAATTACAGCTCATTGTGTTCTCCATGGTGTTAACGGCTATGGGATTCATTCAATTCACTTACTGGAAAATTTATACCGGCTCCTTTCTTTTTGACAGTTATTATAATCCGGGAGAAGGGCTCGACCTCCTTCCGCCACACACATTGAATACCCTTTTCAGTTTTCGAAACGGGTGGTTTATATATACGCCAATCATGATCCTTGCGGTTTTGGGTTTTCTTTTTCTTTATCGGAAGGATAAAAATATTTTTGCCCCGCTGTTTGCTTACTTCATTATTAATCTTTGGATAGTCAGCAGCTGGACCATCTGGTGGTGCGGCCCAAGTTTCGGTCAGCGCTATTTGATCGCCTCCTATCCTGTTCTTGCAATTCCGTTGGGATATTTTTTTACCGGAGTGCTCGAAAAGAAAAAAATATTTAAACGACTCCTTCTCACTTTCTGTTTGGGGTGTATTGGGTTGAATTTATTTCAATCGTGGCAAATGGTGAATGGAATATTGCCTACGCCAAGAATGACGCAGGACGGATATTTCGCTGCCTTTGCCGAAACTGAAATTCCAGAAGGGTTTGAAAAAATGCTTTATATCGATCCGCTCGCTCCCGGGGCTTCGGATATTGACGAAAAAGAATATTCTAAAACAAAAGAATTTGTTAACGACTTTGAAGATGTAGATAATGCGATTCGCGATACCACCATTTCCGCAACGCGTTTTTTTCGCATGGATTCTGTTTCCATTTACTCGCCAAACGTGGAAAAGAAATACAGAGAGCTGACCGAAAAAGACCATGTAAAAATGAAAGTGAGTTTGCGTATGTACTGCACCGTTGATCCAAAAGACAACCCCGGCTCACTGGTTGTTACCGTTGAACACAAGGGAAAAGCTTACGGGTATGCAGCCACCGATGCAGAAAAACAACAGTTAGAGCTAAACAAGTGGTCAAAACTTTCTTTTAATTACCTGACTCCCGCCATTCGCTCAGGCAGTGATAAATTAAAAGTGTACTACTGGCACAGGGGGAAGAAGCCCGTATTTATTGACGACCTGAAAGTTGAGGTGTGGGACAGGAATAATTAGTATCGCCAATTTATCTCTTTACCATTTCAAATTTTTCATTCTTTCCTATCGCATCTGCTCTAGCGAATAGCTGCAATGATTTTTCATCCACTGTCACGTACTTCCCGTTGGCAGCCTGCAATGCGATATGGTTGCCGTCTAATTTGATCATAGTGAAAGTTTCCCAATCTGCAATTTTGTCTCTGTTGGTGGTAATCTCATTCATCTGTCCTAATTCTGCCGACAGATAATAGTTGTCATAAGAAAGCAATGCGCATTTATTATTGCCCAGGTCAACAATCGCGTATTCGCTACTTCGGTCATCCTTATCCTTGTCGGCATATAAAATATCCGCTGGTCCAATGCAAACGAACGTGCTGTTTGCTGTTTTCAATTGAAATTTGTCGTTAATTATTTTTTCCTCCTTTCCGATGAATGGATTCTCAATGATGCTGCCAATAAATGTCTCTACCATTATATTGATAATGATATCAGGTTTTTCATTTAAAATTATGTTCTCATCTATTTGGCCTTTCCATTGATTGTGAATGAAAATTGTTTTTCTGAAATGCTCCTGAAAGTATTTCACAAGCAGCATTGAGAAAGAGTCACGTATCACAAGGCATTTTAGTTTTTTGCCGCTGTCGTTTTTCCTGACAATTTCATAATCCCAATCAGCAATGCCATAAGGGATCGGGTAGTTTCTCTTTTTCCCTTGATACCCGTATATCTTATTTTTGCTTTCAAGCTTTAAAAAAATCTCCGGGTGGCTCTTTTCCAGATTCAGCATTTTCGTCATGTTTCCTGAATGCTCTTCTGTTGCAATTTTAAAGTCATCGATTGGAATGGGCGATAGTCCGGGGAAATCCACGGACAGTCTGCGCATGATTGCCTCATAACCGTAGTATGCCCCTATGTCGTTCCAATGGTCGTCAGTGCGTTGGTAAAGGTCATATCCGTCATTCTTGTGGTTCAGAATATTTTCCTTTACATCTATAATATTTACATCCGCGTTATTATTTAAAGAAATAACCTGGTCATATCTTGTAATTTCTGAAACTTTAACAATGTGGTCAGGTAAATGTTCAGGGTAAATACTCATTTTACTGGGAACTATTACCAAATAATATTTGATTCCATTTTTACATGACCACTGAGACCTTTTAATGATTTCCTGTCGGTACTCCTCTAACTCCTTTCTAGTAAAAAGATTTGCGCCTTTGAAATTTGTCACACAATTTTTGCTGTAAAACCACCCGTCTTTGCCTACCACCACCTCATTGGGTGCCGGAGAAACATTGAAAATATAATATTCGAAAAGATTATGAAATTTTATCAGGTTGTCCCGTAAATTGAAATTGTCGGAGTAATAGCTGTTGAACTCCCTTACATAGGCATCAAGTTTTGAGAGATCAAAGATGGGTTTCTGCGCCTTTGCCCTGTTCTCATTGCCCTTCTCATCTGCAAGTAAATGGGCCCTGCTATTGACTTCAGGAAAAAAAATGCAGCACGAGAATATACCTACTACCAATATGTTCAATATCTTAAAATATAGTTTCATCAGAATCTGAAATAGATAAACGGGTTATAAGTGCCGGACGCAAGATACGAGACAGTAACAAAAAATAAAACCACGCTGATAACAACCTTACAGGTTTGAAAGAACGTCTGATAAAGAGCATCCTGGCTCAGTCCATGTAGTGCCCTTTCAAAAAATGAATTGCCATTCCTGAATGCTCTGATGGAATATAGAATTGCTATGACTAGTACCGCTATTATCTTCGTATCTAAGTATTCCATTAAAAAAAATTGAGCAGGGCTGTCTGAGGGCATAAAACTCATTTTTATAATATAGTCTATTGCTTTAGGGAGTGTTTCTATTCTGAAAAACACCCATCCCACGATAACGACCAGAAGTGTATAAACTACGCGCACGGGTTTCCACGTACGGATCAGAATTTTTTCCAGCCCCACGCGTTCTATCAATAAAAATGTTCCGTGAAATAGTCCCCAGATAACAAATGTCCAACTTGCTCCATGCCAGAACCCTGTACAAAAAAATACGATGAGCAAATTCAGCAGCGTTCTCATTTCGCTGCCCCTGCTTCCTCCTAAAGGGATATAAAGAAAGTCCCGGAACCACGTGGAAAGAGAGATGTGCCATCTTCTCCAGAATTCCTTTATCGATTGCGCCACGTATGGATAATTAAAATTTTCGGGGAAACTAAATCCGAAAATTTTGGCCAGCCCTAGCGCCATATCGGAGTATCCGGAAAAGTCAAAGTATATTTGAAGCGTGTAAGCAATAATTCCGAGCCATGCCAGAGCAGGGGACAACTTAGCGATTGGAAGTACAAAGATCTGATCGGCTGTTAACGCCATTGTGTTTGCGATGATTACCTTCTTCGCCAAACCGAATATAAATCTGTGAATTCCGGCCGCGGCCTTCTCCATATTCAGCATTCTTGCCTGAAATTGGGTTGCGACATCGATATACCTGACGATGGGCCCTGCGATCAATTGCGGAAAAAAGGAAATGTAAAGAGCGAGGTCGAGCAAATTTCGTTGCGCACTCACCCTTCTCCTGTAAACGTCAATGATATAAGAAAGCGCATGGAAGGTGAAGAAAGATATCCCAATCGGTAGCGCTACCTTCTGGTATTCAATGGATGATTTCCCAAAACCCGAAAGTAATGAGTTAACATTGTCAAGAAAAAAATTGTAATACTTACAATAACCAAGCAAAACTAAGTTGATAGTTACAGCTATGGTCAGAATCTTTTTTCTGTTATTCCCACTCGCTTTATCAATCCCTAAGCCGAAAACATAATTGAATAAAATAGAAAAGATAAATATGAGCGTATGCGAAACACTCCCCCACGCATAAAAGATCAAGCTGGCCGTCAACAAAATAAAATTGTGTAGTTTCTTGGGTGAAATAACAATCAAAAAAAGAACCACAGGAAGAAAAAGGAAAATGAAAATTGGCGAACTAAAGAGCATGATAAATTATTTGCTTCCTTTTTGCATGAACTCAAATTTTTCATTCTTCCCTATTGCATCTGCCCTTGCGAAAAGCCGCAATGATTTTTCATCCATCGCAAGATACTTCCCATTAGCCGCTCTCAACGCGACATGGTTGCTGTCTAATTTGATCATAGTGAAAGTTTCCCATCCGGCAATTTTATACCTGGAAGCGGTTATTTCGCCCTGACCTCCCAGTTCAGCGCTGAAATATTTATTTTCATACGTATAGATCGCGCATTTATTGTCAGGCAGGAGTAATATTGAAAAAGTTTCCCATCCTGCCGCTTTTTCGCGGTCAGCAATAACAATGTTGTTCTTACTTATATCTGCACAAACAAATTTGCCATTGGCTGCTTTTAAATTAAACTGCTCTCTTTTCCCGTTAATGCTTCTCATCTGTTTGTCATTCTCAAAATGCTCTTGAAAATATTCTGTGACTCCGAACGGAAATTCCCCCAGCGTGCCCATCGAGCTCTCCAGGATCACAAAATCAGCGCTTTCAAGTTCCTGCACTACATCCAGAAACTTCATGTCACTGCCAGCCTCATCCGAAAGGGGAAATGATTTCCGGAAGTAATACCAGTATTTTGAATCGTCAGAGAAAATATTTACCAATTTTCTCAGATCCTTTATCTGCCAGAAAAAACTGTCTCCGATGATGATCACTTTTGGCCTGTGATTTGACAGTGAGGATTTCACTATCTCCAATTTAGGATATACATATTTTGACTGCTGAATGCTAAAGTACAAGTTCATGAGGTCTTCAAAATCGGCATCGGCAAAACGTGCTGTATCCGAGAATTCAACTCCTTTTCTTTCGTAGTACGGAATAGGCAGAGTGAGAAGACTCTGACAATATTTCAAAATAGTATCCTGGGCAACCGAAGCACCGTAAGTAGACCAGTGAAACCCCGTTTTAGTGAAAAGTGGGTATTTTGACTGCGGATACAATTTTCTAAAATAACTACACAGGTCAATATATGAAATTCCCTCCCGTTCGTATCCTGCAATAAAATCTTCGTAATCGCTGTTCTCGTGTTTTGCGTGATCATACGATGAAGGGAGATATTCCGGCATCACGCTTTCCTTGGATGGTACCATAAGCGCGATCAAGTGTCCGCCCCCGGACTCAACTTTCTCTTTTAAAAATTTAATTTTGGCCAGCGTATTATTATTTATTTCTCTCCCGTTGTAATATTTGCCCCACATCGTTCGGTCTGCTGATCCGCGGCTGTACAGCACATCATTCTTTCCGGCCATGAGGTCCGTGTTGTCAATGTCGCGGTACAAAATGAAATCCAAACTATTTTTCAGTTTAATAAGAAACGGCCTGAACCCGAAACTATAATTTTCGTACGCTTCGTATTTTTTCTGAAAACTTCCTCCTAAAAAAGAGTCAACAGAAAATTCAGGCCTTTCGGGAACGATATAAGCTCCCTTCAGCCTGGCTTCGTTAAAGATACCGGAAACTCGCTGAAGAAGAGGTGTCCATAAGATCGCCAACAACAGCCCAAGCAATATAGTTTTCCAGATTTTGCCCACGATCAGAATTTGAAATAAATAAATGGATTAAAGCTGCTACCTGATATCTCGCCCACGCAAATGATCATAATAACCAGAATGACCGCAATCTTCATTGCCGATCGGCCAACACTTACGGCTAAAACGCTTTCCGCTGCCATGGTCTTCCCTGAATTGAAGAATGGAACCAAAAAAGAAAGACTTCCGGCAGCAATCAGCACTGTTTTTAAATGAGGCGTCAGAAAAAGTTCCTCGAACGAAAAACTTCCCATTTTCCTCAAAAACTGAAACGCCTGCGATATTGTTTCGGAACGGAAGAAGACCCAGCCGATCACGGTGATGAAAAACGTAAGAATGATCCTTGGTATCTTACCGATGCGCTCAGTTAGTTTTATCAGGAATAACCTGTCCAGCACGAGGAATAATCCGTGATAGGCGCCCCAGAAAATAAAGGTCCACTGTGCACCGTGCCAGAAACCGGAGAGAAGAAACACCAGACATAAATTCAAATACATGCGTGGCACAGAAACTTTATTTCCTCCCAAAGAAATATACAGGTAGTCGCGCATCCAGCGGCTGAGTGACATGTGCCACCTTCGCCAGAATTCAGTAATGTTTTGAGATATATAAGGATGGTTAAAATTCTCCGGGAAAATAAATCCCATGGTTCTTGCTATGCCAATAGCCATATCCGAGTACCCGGAAAAATCGAAATATATCTGGAAGGTATAGCACAGTGCCCCGATCCAGGCTGAAGTGCTGCTTAGTTCTTCATAGGGGAGTTTGAAAATAGTATCCGCCTCAGCCCCAAGAACATTTGCGATCAACACCTTTTTTGCAAGCCCGATGGCGAAACGAAATAACCCCAGGATGCGGTTGTCAACAGTATCCTGGAATTTGCGGTCGTTGATCTGATCGGCAATTTCGCTGAAACGAATTATGGGCCCGGCTATCAGCTGAGGAAAAAGAAAAATATAAAGTCCGTAATTAACGATGTTCTTCATAGGGGGCTTCACGCGCCTGTATACATCGATGATGTAACTGAGTTCATGAAAAACAAAAAAAGATATGCCTATGGGCAGCGCAACTCTGGTAAATGAGACAGCGTGCATTCCCATTATTTCGAATAGCGAATTTGCATTGTCCATAAAAAAATTGAAATACTTGAAATAGAGGAGCACAGATACATTGAAGACCACTCCGATCGTCAGAAAGGTCACTCTCCTTTTCCCTTCACTTTTATCAATGAATTGCGCGATGAAAAAATCCACCATCACTGCCGCAGCAAGCACAAAAACAAACTTTGGCGCTCCCCAGGCAAAAAAAACAATGCTGACAAAAAGAGTGAACGGGTTTTTGGCCTTTGCGGGAATAATGAAATAAATGGTCAGAAAGACAGGAAGAAAGTAAAGCAAAAAAAGTGTACTGCTGAAAAGCATGTGAAGGATTATTTTACCACCATCTCAAATTGTTCTTGCGTGGATGGAGTATCGCTTTTGGCAAAAAGGCTCAGTGTTCTTTCGTTCACGCTCAGATATTTTCCGTTGCCCGCTTTGAAAGCAACTGTATTGTTTCCAAGATCCTCCAGCAAAAAGGTTCCCATCTTGCAGATGTTATTACGAGTGGCCGAAAGTTCATCCTCCTGTCCGGTTTCAACCGTAAAGAACTTGTTCAGGTGCGAAAGCAGCGCGCATTCATTATTCTCAAAAAGTACCAGCGTAAAGGTCTCCCATCCCAGGGCGCTGTCGCGGTTAGCGATGATGAGATTGTTCATGGTTTCATCGGCACACACAAATTTGCCGTTGTATGCTTTAAGCTGCACCGTCTTTCTGCCCAGTTCCTTTTTGTCAGTGCTGCTGGGTAAACTGTTGATTTGCGCAGGCGCATTATCCGCTGAACGAGCCTCGCAGTCATTTCCCTTGATGGCTTCTTTATAATTCGGCCAGCTGATCAGAGGTTCATTGTCGGGTATCGTATCCAACTTCCCGAATTGCTTGAAATAAAGTTTCTTCGACATTCCATCGTAATGCAAGGCATGAAATTCGAACTGATAGGTCTGAAAAATATTCAGCCAGATGAGAAATATTCCAATCCCATAAAACAGGATGCCGTAAATTATTTTTTTATCGGAAAGGTATTTCAGGAAAGAGGCAAAGGGAATGGCCAGCATCCCGGAGCTTTCAATGAAGCTGCGCTGCCCGAACGTTCCGCCATACCACCAGCACCACCAGGAAAATACAATATACACGTTCACGATCATGAATACCGAAATGGCCGCGCGGAATTTTTTTAATTCCCCTTTCAGAAAAAATATTCCGGCCAAAGAAAAGGCCATCATGGGCGTATACACCAGCCAGCCCTTGCGCCAGCTGAATAATCCTTCAAGTATTCTGGGGTGCGAAAAAAAGAACCCTTCATCACCATAGGAATAAGAAAAGAAATGCCCGGTGGCCGCCTTCCAGTAAAGTATCTGCGGTATCCACACCAAAAATGTACAGACAGCCATGACAAGGACCAACAGATACTTCCTCAGAAAAAACAGAAGGCGCTTTTTCAGCTCGGAAAAAGTCAAGACTCCATACAAAATAAAAAACAGGATGATCACAGAATTTGTGGGACGCACAAGCGCAATCAAACCAAAAAGCAGCCCCAGGATGACTGTATGTTTTATGGATTGTTTCTCATACCACCTGATCGTGTAATAAATAAAAATGGTAAAAGCGCAAAAACTGTACACATGGCTCATCGGGGCAGATTGTGATGCATAACAAAGCATGTTGGTTCCCAGGCCAATAAGTAAAATGACCGTGGCAATTATTTTATCCGAAAAATCATAGCGGGACAGTATCTTCCTCAGGAAATCAAACCCAATGATCAGGTAAAATACAGTGCTCAGCAATAAAAATATTTTGTACGGCACCGAAAAGCCATCTTCCGGGTAATCCGTCACCGAAGCATAGATATGCGCGGCAAAGAAGAACGGAGTATAGAAAAAAGCCGTGCCCATGGTCATTTTGATGACCTTGCGTCCGTCATCGGTAAATACGGGCCAGAACAGATAGCGCGAATCACTGAGGCGGTAATCGCTCTTCTCAAATTTCAGGTCATCGTAAATAAAAAATGCGGGGAGATATTCGTAATACGAATGCACATCCCATTCAATGACGCGTTCCTCCTTTTCCCAGTTCTTTAAGCTGAAGTCAACGAGCAGGCAGGCGGCAGCAACTACTGTGATTGCAAGGGAGGAAAAACTAAACTTCATTAAATGTGAAATGCTTGCCACAGATTACACTAATCAACCCATAAAATTCAACTGTAAAATCTGTGAACATCTGTGTAATCTGTGGCGCCCGATTTGGCTGTTCAAGTTGAATCTGTGAATCTGTGGCGAGGCTATTAAAGTGAAACATTTTCTTTCCCTTCGATCCTGGCTTTAATATCATCCAGCTCTCCTTTGGGAATCGCGCTGATAAGCTTTTTGGTGTATTCGGTCTGCGGATTATTGTAAATGGAATCAGCTTCGCCCATCTCCACGATTTTGCCGCCTTGCATCACGATCATGCGGTCGCTCATGAATTTTACAACCGAAAGATCATGCGAAATAAAAATGTAGGTGAACCGGAATTCCTTTTGCAATTGCCGGAGAAGATTAAGCACCTGCGCCTGAATAGAAACGTCCAGCGCAGAAACCGATTCATCGCAGATAATAAATTCAGGATTGAGCGCCAGCGCACGCGCGATGCAGATGCGCTGCCTTTGTCCGCCTGAAAATTCGTGGGGGTACCGGTAAAAATGCGCTTCAGCCATATTTACTTTATGCAGCAGCTCAATGGCTTTTTCCTTTCGTAATTTTTCATTCTCATAAAGCTTATGCACGCGCATAGGTTCCATCAGCGCCTCTCCCACTGTGATACGCGGGTTCAGCGATGAGTAAGGGTCCTGAAAAATGATCTGCATGTGCTTGCGGAGCGGGCGCATCTGCCCTGCCGAAAGTGTACGGATGTTTATCCGCTTGTAAAAGATCTCTCCGCCTGTAGGTTCCATCAGCCGGAGAATGGTTCTGCCCAGGGTTGTTTTTCCGCAGCCGGATTCTCCCACAAGCCCCAGCGTTTCACCGGGAAAAACATCGAACGTAACATCGTCTACCGCTTTCACAAATTGCTTTGCTCCTCCGAATATTCCGGTATGAATGGGAAAATATGTTTTAAGATTTTTTACGCTCAGGATGGGCTCAGCCGCGTAAATTTCTTTGTGCCTCGCTTCGCGCTCCTTTTTCGAGACGATGAGTTTGCTGGTGATCTGCTCAATGGTGTACGGATTCTGCGTAAGTGTGCCGTCCTCACGGGTGATCATAAAATCGGAGATGGTAGGCAGCCAGTGATATCGCTTGCTCAGCGGAGGGCGGCAGGAGAGCAGGCCTTTTGTATACGGATGCTGTGGGTTGGCGAATATTTTCCAGGTGCTTCCTTCTTCAACAATTTTTCCTTTATACATCACGATCACGCGATCGGCCAGTTCCGCGATCACACCCAGATCGTGCGTGATGAACATGATGGACATGCCGCGCTCTTTCTGTAGTTTCTGCAACAGTTTCAGAATGGTATCCTGAACGGTCACATCCAGCGCGGTCGTAGGTTCGTCTGCAA
>JAHEYK010000067.1 GCA_023251625.1 Bacteroidota bacterium
TGAATCCATGTCTGCAAATGAGGTGCTCACGCTTTTCATTCAACAGCATAAAAGTGTTGCGCTGGTAGTGGATGAGTTTGGCGGTACAGGAGGAATGCTGACGATGGAAGATATCATTGAAGAGATCTTCGGAGAAATAGAAGATGAGCACGACAAGGAAGAAATGACAGAGCAAAAGATCAGCAACACCGAATATGTTTTTTCAGGCAGGCTGGAAGTGGATTATCTGAACGAAAAATACAAACTTGCTTTGCCGGTGTCTGACGAATATACAACACTGGCAGGACTTATTCTTCATATCAGGCAGCATATTCCAAAGCAAAATGAGATAATCATGATGAGTCCTTATTATTTCAAGATACTCAGTACGTCCGAAACGACAGTAGATCAGGTACAGGTCAAAATAATTGGGTAACTACTTCGTTAATATACAATGATCAGGCCTCTTCACTCTCCTCCTTCTAAAAGGCATCTTCTCAAAGCAGCTTTTGCGCTATTGATTCTATTCTGCCTAATGGCAACATCCTGCTCATCTACACGCAAGTGTAATGGCAAAAAAGGCATCAAGACTCCTATGGGATTGATGTAGAAGGAGACCTCTTTCTCATTCATAAGAGTGATGTCAGGTGTTTCCACCTGACGTGAACTGCAATCACAATAATACAGGAACCGCAGAGAGCGCAGAGTTACTGCCCGCAGAGGACGCAGGGAACAGCCATAGTTTAGTACCGATAGTTTCAGCGTACAAATAATTCGTTATTCGTACATTTGCACCCTTATTCGTTATTCGTACAATGAAGATCCTGAAATTCGGAGGCACCTCGGTTGGTTCTGCAGAGCGGATGAAAGCGCTTGTGGCTTTGATCAAAAGCGATGAGCCCAAGATCGTTGTGCTTTCTGCCATGAGCGGCACTACAAATGCGTTGGTTGAAATTGCAAATGCATTATACTCAAGAGAAAACGATAAAGCAAAAAAATTAATTGACGCTCTTGAAAAAAAATATGAAAGTGTGTTGCAAGAGCTATACTCAAAGACCCCTTCATTGAATAAAGGGAAAGAGCTCGTGAAAAATCATTTTGAGTTCATACGCTCTTTCACACTGGATATGTTCACTGCCAACGAAGAAAAATCCATTCTCGCACAAGGAGAACTGCTTTCCACTGCATTGGAGCACTTTTATCTAGAAGAAATAGGAATTGATTCTGTTTTGCTTCCTGCTCTCAACTTCATGCGCATTGATGAAAATGATGAGCCGGACCTCCAATACATTGAAGAAAATCTGAAAGCGGAATTAAAAAAACACAACGCCCTCCCCCTGAAGGGAGGAGCTGGAGGGGGGCTCTTTATCACCCAAGGATATATCTGCAGAAATGCATTCGGGGAAATCGATAATTTAAAACGCGGAGGAAGCGATTACACTGCCACTTTGATCGGAGCTGCGCTGAACGCAGAAGAAATACAGATCTGGACCGATATTGACGGCATGCACAACAACGACCCAAGGATTGTGGAAAAAACATTCCCTGTCACTGAACTTTCATTTGACGAAGCAGCTGAGCTAGCCTACTTCGGAGCAAAAATATTACACCCCACTTGCGTGTTGCCCGCACAGAAGAGAAAAGTACCCGTCCGCCTGCTGAACACCATGCAGCCGGAGGCAAAAGGCACTGTTATCACCGATAAAGCATCCAGCGATCGCATCACTGCTGTGGCAGCGAAGGACGGCATCATTGCGGTCAATATAAAATCTGCAAGAATGCTTTTGGCTTATGGATTTCTGCGCAGCGTGTTTGAAATTTTTGAGCGTTACAAAACTCCGATCGATATGATCACCACTTCGGAAGTGGCGGTGTCTGTTACAATCGATACTGATAAAAACCTTGATGCAATCCTGAAAGAACTGAAAGAATTCTGTTCTGTGGAAGTCGATAAAGACCAAACAATCGTTTGCGTTGTAGGAAGTTTTACGGCAGAAAAACAAGGAGTAGCCGCAAAAATTCTGGATGCATTGAAAAATATTCCATTGAGGATGATCTCGTATGGCGGAAGCGAGAATAATGTTTCGGTTTTGGTTGATTCAAAATACAAAAAGGATGCGCTGGTGGCGTTGAATAAGGGATTATTTGGATTGTAATTGCCACGGGCTTTAGGCCATGAACAGATGATTATTAAAGTAAGAAGAAATCAGGCTTTAGCCAAAAATAACCTCATCCCCAGCCCTTCTCCCATAGGGAGAAGGGAGAAAACCATGACTGAAAAAAGGCCATTTAACTTGGATGCAACCCCGATCGTTTTCGGGTATGCAAATGCTTTGAAGAAAGAAATGACAGAAGCAGAAAAGGTGCTTTGGGCAAACCTCCGTAACAGAAAATTGAATGATCTCAAATTCAGAAGGCAGCATCCTATCGGCAAATTCATACTTGATTTCTATTGCCATGAGAAAATGCTCGCTGTGGAAGTTGACGGCAACATACACGAAACAGAAGACGTGAAAGAAAAAGATGAAGGGCGGACTTATATATTAACAGAATGGGGAATAACGGTTATACGATTCACAAATGAAGAAGTGATCGACAATCTGCATTTTGTACTTGAAAAAATAATATCATTAACAAAATAAAATCCCGAGTTCCCCTCTCCCAGTGGGAGAGGGGGCAGGGGTGAGGTAAAATATGTTCAGCAAACAAACCATACAAAAATTCCAGCACACTCCCACTCCATTCTATTACTATGACCTGGAGTTACTGAAAAATACTATCAATGCTCTTAAAAAAGAGTCGGATAAATACGGCTATCACGTTCATTATGCGCTCAAAGCAAATGCGAATAACGAAATACTTTCGGTAATTCAGAATTCGGGCCTGGGAGCAGATTGCGTGAGCGGAAACGAAGTGAAAAAAGCTTCGGATCTGGAATTTGATAAAATATTTTTCGCAGGCGTTGGAAAAAGCGATGAGGAAATAAACGTTGCGCTTGACAGAAACATCACCTGCTTCAATTGTGAAAGCCTACAGGAAATTGAAGTAATAAATGAACTTGCACAAAAGAAAAATAAAATTGCCCCCATCGCATTCCGCATCAATCCGAATGTGAATGCCAACACGCACAAATATATCACTACAGGATTGGAAGAAAATAAATTCGGCATAAATGTCTGGGAGTTGGAAGAAGTGGTGAAACGCACGCAGCAGCTGAAGAACATAAAAATCACCGGCATTCATTTTCACATTGGCTCGCAGATCACAGACCTCAGCGCTTTCAAATCCCTTTGTCTGCGTGCGAATGAAATACAGAGCTGGTTCATTAGTCATAAGATCACTCTTGAGCACATAAATGTTGGCGGAGGACTTGGTGTTGACTATCACGAGCCGGATAAAAATTCAATTCCCGATTTTGCTGCTTACTTTTCTTTATTCAAAGAATTTTTAGAGCTGCGCCCCAACCAAACACTTCATTTTGAAATAGGAAGAGCGATTGTTGCACAATGCGGAAGTTTAATTTCAAAAGTTCTGTACGTAAAAAAAGGTGTGACCACCAGTTTTGTAATTCTGGATGCGGGAATGACTGAGCTGATAAGACCGGCACTGTACCAATCTTACCACAAAATCGAAAATATTTCTGTCATGGTTAATGGGCAAGGGTTAATGGATAATGGAAAGATGCCATTAGCCATTAGCCATCAACCATCTTCCATGCATCGGTACGATGTAGTTGGGCCCATCTGCGAATCCTCCGATTGTTTCGGCAAAGCAGTAATGCTCCCCGAAACAAAACGCGGAGATCTTGTTGCCATCCGTACTACAGGCGCTTACGGAGAAGTGATGGCTTCTCAGTATAACTTGAGGGAGAAGGTGAAGGCGATTTACTCGAAATAATTTTTCATTCCCAAGCAACCTTTTCTCAATTTACACGTCTTATGAATATGAGGAGGTACTATCTATCCATCTTTTTATCGTTTTCTCTGGTAACGCTAAAATCTCAAGTTACTTTTCAGAAAACTTACGGGATATCCTTAGTCAACCCTTTTGGCTCTGGGAAAGGAATCAGGCAAACCACAGATGGCGGTTACATTCTTACAGGTACGAAAGATCGTACTAAGTATTCTGTGGAATTCTGCTATTCAATCGACACATACCTTATCAAAATAGATTCCCTTGGAAAAATAGAATGGAGTAAAACATTTTATGAAAAACCACTATCAATGTACAGCAACGACCTAATAAATGCCGGCACCTCCATTGAGGTAACAAAAGATGGGGGGTACATTATTGCAGGCACGCAAGGGCAGGATTGTTTGGATTTTATGCAAGTGGAATCAAAAGAAACTTTTTCTTACATACTTAAAACAGATGTCATGGGCAATTTTCAATGGAGCGGAGTATATGGTTATTCAGGGTCAGTATACTCAGATGAAACAGCAAACGATGTTCAGAACACGATGGATGGGGGATATGTAGTTACAGGTTATAGACTCAAATCAGGTTCCTGGTCTGACCATGATGCTTATCTTATGAAATTAAACTCTGCAGGAACTTTGCAGTGGTCATTCAACTATGGAAACACCATGCCTGAAGACGGAAATGCTGTTATTGAGACCAATGATAATGGTTTTGCTATCGCAGGTTATTTCAACAATAATGGGCTCAACAACTACACGTATTTGATTAAATTAAGTTCGGATGGAAACATGCTCTGGGATAAAGTCTATGGATCAAATGGGATAGCCAGGGCTATTCTCCAAACCAGCGATGGGGGATATATTATGACTGGCACCGAATGTAATAATAATAATTGTGATATTTTTCTGTTGAAATGCTCCTCCGATGGAACCTTATTATGGAATAAATGGTTTGGAGGCCCCTTAACCGAAGAAGCTTACGCCTTGAAGCAAACCACGGGCGGTGATTTGATAATTGCCGGCTCTTCCAAAAATTTTGACTCGAACGGGGATGCCTATTTATTAAAGACTGATCCTTCAGGAAATTTACTCTGGAGCAAAACCTATGGTGGCAGCAATTCGGACATCGCATATTCCCTCGATATTACTAATGATGACGGATATATTTTAACCGGCTCTACCAGATCCTTTGGGTTAAGCGGGTATGATATTTATGTGGTAAAAACAGATAAGGATGGTAACAGCAACTGCAATGAACAAATCCCGTCAATTATCACGGGTACCGTTACAGGCTCCTCGTCACCATACAACGGTGCTGTAGTAACAGCTAATATTACTAAATATGATTCCACCTCAGATGAAGGGCCGGGTGCACTGGAAGATTCTGTTTGCTGGACTACTGGCATACAGGAAGAAAAAATACGGACGTGTAATATATATCCCAATCCTTTTACCTCTTCCTTAACTTTTGAAATTGATTCAAAAATAAATATTGGAGAGTTAAGATTTGATATGCTTGATGTATTCGGAAGAAAAATGAGAGAATTAAAAATTACAGATCGTAAATTTCAAATTGAAAGAAACGGTTTGCCTTCAGGAATTTACTTCTACAAGATATCCTCCGAAAATAAAATAATCGGAACAGGGAAACTAATTGCACAATAGTTTGTCAACTACTGACTGCCTATTGCCTACTTCTTAAGCTTCCCCTTGAACACCTTCTGAAACTTTTCCACTTTGGGTTTAATCACAAACTGGCAATATGATTCTTCACCGTTGTTCTTGTAATAGTTTGAGTGGTAATCTTCGGCTTTGTAAAAGGCAGTGAAAGGCGCGATCTCGGTCACAACAGGGCTGTCATAGACTTTCTCATCATTCAGCTTTTTCTTGTACAATTCTGCCAACTGTTTTTGGTTTTCGTTATGGTAAAAAATGGCGGAGCGGTATTGAGTGCCCACATCATTCCCCTGCCTGTTCAATTGGGTAGGGTCATGTGTTTGCCAAAAAGCATAAAGCATTTCTTCAAAAGAAATTTTCTTCGGGTCGTAAACAATATTGCAAACTTCCGCATGCCCCGTATTTCCGTTACAAACATCTCTGTAAGACGGATTTTTCATAGTCCCACCCGAAAATCCGGATTCAACCTTTATCACACCTTCCAGCATTTGAAATTGAGCTTCCACGCACCAGAAACATCCGGCTCCGAAAGTCGCAGTGTCCAGACCGTTTGCAGGTTTCAGGCTTGCCTGCCGGTCAGGCAGGTTAGAGGTTTCAGGTTGAACAGCCGTATTCTTCGTTTCCATGATAGGTAAGTCTTTTTGTTGTTGTGCGCAGGAAGACAAAGAAATAATTGCCAGTATCGCTGCGAAAATATTTTGTTTCATTGTTTTGATATTTAAAGGTAGGAATGTTTTTCAGAGAGTAATACGGCTGCTTTACTTAAAACGTTATGTTAAAAAATGTTAATGTGTGGAGGCACAGCCAGTGCTGTCACCCTGAGCCTGTCGAAGGGTTCATGAATGCTTCGACAGGCTCAGCATGACAGCCAACTTCACTCTATTTTTCGTATTATTGTGAACTAAACATTTTGTATGAAAAAACTTCTCTTCCTCACCCTTTGCCTTCTGCCTTTTGCCTTCTGCCTTGCTCAAACTTCCACCCGAACCTATCTGACAGATCCTCTCCTCGCTCCGCGCGAACACAACGTGGATTTTCAGCACCTCAAACTGGAAGTTTCTTTTGACGCCCCAAAAAGCCTGGTGAAAGGAAAAGTAACACACTACTTCACTCCACTTCGCCCAAAAATAGATTCAATTGTATTGGATGGAATTAATATGAATATTAAAGAAGTCACGGTGAACGGAAAACCGGCAAAATTCCGTAACGACAGCGAGAATGTGATCATCTACACTCCATCGCTTACCTGGGAGAAAAAAGATTCGATGACCATCGCCTACGAATGTGTTCCGCGCAGCGGACTTTATTTTATAGGCTGGAACGACAAAACAGGAATCTGCAGAAGACAGATCTGGAGTCAGGGACAAGGCATTGATAACCGCAACTGGATACCGATGTATGATGAAATGAATGACAAGATCACCACTGAAATGTTTGCCACATTCGATACTGCCTATAAAGTTCTGTCAAACGGAAAAATGCTGGATAAAAAAAATAACAAGAATGGCACTTATACCTGGCATTACAAAATGAGTCACCCGTATGCTCCCTATCTGATCATGCTCGGAATCGGGAAATATGAGATCAAGGAAACAAAAGCTGCTTCGGGATTGCCCATGCATCTGTACTATTATCCGGATTGGAAAAATCGGGTGGAAGCAACTTACACCCTCAGTGAAAAAATGGTGGACTTTTACGATAAAGAAATTGGCATTCCCTATCAATGGGAATCCTATTCTCAAATTCCTGTCCAGGACTTTATGTTTGGCGCTATGGAAAACACCACAGCCACTGTTTTTGGAGATTTTCTTTTCTGCGATGAGCATTCTGCTCTGGATCGTGGCTATTACAGCGTAAACGCACACGAGCTCGCACATCAATGGTTCGGAGATTTTGTAACCGCACGCAGCGATGCCCATCATTGGCTGCAAGAAAGTTTTGCCACGTATTACGACTGGCTTTTCGAAAAAGAATATTTCGGTAAAGATCAGTTCGACTGGACACGCAGAGGCGCGCAGAACAACGCGCTCGATGAATCCTTAAAAAATAAATTCCCCATCGCTCACAGCGAAGCAGGAAGCGTTCGGCACTATCCCAAAGGAGCTTTTACACTGAACATGCTTAAATATGTCCTGGGCGGCAGGGAAGTGTATAATAAGTGCATTAAATATTATTTACAGCAGCATCCTTACGGAAATGTTGACACCGAAGATCTTTTAACTGCCTGCGAAGAAGTGACCGGCATGCAGCTGGATTGGTTCTTTGAAGAATGGGTGTACAAAGGCGGAGAACCGGCTTACAAAGTCTCTTATAGCGAAGTATCTGATGCCGGAAAAAATTCCGGAAGCTTCTCTGAATTTACAGTGATGCAAACCCAACCTCAATCTGAGATCACCGGCCTGCCTCAATCGGGAGGTGCTGAAACCAACGCAGTCAGCAACGATCCATTCGTACAGGAAATAAATAAATCGGCCCCTACCCCTGCAGGGCTTTGGAAAATGCCGATCTGGTTTGAAGTGCATTATACCGACGGAACCACAGATAAAAAACAAGTGTGGATCCAAAAGCAGACCGAGATTGTACACCTGGCAATTCCGGTAGGAAAAAAAGTGGAGTACACACTTTTTGACCCGGATAACAATGTCATGAAGTCCGTTTCATTCAAAAAATCGTTTGACGAATTGAAAGCGCAGGCCACCAAAGCAGAAAATATGCTCGACCGCTATGATGCTGTCAACGCCATGGAAGATGTAAACATGGAACAAAAAAGAGATTTCCTGATTTCGCTTTACATCAA
The DNA here is from genome assembly GCA_023251625.1 of Bacteroidota bacterium. GTDB lineage: Bacteria > Bacteroidota > Bacteroidia > Palsa-948 > Palsa-948 > Palsa-948. The sequence continues at coordinate 8,374 of JAHEYK010000067.1, forward strand.
TTCGGATAAGACAAAGTTTCATGCCATAAAAGCCGAGATCATCAAACAGCTTTCACACGAAAATAATAAACAGTCAATGGAAGTTCTTAGAACTGCATTAAAAGATCCGGATGTTAAAGTACGTAAAGCTGTCTTGGATAACTTAAAGACCCTGCCCCAGGAACTTTTACCTGATGTAGAGAATCTTTTGAAAGACCCTTCTTACGAGGTTGTTTTAAATGTGCTGGAATTCCTTTCATTTGCCAACTCTGAAAAAATTCAATTCTACCTGGATCAGACAAAAGATATAGAAGGAAACCCAGGAAGGATCGTAAAGATCAAATGGCTGGAGATCGCTTCCATGTCAAACGAAAAATACACAGACCAACTGGTGAGCTACACCAGCAACGCCTATGAGTTCCGCACACGCGTGAATGCCATCAACTCACTCAAAAAGCTCAACCATCTTGACGCAAATGAGATCGAATATATAGTAGATGCCATGCTCAGCGCAAACTCACGCCTGGCAAATCCCGCCTCTGCAACACTGAAGAATTTTTACGAGCAATTACATTACAGAAGGCAGATCATCAACTATGTGGAATCAAAAGAATGGAAACCCTGGGAGTCAAAAATTATTCATGCTGTTGTAAAATAACGGCTCCTACTAAATTACTTGCGTACCAATGAACAGCCGGCTTCTTAGGCTATAGACAACGGTGCAATTCGTACATTCGTAAAAAACATGCCTGACGGCAGTCAGGTTCGTATTTAGTAGATCATGAGTTTCGTTTATCCTAATTTCCTATTTGCTTTATTGGCGATTTCAATTCCCATCATTATTCATCTTTTCAATTTTCGTAGATTCAAGAAAGTTTATTTCTCGGATATCCGCTTTCTCAAAGAGGTAAAACAACAAACGCAGAGCCATAACCGCATCAAGCATCTGCTCATTCTCCTTGCACGGATTCTTGCAGTTACCTTTTTAGTCCTTGCATTTGCGCAGCCTTTTATTCCCACCACCAATAAAAATACAACTGCCGGTATCCAGGCCGTGAGCGTGTATGTCGACAATTCCTTCAGCATGGAAAATGTGAGCAAGAACGGCATGCTGCTTGACGAAGCAAAAAAAATGGCAAGAGAAATTGCTTTAGCTCATTCTCAAGCTGACCAGTTCCAGCTTCTCACCAACGATTTTGAAGGCAGGCATCAGCGCCTGGTGAGCAGAGAAGAATTCCTGACCATGCTGGATGAAGTGAAAGTGACTCCTGCTGTAAGAACGGTTTCAAAAATATCCGCAAGACAAAATGATGTTTTGAGTAAATCTGAAACGAAAAACAAAAAATCATTTATTATTTCTGATTTTCAGAGATCCATCTCGGATCTTGATAAAATAAAAGATGATACGACCATCAAAACCATCCTTCTTCCTGTTCCTGCCAATCAACAAAACAACCTGTACATCGATTCCTGCTGGTTTGATTCTCCCGTTCACCCCCTGAATGCCGCAGAAAAGCTGAATGTGAGAATTAAAAATATTTCAGAAAATAATTTAGAGAGCATTCCCGTAAAACTTTTCCTCAACAATCAGCAAAAGTCCCCCTCTTCTTTCAGCATTGAACCGCACGGAAGCAAGGACATTCAGCTGTCTTTCACCGTAAAAGAACCCTGTATTCAGCAAGGCAGAATTGAGATCACTGATTATCCTGTCACTTACGATGATAAATTCTTTTTCTCTTTCAATGTTGCAAAAAATATATCTATTGCTTGCATTTCGGCTGCATCTCCCCCCTCTCCCGGTTCAGGAGAGGGGTCGGGGGTGAGGTCTATCCAATCCCTATTTGGAAAAGACTCCTTGTTTATTTTACACACACAAGACGAAAACAAGATCGATTACTCTGCTATTGCCTTTCATCAGGTAATTGTTCTCTCTGAACTAAAAAGTATTTCGTCCGGCCTTGCCCAGGAACTCAACCGCTTTGTACAGAATGGCGGAAGTTTGGTTGTTTTTCCTTCTGCAGAAGCTGATACCGCATCTTATAAAGCATTTCTATCTCCTCTGGGAACAAATTTTTATATCAAAAAAGATACTGACGCCACAAAAGCAGACTGGGTAAATTTTGAAAGTGAAATTTTTTCGGATGTCTTCGAGAAAAAGGGAGAAAACCTGGACCTGCCCGTTGTTCATACTCATTTTTCACAATCACATTCAAATCATACGAACGAAGAAATCCTCTTGAAGTTAAAGAACGGGCATCCCCTTTTCTCACAATATTCTTACAAGAAAGGAAAAATCTACCTGAGTGCTGTGAGTTTGAATACAGACTGGAGCAATCTTTCCAAACATGCCATCTTTGTTCCGCTCATGTATAAGATAGCGATGAACAGCCAGTCATCCGCAAATTTATTTTATACGATTGGCGCAGATAATGCGATTGACGTTACACAAAAATTATCAGGAGAAAATGTTTTTAAAATAAAAGGAGATGGTTCGACTCCGCTCACCACAGGTTTCGAAATAATCCCCGAAAACAGAATTATTGACCTCCAACCCACGATTTTTGTTCACAATCAGATCAAAGACGCAGGCAGCTACTCCCTGTTTGCAGGAAACACAGCTATTTCAGGGCTTTCTTTTAATTACGATCGAAAAGAATCAGACCTGAGCAGATATACTCCTGGCGAACTCATTGCGATGTACGAAAAAGCAAGTCTCAGGAACTTCTCCCTCATTGATGCAGGCGACAAAGACATAAGTAAAGTGCTTGCAGATATCAGCAGAGGAAAAATGCTCTGGAAATGGTGTATTTTGCTTGTGCTACTCTTTCTTGCAACAGAAACAGCGTTGCTGCGTTTCTGGAAATAGAAAAAGCTGATTTGCCCGATCGCTAAGGTGATAAAGCAGGAATGCTTGTGAATAAAAGGAAGTTTCAAACTGCTGAATAATATCTCCTCTAAATTCGTACATTCGTATTGATTCGTTTTTAGAAGATTCTATGGAGAATTTTATCGTATCCGCCCGCAAGTATCGCCCGCAAACCTTTGACACCGTTGTCGGGCAAGACCCTATTTCTTCCACGCTCAAAAATGCGATAAGAACAAATCATTTAGCTCAAGCTTATTTATTTTGCGGTCCGCGAGGTGTTGGAAAAACAACCTGCGCCCGTATCCTTGCCAAGACGATCAACTGCTTCAACCGCACAAAAAATATTGAAGCCTGTGATGAATGCGAATCCTGCAAGTCATTTAATTCAGGCCATTCGCTCAATATTTACGAATTGGATGCTGCGTCCAACAATTCGGTGGATGATATTCGAAACCTGATCAATCAGGTAAGCTTTGCTCCACAAATAGGTTCGCACAAAGTATATATCATCGATGAGGTGCACATGCTTTCTCAGCAGGCATTCAATGCATTCCTGAAAACTCTCGAAGAACCACCCAAACACGCTATTTTTATTTTAGCAACTACCGAAAAGCACAAAATAATCCCTACGATTCTTTCCCGCTGTCAGATATTTGATTTTAATCGTATTAAAATTGAAGATACAGTAGGACATCTTGCATCGATCGCAAAAAAAGAAAAAGTAAAAGCCGAAGAAGATGCCCTGCACATCATCGCGCAGAAATCGGACGGTGCCATGCGAGACGCCCTCAGCATTTTTGATCAGATGGTATCCCTTTCAGGGGACAGCATCACGTACAAAAGTGTGATAGAGAACCTCAGTATTCTTGATTACGACTACTATTTTAAAGTGACGGATGCATTACTCTCACAAAACACCTCAGCATCTCTGCTCATCTTCAATGAAATTTTAAATAAAGGTTTTGACGGACATAATTTCCTGAATGGCCTGGCAGAGCATTTCAGAAATCTTTTGGTTTGCAGGGACGAAACCACCTTGCAATTGATGGAAGTAAGCGCAAGCATACGCGAACGCTATAAAACACAAAGCAAAAAAACCGAACCCGAATTTCTACTACGTGGCTTAGGCCTTCTGAATAAAGCCGATGTTCAGTATAAGGCAAGTCGCAATCAGCGTTTGCTGGTAGAACTTACACTTCTGCAACTATGCTCGCTCCAAAGTATGGGTGCAAACACTGAAAAAAAAAGTGAAGTAATAGGCATTGCACCGATTCCTTCCTCTCCACCTCGCTCCGCCATAGCGCTTCGCGAAGGCGAGAAGGCTGAAACCGTCCAAAAATCAGAGAAAGTTGTATCGGTAGTCAAAGAAGCTGCTGCAGTTTATATGAAAACCACTACAGAGCCGGTTGCTCAAAAAATATCTTCTCCCCCTCTGCCTCCAAAAGAAATTCCGGTAAGACCTGCAAACGGCAAGATACCTATCAAAGGCAATATGCTTTCCATTTCCGCTATGACGAATGGAAATGGGGCTGCTAAAATCGCCGGCAAAACGACAGCGGCAGCCCATACATCCACTTCAGCTGAAGCAAAAGACCTGCTGACAGCCTGGAATGATTTTGCAGAATCTTTCAAGAAAAAAAATAAAATAAATCTTTACAGCACACTCACTTCAAGAAAACCGGTTCAGGAAGGGGATTCGATGATCTCTTTCAGCGTTTTAAACCAGGTACAAGAAGATGAGATCAATTTCCTGAAGACAGACCTGCTTGTTTTCTTACGAAGCGAGATGAAAAACCCGGGCATACAATTCAAGATCATTGTCGACAAAAGTGATATCGAACGCAAACCATATACCGGCGAAGAGAAATTTCAGCGTTTGTCTGAAAAAAATCCTGCCCTTAATTCCTTGCGCCAGAAATTTAACCTCGAGATAGATTTTTAAAAATAATTTAAATCCAAAAATTACAAATGAAAAATGTCCTTTTCCTATTTCTCATCCTTTCCTGCAATTGCCTGGCCCAACCCAAAGCCCCGGCAGTACTTCCTCCCCTTGAAAAACATTATGTCTATGATTCAGTTCCGAATGATCCGATCAAAGCACGTATTTACACGCTGAGCAACGGGCTTAAAGTCTATATGAGCGTTTACAAAAATGCCCCGCGCGTTCAAACATACATTGCCGTAAATACAGGAAGTAAAAAAGATCCAAGCGATGCAACAGGAATGGCGCATTACCTGGAGCACATGCTTTTCAAAGGGACTGATAAGTATGGCGCAAAGGATTATGCGAAAGAAGAAGTTGAATTGAGAAAAATTGATTCGCTCTATGAAGTGTATGGGAAGACGAAAGACGAAGCACAGCGCAAAAAAATATACCACAAGATCGACAGCGTATCCGGTGTATCAGCAAAATATTCCATTGCGAATGAATATGACAAGATGATGTCGAACGTGGGCGCTCAGGGAACCAATGCATATACCTGGGTAGAACAAACCGTATACATCAATGACATTCCGACCAACCAGCTGCATAAATGGATGACTGTAGAAGGGGAACGCTTCCGAAAACCTGTGATGCGCCTGTTCCACACAGAACTGGAAGCAGTGTATGAAGAAAAGAACCGCTCATTAGATGATGATAACAGCAAAGTGGAAGACGCACTTTTTGCAGGGCTGTGGCAAAAAAATACGTATGGAACTCAAACCACGATCGGCACGATAGAACATTTAAAAAATCCTTCCTTGAAAAAGATCAAGGAATATGAAAGCACGTATTATGTTCCTAACAATATGGCACTTTGCATGGCAGGAGATTTTAATCCAGATTCTGCGATTAAATGGGCAGACCAAACACTGGGAACTTTAATTTCAAAACCTGTCCCTGTTTATACACCGGCTGTTGAGGCTCCGATCACATCACCCATCGTTAAAAATGTAACAGGGCCGTTCCCCGAAACCATGGTCATCGGGTTTCGCTTTCCGGGAGCAGGAACCAAAGAAGCTGACCTGCTTGATCTGATGGATAAGATCCTTTTCAACAGAAAGGCAGGCTTGATAGACCTTGACATCGTGCAAAAACAAAAAGCGCTTACAGCATCCACCTATAAGATGATATTGAAAGATTATTCAGCACATATCTTTTCGGCAGATCCAAAAGAGGGACAGAAGATGGAAGATCTGAAAACGTTGTTGCTTGCAGAAGTAGAAAAAGTAAAGAAAGGCGACTTTCCCGACTGGCTTATTCCTGCCATTATCAGCAATATGAAGCTTCAGGAAACCAAGACCTATGAAAATAACTGGGGAAGAGGAAATGCATTTGTCAGTTCCTTCATTTACGGTGAACCCTGGAAAAATTCAGCAGAACACATTGACAATCTTGCCAAGATCACCAAACAGGAGATCGTGGATTTTGCCAAAAAATATTATGGAGAAAATTATGTGGTCGTGTACAAACATACCGGCACAGACAGCACCGTGAAAAAAGTAGACAAACCGGAAATTCATCCTGTAGAAGTGAACCGAAACGACCAAAGTCCTTTCCTGACAAAGCTGATCAACACGCCGGCCGATGAGATCGCACCTAAGTTCATTGATTACAACAAAGACATACAGAAGTTCACGGTGCGGAAAAATATTCCTTTGTTCTATACCGAGAACACCGAAAGCAAGACATTCACGATGTATTATATCCTGGATATGGGAAGTAACCACAGCAAAAAACTTCCTATAGCAATCCAATATCTTCCTTACCTCGGCACATCAAAATATACTCCTGAGCAGATGCAACAGGAATTTTATAAGCTGGCATGCAGTTTTGGCGTGTTCAATTCAGAAGATCAATCCTATGTTTATCTGAGCGGCCTGACAGAAAATTTTGAAAAAGGCCTTGCCCTGTTTGAAAATCTACTGAGCGATGCAAAACCAAATCCGGAGGCACTTACCAACCTTGTTTCAGACATCCTTAAAAAACGCGTTGATGCCAAGCTTGACAAAAATGCCATATTGGAAGCAATGTTCAGCTACGCAAAGTTCGGAGCAAAGTCTCCTTTCACAAATGTTCTTTCTGAAAAAGAATTAAAGGCGCTGAAGCCCGAAGAGCTTATTGAGAACATCAAATCCATCACTGCTTATCAACACAGAATTCTCTATTACGGATCCATGAGCGGTGCACAAGCAACAGAAATACTGAACAAACAACATAAGTCGCCCGAAACACTCAAACCTCTTCCCGTTGAAGCAAAATTTGAAGAGCTGGCTACCCCATCCAATAAAGTTTTTGCGATCGACTATGACATGACACAAGCAGAGATCATTCTGGTTTCCAAATCAGAAGCGTATTACAAAGACCTTGCTCCAAAGATCAAGCTATTCAATGAATATTTTGGCGGGGGAATGTCATCCATCGTTTTCCAAGAGCTGCGTGAATCAAAAGCACTTGCTTATTCCGTTTATTCGGACTATACACAGGCAAGCCGGCTGGATAAATCCAACTACATTGAATCTTATATTGGCGCACAAGCTGATAAGCTGCCCGAAGCGATGGACGGGCTGATGGGATTGATGAGGGCCATGCCCGAGTCGGAAAATGTATTCGCTAATTCTAAAAAAGCGGTGCTGGAGAACATCCGCAGCAACAGGGTCACTAAAACAAACATCTTGTTTAATTATGAGCAGGCTAAAAAATTGGGCCTGGATCACGATATCCGGAAAAATATTTACGAGGATGTGCAACACATGCAAATGGCTGATATAAAAAGATTTCACTCGGAGCATGTCAGCAATAAAAACTATACGATCACCGTACTCGGAAATAAAAAACTGATCGACCAAAAAGT
>JAHEYK010000068.1 GCA_023251625.1 Bacteroidota bacterium
CTGCTGCATTTTTCATACAATGACAAGCAGCCATAGCAAATGAAAAAATAACAATCAAAAAAAAGAAGAGAATTGTTTTTTTCATCGTGTTTTTATGTGCTCAAACTTACGAAGAAAAATCGTTGAATATCAAGGAGATTGCTTCGCTCCACTCGCAATGACGCCTCATTCAACAAACAAAACCAATCCTTTGAGGTACTCTCCTTCGGGGTGGTAGATATTCACGGCATGATCAGGCGCCTGGGAAAGATGATGGAGCACGCGTATGTTCCGGCCGGCTACAATGGCTGCCGACATAATTGTTTTTTCAAAAAGCGGACGATCAATTACCTGAGAACAAGAAAAAGTAAAAATAATCCCCCCGGGTTTTATCTGCTGAAATGCTTCGATGTTCAACCGCTTATATCCCATCAATGCATTGTGGCGCACATCGTGATGTTTGGCAAATGCCGGAGGATCCAACACCATCACATCGTAAACATCCTTTTTTCCTTTGAGAAAATCAAACACATCCACCGCATACGATTTATGTCTTCCCGCAAAAGTATTCATCTTCACATTTTTTTCCGTGAGCTCAATAGCACGCTTGGAACTATCTACCGAATGAACTTCAGCGGCTCCGGCTGTCAACGCATAAACCGAAAAGGCCCCTGTATAACAAAATGCATTCATTACCATTTTACCCTCGCTGTAACGCGCCAGCATCTGCCGGTTCTCTCGCTGATCTAAAAAGAATCCGGTCTTCTGTCCGGCTTTCCAATCAGCCCAAAATGCATGATCATTTTCCAGGATCAAATGCTGCTCATCCGTTCCCTTTCCAAAAAGATATTCATTCTTAACCCCTTCAGCAAATTTCTTCGGAAGGGTTTCAGCACTTTTATCGAACACAGCCACCAGTTTTTCTCCATAAACTTCTTTGAGAGCTTCTACAATCGCATCTTTCACTAAATACATGCCTATAGAATGACATTGCAATACACAAGTTCCATTATAATGATCAATGATGAGTCCTGGCAAACCATCGCCTTCCGCAAATACAAGCCTGTAGCAATTTGTATGCGAACTATCTGTTAGCCCAAGCTTTTTCCTAAAGTCAAATGCATTCTGAATTTTAGATCTCCAAAAATTTGCATCCGGAACAATTTTTTCGAACGAAAAGATACGTACAGAGATACTCGAATCCTGGTAATGTCCTATTCCCAGAAATTCGTCCTTATTATCAAGTACTTCCACAATATCTCCGTCCTTAAGCTTGGCCTTATCCTTTACCTTCTTAATAGCACCCGAAAAGACCCAGGGATGGAACCTTCTAAGTGATTGATCCTTACCCGAGGAAAGAGTGATCTGCGGAAATGTATTGCTCATAAACCTTGATTACTTGAATATCAATGCGGTAAAGATATAAGTTTGTCCGAAGGAACCTGTTCTGAGCAGTATTTTTGAGCGTTTTTAGGCGTTTATGGGTCTAATTGAATTATTACTACATTTGTCACTAAATCAAAAACGTCTGAATTAAAATGAAAAAATTAATCCTTTTTGCTAATGCTCTTACGCTCGCAGCTTTTCTTTCTTCATGCGGAAATTCTGCTGAGAAAGCGGATAATGCTGCTGCTGATTCAACAGCTGTAGATTCTTCTGCCGCTGAAGCTGCCATGACTGCATCTGAAGGCCCACAGGAATATGTTTCTATCCCGGCTCCTGATGAAATGTTCTCTTTCATGAAGGACATAGGTGGAGCAGGAAAAAGCACTACATACCTGAACAATCCGGACAATTACAAAAATTACGTAGATACAAAATCCAAAGCGTTGAACTTCGGGATTTATGCAACTGACTTTCTTTACTGCTCTACGTTTGATTACGGTGCAGAAGGCCTGAAGTACTTCGTAAACGTAAAAAAATTAGGAGATGACCTCGGTATTTCCGGTGCAATCAGCGAAGCAACTGCTGACCGCATTAAAAAGAACATAGGTAAAAACGATTCGCTCACAAGCATTTCCAACACGTTGTATTTTTCTGCAGTTTCTGAACTGGAAAAAAGCGACAAAGCAAGTGTACTGTCTCTTGTGATCGTTGGGGGATGGATCGAAAGTCTGAACCTGGTAACCAATATGGTTCCTAAATTTAAAGCAGATAACCCGGCTATTGACCGTATTGCAGAACAAAAATATACTCTGGACAACTTGCTTACTTACATTGACAAATACAAAACAGATGCAAATGTGGCTGCAATATCAGCGCAACTGACAGAACTAAAAGGTGTTTTTGATCAGTTAAAAGAAGAATCAACCAGCGGCACTGTTTCTGTAAAAGGAAAGAAAAAAGTACTTGGTGGCGGAACAAAAATAACCATCAACGAAGCTCAATACAAAGCAATATCTGAAAAGATCAAAAGCATTCACGACAGTTTCACATCCGGAAAATAATTTAATAACGATCTAAACTAACAATACTAATATCATGAATAAGTTCGCATCAATCTCTCTCACGCTGATCATCAGTTTATCAGCAGTTGTTGGAATGGCTCAACGCTACGGGAACGTTCCAAGGGTAGCAGCAGCAAATCCCTGCAACGATTTTCACAGAAAATCCTGTCTTCGTTCGGCAGATGAAGGGTTTTCTTACAACGGACAATCACGCAGCGGCCTTTTCTCAAAAGGACAGCAGGCTTCTGTAAAAGCGGTGTTCTACAGAGGAATGGATTATCATATCTCTGTTTGTACCGAGGATGAAACACAAGCAAACTTCACTATTAAAGACGCAAAGACAGGTGAAGTATTATATGACAATGCTACCGATAACAACACACAAGAGATACAAATAAGCAATCAGAACACACGCAATGTGAACATTGCTGTGATGCTAGCCGGAAGCGGTGACGGAGCTGGAAAAGAGGGGAAAAAGGATATGGTTAAGGGTGCTCCCGGCATGTGTGCAGGCTTGCTTATCGAACACAGAAGAAGCGATAAGGTAGGCTTCTAAATATTGGCCGTAAACCGGTAAAGCAACAAGGCATCAACCCCTGCATAGTCAACACCTATGCGGGGGTTTTTTATTATGTCAGCTTTTCGCACTTTAATTCCTCTCTCCTCTACCCATATTTTTTGCCCAAGCAGGTCTCTTGCTATGCCTACAAGATCGTTGAGAATATAAAAGACAAGCGGTAGTTTTATGTTTTCCAGGAAAGCTTATTCTCTTCATCATAGATAAGTTTTTCATTATCGATGAGCCATTGTATCACTTTAATGGTCTTGTCTTCTTTAGAATTTTTAACTGAGTTTACAAGTTCCTTAAATGCCACAGGCTTTTTAAATAAAATACTTTTCAATTGCTCCGCTACTGTTTCAAATTCCAGATTACTTAAATCCAGTTTATTGCGCTGAAGGCAAAAATCACATATGCCACAGCGGTATGAGTCTGTTTCTCCGAAATAAGAAAGTAACAGCTGGCTCCTGCATTTCGTTTTGCTTTCGGCATAATGGAGCATTGAGCTCATTCTTTCTTCGGCCTTCTCCTTTCGTTTCTGAAGATTTTCTTTGGAGATCGAAATGTGTTTTGCATCTGCTCTTTCTGTCATAAAAGTGAGTTGAGGCATTTCAGTTTGTGCATGATAAGAAAGCACCTCCATCTTCTCGAGTTCCTTTAAAGTTTTTTTCACCTGGTCGTATGTCTTTCCTATACGTTTCCCAAGGTCGTGTTCCGATATCTTGGAATAATTATCAAAAACCCCTGAGTATGATCTCAGCAATAACTTAATGAAATCATCAAATGAATTATGCTCGACTTGAAATTTATAGAGCTGTTCCTTATTAAAAAGAAAATGGATCCTCGAAGGCTGGTAAAACGGTTCAGACATAACTATATAACCTTCTTTCTCCAGAAATTTTATGGAGTTGAATGCTGTCAGCTGATTGAGATTATATTTTGCACACAGATCATTGATGTCAAAGTCATACGTGCTCCATTGCCCCGATCCGATGGGTATCTGAAAATAATTTGCCAGAGCCTGATAGGTTTTCCGGATCTCATCCAAAGCGGGAAAACTCATTTTTAGATTATGCTCTGCATCAATTTTGTCTGAATCATTATAGAGGAGTGCCGCGTAAGCCTTTTGCTCATCTCTACCGGCCCGGCCGGCTTCCTGAAAATAAGATTCAAGGCATTCGGGCAGGTCAAGATGTACCACAAAACGCACATTGGCCTTATCGATACCCATTCCAAACGCATTGGTACATACTATCACCCGCGTTTTATTATTCACCCAAGCATCTTGCTTTGCATCGCGCAGTGCGGCATCTAATCCGGCATGGTAGTAATCTGCAGAAATTTTATTCGCATGAAGAGTTTCTGCAATCTCATGTGTCCTTTTTCTATTGCGTACGTAAACAATTCCGGGCCCCTTGATCTTGGTTGCGATCTTGATCAACCGCCCGAGCTTATCTTCTTCTTTGATCACCATATACGCCAGATTTTTCCTTTCAAAACTTTTCTGAAGTATGTTGTTCTTTTTGAATAAAAGTTTTTTCTGAATATCCTCCGCAACTTCAGAAGTAGCTGTGGCAGTAAGGGCAAGAACAGGCACTTTGGGATATAACTGGCGTATTTCAGCAACCTGCAGGTAACTGGGGCGAAAATCATATCCCCACTGTGAAATACAATGCGCTTCATCCACTGCGATAAGGTTCACTTTCATCTTTTGAATTCTAGCTCTGGCAAGATCAGAACCCAGTCTCTCGGGCGAGAGGTAGAGGAATTTAAAATCCCCGTACACACAGTTATCAAAAGCAATGTCGATCTCCTTTTTACTCATTCCGGAAGTGATGGCCATGGCTTTAATACCTTTCGACTTTAGGCTCTCCACCTGATCTTTCATCAGCGCAATAAGAGGGGAAATAACAATACAAATACCCTCTTTTGCCAGTGCAGGGATCTGGAAGCATATCGACTTCCCTCCTCCGGTGGGCATCAAGGCAAGGGTATCCTTTCCTGCCATCACAGAACTGATTATCTCTTCCTGTAAAGGACGAAAATGGCTATAGCCCCAGTATTTAAGAAGTATTTGCTGACTAGTCATAATCCTGCGAATTACGAATATAACGAATTATGAAAAATAAGATTAACGGAACCTATTTAAGGAGCCTGCGAAGCCTGTCGATAGACTCCTGGTTTTCCGGAAGATCAATGGATTTGAGTACGTTCAGTTTTTCCCGATTGGTAAGATGCCAGGACAGGGAAATTTTATCAGGCAATTCCTCATTCTTAAGCTGAAAATCAACTACATCCACTTTGCCGGCAAACCAAGAGCTTACATATTCCAATTCCTGATTCTGGGTAAAGTCCTGCATGTTAAAAAGGTTTCCGTAAAAACTTCCAAGCGGACGGGTAAGTGCGCCCATCATAGTAGGGGCAGGGTTTTCGTCTATCAGAAATTCTTTATGCCGGTCGCGGATCTGAACGATCACCACACCGCTTGTATTCGTCTCGATCCAGTTGCGCATGGCATACATGTATTTAAGCGCCACTTCAATGCCGTAATTATCGCGCATACCGGCATCCATAATTTCAATGGCGGGTTCACTGGGAAGAGAAACGATCGGAGTTACATATGGAAATGTAGAACTCATCCTAAGCACACTCGTAAATAAAATATTTGATGCACCCTGCTCTCTGAAGAACCGCGAAAACTCAATTCCGTCATTCAGATTACTGACATGCAGATTCTCGCTGGTCTCATTTTGTGTCAAGAACGAGACAGGTAAAGACGATACAATCAGCTTTCGGCCGTCATTGACCATGGTAGGAGAAAAGATCATCATCGGGATGATGGCCTCGGACTCTACGAGTTTATAATCATGCAGCCGCTTGCCGGAAAACACATTTCGGAGATTATCATTCAATCTTCTTTCAAACATATAGCCTCGGTCCTTATTGTATTTAAAGTTATCATAGGTTATATTTTGCAAAGAAAGGAACCAGTCGCTGGTGGCGATACTAAATGCAAGGGCGTTTAAAACATCTTTAGAAATATCTGTAAGGTAATTACTGCTGTAAAAATCCGTTGTCTTGCCTGACAAACTTTGCCAATACAACTCCCGTGCATAGGCAGCACCGATCATTCCTCCGGAAGAACCTGTTATGAGTGCCGTGTGTCTCAGTAGTTCTCCCTGAAGTAAGCTATCTGCTTGTTGCAGTACCTGAAAGGTCCAAAGGGAAGAACGCACCCCTCCACCACTCGTACAAACGATCACAAATTTTGGTTTTTCGGTTTTTTCCTCTACTGTTTTCTGATTCTTGAGCCTCCATTTATTGAGGGTTTCTATCATGGCTTTGAAATCAGATGTCACAGTATCTTTCTGAGAAAAAAACCGATTCAATGTTTTATTTTCATAGGGGGCTTTGGGCGCATTGTAATTCAGTCCGTACACCTTATTGGTGTTGTTAAAGAAATCAAGCGGATAAAGAAAATTAAGCGTGACTAAAAAAAGAATGAAAATAACCGGCGCCCAACCTTTAAAGATCGAATGGAGCGGAACCGGAAGCATAATAAACATAGTAAGCAGTAGAAAAACGCTCGCCCCTGCCGGGATCATGAGAAAAGGCACCTCACGAAAAAATCCAAGGCCCAGCAGGCTGATGATGGCTATAAAAGAGAAGACACCTGCATTCCGGTGATTCTGGCTAAATACATTACGCAGCATTTCCTTTTTATAATGGCGTACTGCCCGTACCAGGCGTATACGAAAAGGATTGCTCAGGTAGGTTTCTACGTACCAGTCCCTATTCTCTCTGATCAGGTATGGGTTTTTCCAGGATTCCTGCCTTTTCCTGTACATCTTATGCAACAACTCATCTTGTCCTGCTTCCTGGGGCTTTACACCAAACATGCGGTGAATATCCTTGTTCGTTCTAAAAAAATACAGAAGGGTGACGACAATGAAAACAGTAACACCTGCAAGAAATGCCGAGACAAAGGTTAATATCTCAAATGATGAATAGATCTGCTCACCATATAGAAATGCAAGGATGTTATAAACATAAACAAGTAAAAATACGGTTGGAATAATATAATTATTGTAACAATATTTTGTGAACGGATGTGCAAGTGTTGCCAGGAAAGGAAAGCGGAAACTGTTCAACGTGTAACTGGCAATATTGAATGCCATAATAAAGCCACCACAAGCAAAACCAATAATGAAATAAGCAAGGGGACTTACGTCATCTAAATACTCGGGGTTTAGAAATAAATACGGAACTCCGTATCTCGGCGCTAATGCCTGTGTGATAAAACCAAAAAGCAATCCCCAAACAGAAAGGAGCAAAAGATTCTTTTTAATATGAAGAAATACGAGCTGAAACGGGAAAAAGAAAATTATCCGCCTTAAGCTGGGATGCAATAAAAGTTTTCTCATATTTCTTTTACGAGGGGAATGCTAATTAGTTTCAAATCTTTCTACGCACCGTGGCTAAGATACCCGTTTCAAGTTTTTTAGCCTTTTCCTCTATGTTTTTACCCTTTTGCACTATGCTTTGGGCAAATTTCCTGTCCTGTAAACCCTTTGCGTTGATCTTTACATTCAAAAAAGCACCCATCACAGCACTTCGGGCGCATAAGGCACCCACGCCTGCATCGCTCACGGAGTTGGGATTGCCCTTTTCTGCCATTGCTTTGATCACTTCCATGGAATCATACGACAATTGCATCACTTTAAAAGGGATTTCAGTAGCATATTTTGTAGCTGATTGAATCGCTTTATCACGTGCTTTCTTTTCTTCAGCAGTGGTCTTGGGCAAACCGAAAGCGGACATTATCTTGTTAAACGCATTTGTATCTTCATCCACCATTTTTAACAATTCATCTTTAATTTTCTGCCCTTTCTCAGCCCATTTCGAAAACTCCTCCCAGCGTTCATCCCAACCCTTTTTATGTGACGAAAGATTGGCCACCATCGTTCCAAGGGAAATGCCAAGAGTGCCTACATAAGCCGAAATACTGCCACCACCCGGTGCCGGACTTTCACTGGCTGTTTCATCTGCAAATTCTGCCAGATTCATCTTGACCAACTTTGCTGTCGAATCTGCATTCAATAAATATTCAATGATCCTTTCTTCGGGTTTGAAAGGCGTAAGATCGTCTAATCCGAGTGATTTTACTGCGATCTTGATCAGTTCTTTTTCTGAAACTCCAATCGAGCGTTGTTGTTTACGCAGGAAATATTTTCCGGCATCCAGCAACGATTTTAATGGGATCAGGCCTACGAGTTCAGAGCCGGTAACACGCATTCCGCGGTTCTGTGCACTATAAGCACATTCTTCAAACGCAATATGCACAGGAGTAACATTGATATTAGTGAGGTTCATGCTCACCTGCGCAATTCCATATTCCTGAATGAACCACCCTATTCCTTTCACGGCTTTGCAGGTGCCGGGCTCATGGACTTCCACTCCGTTCTTCATTACCTTTCTGCCTGCTTCCCTTACATCGAATGCAACAGCATTTGCCCTGCGTGTTGAAGTTGTATTGAGGTTCACATTATATGCCACAAGAAAATCCCTGGCTCCGATCACTGTTGCTCCGCGTTTCAGGTCATATTCTGCAGGACCAAAATCAGGCTTCCATTCCGCCTTTTTGATCTTCTTGGAAAATCCTTCATACTCACCTTCGCGGATGATAGAAAGATTTTTACGAGCCGGATTTTTTTGCGCAGCTTCGTATAAATAAACAGGGATCTTCAATTCTTTGCCAACTCTCTCTGCCAATTTGGTTGCATACTGGGCCGTTTCAGCCATTGAAACTCCTGAAATAGGAATGAATGGGCAAACATCGGTAGCTCCCATGCGGGGGTGTTCGCCTTTGTGCTTACTCATGTCGATGAGTTCACCTGCTTTTTTTATTGCCTGAAAACAAGCTTCCACGCAAGCATCCGGACTCCCCACCAACGTTACAACTGTCCTGTTGGTCGCTTTACCGGGATCAACGTTGAGAAGTTTTACCCCATCAATTTTATCGATCTCATCTGTTATTTGTTTGATAACCGACAGATCATTTCCTTCGGAAAAATTGGGTACACATTCGATTAATTTGTTCATAATTGAAAATGGATAATTGACAATTGATAATTATTTTTTCAAATTTGATTTTGTCGATTTAATAATTGCTGTCAAAAGTCGCATTAATTCCTCACAATCATTGCGTAAAGATACATGGTCTTTGCTTACAATATCAGTATCAATAAGCAAGCGGAGCCAATAATGAGTTTCATTTGCCTCCTTATTTGCAATTGAAAGTTTATGTATAAAATCTGCTTTACTTTCCGCCTGATTTGCTTCTTCTACATTTGCACCTATAGAAGTTCCGCTTCTTAGTATCTGCTTTGCAATTGTAAATTCCTTTTTATTTTCGACAAGGAATTTATAGAAATGAATAGTTCTAACAGCAAATTGATAACTCTTATCCTTTAATACGTTTTCCCTCATTATCAATTCTCAATTATCAATTTTCCATTAATAATAACAGTCTCAATTAAATTATTCGCAAAAGAGTATGGTATGAAAGAATAATTCGGCATTTCCTTTGTAATAAAAATATTTGCTTGTTTACCGATCGCAATACTACCATGTGTTTTGCTTAAACCCATTGCATACGCAGAATTGATCGTTGCTGCATTAATTGCCTCTTCAGGAGTAAGCTTATAATGAACACAAGCATGTGAAACCATAAAATTCATATTTCCCGAAGGACAAGAGCCCGGATTATAATCTGAAGCAATAGCAACAGCCAATCCTGCATCGATCATTTTACGTGCCGGCGGATACTGCAGGCAAAGAAAATACTGGGCTCCCGGAAGAATGGTCGGCATGGTTTCACTTCTCTTCAAAAGTGCAATGTCATTATCATTCACAAATTCCAGATGATCCACACTAATGGCATTACAGTCAAGTCCTGCTTCCACTCCGCCAGTATGACTAAGCTGCTCTGCATGGACTTTCCCTTTCAATCCCAGTTTATTTGCCGCAGAAAGAATTTTTTTTGTGTCTTCCTTTGTAAAATAATTCTGCTCGCAAAACACATCGCAATATTCTGCCAAATTCTCTTTTGCGATCTGTGGAAGCATTTCTTTCAGGATAAGATCGATATACTTTTCCTTTTGCAGTAACCCTGACAGGTTTTCAAAACCTGTCAGGGTTGAAATATTTTTAGGTACCGCATGCGCCCCTAAGAAAGTTGCTTTCACCGGAATTGGCGCTTTCTCTTTAATACGTTTTATCACACGAAGCATTTTCAACTCTGTTTCGAGGGATAATCCGTAACCGCTTTTTATTTCAATTGCTCCTGTGCCAAGCAAAATAACTTCCCGAATGCGTTTCATAGCAGAATTGAACAACTCGTCTTCAGATGTGTCAGCAAGTTTTTTTGCAGAATTAAGAATTCCTCCTCCACGTTTTGCTATTTCTTCGTATGACATGCCGTTAATACGATCCACAAACTCGCTTTCACGGTTTCCGGCATAAACAATGTGCGTGTGTGAATCACACCAGCTTGGAAGTACCAATTTATCAGTTGCATCTATCACTTGCAGGTTACTCCAGTCCGAAATGCCGGGAAAACTTTCCATACTGCCAAAATCTGCGATCTTATCCTCTTCAATAGCCAGCCAGGCGTTTTCCAGACAAGAAAGTTTTTTCATTTCCGCACCGCTGACCTTGAGCCTGGGTTTTTCTTCTACTTGAACGAGAGATTTGATATTTTTGATGAGGATTTTCATAGAAACCGGACAAAGTTAAGAAAGATTATGTGTTCATCTTTATTCTTAATTTTGCTCAAATGTCGAACACGTTTGGAAAAATATTCTCACTCACTACCTTTGGCGAATCGCACGGAATTGCCTTGGGCGGTGTGCTGGATGGCTGCCCGGCAGGATTGGAAATCGACCTTGATTTCATTCAATCTGAGCTCGACCGAAGAAGGCCGGGACAATCCAAAATTGTAACTCAACGCAAAGAAGGTGATAAAGTTGAATTTCTTTCAGGGCTTTTAGATGGAAAGACCACTGGCACTCCCATCGGTTTTATTATCCGGAACGAGAACCAAAAATCACAGGACTATGATCACCTTCAGGATGCTTACCGTCCTTCGCACGCAGACTATACTTACGATAAAAAATACGGCATCCGTGATCATAAAGGCGGAGGAAGAGCTTCAGCACGAGCAACTGTTTCTTCGGTAGTTGGAGGGGCTATTGCTAAACTTCTTCTGAAAAAATACGGCATTACGATCTCCGCTTATACTTCACAAGTCGGAGACATAAAACTTTTGAAAGATTATCACTCCCTGGATCTCTCAAAAACAGAAGCCAACCCTGTACGCTGTCCGGATGAGCTGATCGCAGATACGATGTTGAAAAAGATCGAACAAGTACGCAAAGAAGGAGACACCATTGGCGGGGTTATTACCTGCGTGGCTCAGCATGTTCCTGTGGGATTAGGTGAACCCATCTTCGATAAACTTCATGCCGATTTGGGAAAAGCTATGCTCGGAATAAACGCAGTAAAAGGTTTTGAAATAGGAAGTGGATTCCAAGGTGTGGAAATGAGAGGCTCTGAGCATAATGATGGCCTCATCCCCAGCCCTTCTCCAAAGGAGAAGGGAGAAATAGCGTTTAAATCCAATCACAGCGGTGGAGTGCTTGGAGGAATTTCCAATGGAGATGATATTTACTTCCGTGTAGCATTCAAACCCGTTGCCACTATCATGCAAAAGCAAATGACCGTGGATTCAAAAGGAAAAGAAGTGGAGCTGGCAGGAAAAGGGCGGCATGATCCATGCGTTTTACCAAGAGCAGTTCCAATCGTTGAAGCAATGGCTGCGATGGTGATCGCAGATCATTTATTGAGACATCGTAGTACGAGTATTTAGCCACTCCTTTACAAACTCCTCTGCCTCCTCAAAAAACTCCCTGAACTCATTTTCAAATAACGGATAGTTTTCTTTCAGGTCATTGATCGCAAACTCCATATTTGACTTAAAGACTGTTCGCCTGCTCATGCCGTAAAACACTTCCTCGATCCCTTCTAAAGTGCCGTAAGAAACCAATCGGCTGGTTCGTATTGCATATCTCAAAAACAGTAGTGACTTAGCAGGCATCTGAAAAATGTTCTTGAGCATTAATGAATGAACCTCATTTGCGTATTGCTCCAATGGCTTGTCACTGTACTCTTTCCAGTTCTTTGCTAAAAAATGATCATAAAATATATCTACTATCACCCCTGCATATTTTCGGTAATTAGGGCGAAGCCTGTCCACACTTTTCAAAAATACAGGGTGATTATCGCTGTAAAAATCAATAGCTCTGTGCAGTTTGATGCCCTTTTCAATTCCTGGGGGATATGCCTTGAAAGCACTCCCCTTAACCGAATCGGCTATAAAATTTCCGATCATGAGCTGCTCGTCATTTCCGGATAGATATAAATGTGCTAAAAAATTCATTTAGCTATCAATTTTAACTTTTTTTGCTTAAATAGACAAAAATAAATATAGCTAAATTATTAAGAAATCGTATCTTGCAGTCTGAAAGAAAAGCATCGTTTAAAATGATGTATGAATGAAAGAATCCTAAAAGCCCTGATGCGTCTTTTTGCCATGCTGGCAAACTCAGACGAAGACTCCAACAAGCAAGAAGCAATAGTAGAATCTTTTCTCTCCAAACATCTTAATAAAGAACAGACCAATAACTACCTGCACACGTATAATGATTTTCTGACCGAACAGGTCGAAAGCTTTAAAGGTGACAGGAAAAGAAAGAGGCTTTCCATCAACTCGGTAAAGGTTGTTTTGATCTGTAATCAGATAAACCTGGAACTTACCAGAAGACAAAAATTTGTATTGCTGCTAAAGCTTCTGGAATTCATTCGCTCTAAGGGGATTGTGCTCGAGCAAGATCTCGAACTGATCTCTACTATGGCATGTTGTTTTCATATTTCAGAAGAAGAACTGGATCTATGCGTTAAGTTTTCTTTAAAAATAAGTGCTGCAGAAATAACGGATTCTAAAAATCTTCTGATCATACGTGAAGAAAAACCTTCCTATTCAGCACATGCCAACTTCCTGGAATCGCCACACTTACAGGGAGAACTGGCCTTAATACGAATTGCCAACATAGGCATATTTTTTGCCCGCTATTTTGGAACCGGAGAATTGTTTCTTAACGGACAAACAGTATTGCCCGGCAAAGTGTACACTATTTATCATGGCTCTTCATTTCATAATTCAAAAATTCAAAGCATTTACTATAGCGATATTACCGGTTGCTTTTTCCATGACTCCATGGAAAACCCAACCGACTTTCTTGTAAAGAACATTTCCTACAAATTTAAAAACAGTGACCACGGCATACACTCGGTAAACCTCCATGAAAGATCAGGAAAATTGATCGGCATCATGGGGGGCAGTGGTGCCGGAAAATCCACGCTGCTCAATATATTAAACGGAAATATTACCCCTACTTCAGGCGAAGTGCTCATCAATGGCTTTGACCTTCACAAAGAAAAAAAACAGCTGGAAGGAGTAATTGGATACGTTCCACAGGATGACTTGCTCATCGAGGAGCTTACCGTTTACCAGAATTTATTATATAACGCCAAACTGTGTTTTTCTGACCGCAATGAATCAGGAATTTCCAAGATGGTGATAGACCTGCTGAATAATTTAGGCCTTTATGACTCCCGAAAATTGAAGGTAGGCAGTCCTTTGGAAAATGTCATCAGCGGAGGCCAAAGAAAAAGGTTGAACATTGCCCTGGAATTAATTCGAGAGCCTTCTGTTCTGTTTCTGGATGAACCTACCTCGGGGCTTTCTTCGCGCGATTCTGAAAATATTATGGACCTCTTGAAGGAGCTCACGCTAAAGGACAAACTGGTCTTTGTGGTGATCCATCAGCCCTCTTCTGAAATATTCAAGATGTTTGACAAGCTGATGATCCTGGATACGGGAGGATTCCCCATCTATTATGGCAGTTCCGTTGAGTCGTTGACCTATTTCAAAACACAAATAGGTGATATCAATGCGAGTGAAAGTGAATGTATCACCTGCGGCAACGTAAACCCGGAACAGATCTTCAACATCATTGAAACCAAAATACTGGACGAGAACGGGTATCAGACCAGCAACAGGCGGATATCTCCCATTGAATGGAACGAACATTACAAGAAACTTTTTGCAGAGCCAGCTGTAAGTCAGGTACAGCAACCCAAAAAGCCCCTGGAGAAAAAAAATACAAAGCCCAGCTACTTCAAGCAATTCAGAATATTCCTTTCGAGGGATATAGCTTCTAAAATATCAAACCTGCAATATTTAACTATTGTTTTTTTACAAGCTCCGTTACTTGCTTTGATACTTGCCACCCTGGTAAAATACTATAAAAAGAATGAGGAGTATTCTTTTTCTGAAAACAAAAACATTCCGGCATACCTCTTTATGTGTGTGTTGGTTGCTTTGTTTATCGGGCTGATGGTAAGTGCAGAGGAAATTATCCGTGACAGGAAGATCTTAAAACGAGAATCATTTCTAAATCTCAGCAAAGGGGGTTACCTTCTTTCAAAAATCGCGATCTTATTGTTTATATCACTTATACAGACCTGGTCTTTTGTGTTGATAGGAAATTATATTCTGGAGATCAGATCCATGAATTTTGATTACTGGATCATTTTATTCTCCACTTCCTTCTTTGCAAATATGCTGGGGCTTAACATTTCCTCAAGCTTTAATTCAGTCGTTACCATTTATATCCTGATCCCTTTTCTTCTGATCCCACAGATACTGCTCAGCGGAGTTTTGGTAAAGTTCGAAGATCTGAATCCCCGTATGTCAAACCAAATCACAGTGCCATTGGAAGGAGATCTGATGGCCTCACGCTGGGCTTTTGAAGCGTTGGCAGTAAATCAATTTGCCGAAAATCCATACGAGAAACTGCTCTATAGATTTCATAAGAAAATGAGCTTCGCTGAATTTAAAATGAACGAATGGAACAACCAGATGAATAATATCACCAATGATATTTTATTCGCCAAGAGCTGGCCTTCCTCAAAACACAACATAGCTGATAAATTGTCTGTCCTGAAAAATGAGATATCTAAAGAATCAAAGCTCACTCCTACTATTAAATTCGAAAACCTTGATAAATTATCGCTTTCAAATTACAATGAAAAGCTCGTGGAACAGATATACGAGTACTTAGCCGAAGTAAAAAAACACTATGTTCAGGTGTATAATAATGCAGATGACAGCAAAGAGGTTGTAATTAAAAAATTATTTGCCCTCAATGGGAATGTAACCTCTGAAAATGCACACCTGAGATCAGAAAATGAAAATGAAAAAATAAGCAACCTGGTAAAAAATTTAAGCTATGATGACCCCCGACAAAGCGTGATCGAAGACGGAGAGATCATTGCGCTGAAAGACCCTGTGCTGCGCCCTGCATCAAAAGCACATTTTATACGATCTCATTTTTTCGCACCTGAAAAATATGTTTTCGGAAATTACTACAGTACCTTTTGGGTAAATATTTTGGTGCTGTGGTTTATGTCGCTCATCCTTTGGGTCACACTGTATTTTGACGTATTAAGAAAAATAGTTGATTTTCTTTCAACCCATATCAAATCCATTAAAGCAAAAAATCAATTAAACTCATTCGCCCCTTACGAAAAAATCAAGTTTAAGAATTTCACCTTAAAAAAGAAACTTGACCTTCCTGTTGAGCAAACTCAGAATAACTGAGCCGCTGTTTCTGGGCTGTTAAATAATCTACGGAACGGGTGTACAAATTATTGCACCAATCGTATTGTTTTTGCCACTAAGGCACCAAGACACAAAAAAGCACAAAAAACAGCCTTGTATTCTTAGTGACCCTTTGTGCTTTAGTGTCTTCGTGGCAATGGCTGTGCAGTTTTTTGTACACCCTACGGAACCATAGCAACAAACAGCATCTATTCTTTACTATATTCGCATGCACTATGTTTACCCTATTC
>JAHEYK010000148.1 GCA_023251625.1 Bacteroidota bacterium
GATTTTACTCGTTGTTGAGAACAACGAACTTTATGCTAAATACCCTGTTTTACCAGACACGTTGATGAAATAAAAATTATTTCCCCGTGGTGGATAGCGCATTCATCTCAGCAAACTGATATTCCCTTTTGCTTCCTTTTTATCCCCATTCACCAACGTAACGTTCAGGTAATAAGCAAACACTCCGGTCTCTTCGATTTTGCCGTTGTACTCTCCCGTCCAGCCCTCAGCCGGATCGCGGGTTTCAAATACTTTCTCTCCCCAGCGGCTGTATATAAAAAGACGGAATGTCTTAATGCATGTGTAATTTCCGTATAGCAAGCCTATAACATCATTCTCTCCGTCTCTGTTCGGAGAAAAAGCATTAGGCAGAAAAAGTTCCCCGGTTGCTGAAAAAGAACAATCAAGCGGCTCAACCGCAACAGTCACAAAAACCGAAACACACGCAGAATCCACGCACCCGTCTGAATTCGTAACAACCACACAATACATAGAAGTTGCTGCGGGCGAAACATTTATCACCGCACTCGTATCTCCATTATTCCAGTTATATGAACCGCCTCCGACTGCACTTAAGGCCGTTGTTTGTCCTTGAGCGATCGTAACATTACTTCCGGCATTTGCAGTTGGATTTTGATTTACTATTACGCTTGCCGAAGTTGTATCTGAACAATTTCCGATAGAAACAATCACTGAATAATTTCCGGGGGCAGAAGTTGTAATTGAAGAAGAGGTTGCTCCATTGTTCCATAAATAATTTCCTCCCCCTGTTGCTGAAAGTGTTGCCGTATCACCGCTGCAGATGGTTGCGTTGGTTGCAAAAGCTATCAGAGGAGGAGCTACTATAACCGCTATGCTTGTATCGTCTGAGCAGAACCCCGATGAAACAGTAACAGAATACGTAGAATTAGAAGAAGGCATTACAACTATATTAGATGTGGTAGCACCTGTACTCCAGTTAAAATTGCTTCCTCCTGAAGCTGTGAGGGTTGTGCTTTGTCCGGAACACAATAAGGTATTTCCGCTCACAGATGCCGTAAGTCCTGAAATAATTGAAACTGTTGCCGAAACCGTATTTGTTCCGCACATATTTGTTACAACAGCCGAGTAGGTTGTTGCCGAAGTCGGATTTACAATAATAGACGGGGTAACTTGTCCTCCGGGGATCCAGGAATAAGTTCCTCCACCCGAAGCAGTAAGCGTTGCCGTTCCGCCAGAACAAATACTTGTGTTTCCTGAAATTGTTGCCGAAGAGGCCTGCAAAACCACTACGGAAATATTTCCGGAAGAAGCACATGGACTTGATGGATCAATTGCTGAATACGAAACAGACGCAGTTGGCGTTACAACGATTGAAGAGGTTGTCGCGCCCGTATTCCAGCTGTAACTACTGGCCCCGGAAGCAAAAAGTGTTGTGCTGCTTCCTAAACAAATCGTATCCGGGATGGCCGTTACAGAAACAGAATTACCAACGCTAAATTCCCACCAGTCGTTGTGAATAGTAAATTCCCACTGGCCATTGACTATGGTCAATGACGTGTCCAATCCTGTTCCCAGGTAGGCTTTGTTGTTAATCACGCATACAGACATATCTCCTCTTCCTGAAAAGGGGGAAGATGTGGCAGCTGTCCAGGAGTTCGTGACCGGATCATACTGCCACAGGTCATTGAAGTAAGGCCCTACCCCGCTTCCAAGCCCATGCCCGATGAATCCTTTATTGCAAAGTGTAAATCCTACTGCTCCATATCGGGCGGGAGCAGGGAGATTCGCTTTTTGCGACCAGGTATCATTGGAAGGATCATATTCCCACAGGTCTTTGTATTTAATACCTGTACTTTGATCCCATCCCATACCCCAATAGGCTTTGTTGCCGATGATAAAATTTGCGCGGTCAATATCAATTCGCTTCCCACCGGGAAAATTTCCCATCTGCGCCCAGGAATTATTTGCCGGATCGTATTTCCAGAAATCAGCAAGACATACGCCATTCCAGTCAAACCCCGTTCCAACGTATCCGAACCCATTGATTGAAAAACCGGAAGCCGTTACTCGCTTCACCCCACCAAAATTTGCTTTTTGTGTCCACACATTTGTACCGGGATCATATTCCCAGAGGTCGTTCTGATATAACCCGCCTACTGTGCCACAACTTATGTACCCCTTACTGCCAATTGCAAAGCCAAGTCCAAAATTTCTCTGCCCGCCTGCGCAGTTTGCTTTCTGCGTCCAACTATCGTTGGCAGGATCATATTCCCAGAAATCATCAGAAAAACCGTTGTAGGTATTGCCGGTGCCCAGATATCCCTTGCTGCCGATGGTAAATGCAATTCCCGCCAGGCGGCCAATACCGGGCGAGGGGCCCTTTTGAACCCATGTACCCAGTGCCTGTAAGGCCCCGCTCAGCTGAATCAGGGAGAGGATCAGAAGTAATTTTAATCGGAAGAAACCTGCCATGTTTTTTGATTTACGGCACAAAGTTGCGCCAAAGTATTCCAAAAACCAAATAATAATAAAATCATTATTAAATTGATAAAATTATCATAGATGATTCAATCTATCAATATAGTGCCTAGTTATCATTATTAAAGGATATTTTTGCGTCTTATTATTAAAAAGATAATGACTACATCGCATGCACTATTTGAGTTGATCAAGTCCCTGAACAAGGCGGAACGAAGGCATTTCAGCAATTATTCAAAACTACATTCTGAGGCAAATAAAAATTACAGCCATCTCTTCCTGGCTGTTGACCGGCAAAATAAATACGATGAATCCAAGCTCCTCTCACAGCTGAAGAATGAAAGTTACACGCATTATTTCCCCGTTGCAAAAAATTACCTGTATTCCCGCATCATGGATTCGCTCTCGAATTTCCACCGCGACATTAGCACAAATTCGAAAGTGCGTACAATGATCCAACAAATAGAATTACTGCAGAGAAAAGGGCTCTATTCTCATTCAAAAAAAATAATCCGAAAAGCAAAAAAAATTGCTTATGAAGAAGAACTTCATTCAGCCTTGCTCGAAATAATTTCCGTTTGGGAACAAAATATCCTGTTAGAAAAATATGAATTGGGCGAAACAGAAAAATTAAACGATGAAATAAAGAATATCCTATCCCTGTTAAACGAAAGTTCGGTTTGCAATTATGTGTTTCTTAAAATGCTTGGGTTTTATTACGCCTATTTCCAGACACGCAGTAAAAAATATTTAAAGGGGGCCTCCGATACTATCAAAAGACCTGATTTTATCAGGGCTTCAAATACTAAAACCTATAAAGGAAGGCAGAGAGCCATTGAAGCGAATATGTTCTACTGGTATATCAGGGGAAATTTAAACAAGGTCAGTTATTTTGCGAAAAAGGGAATTGAGCATAACTTCGATCATCCGCTTGGGTTGAAAAGAGATTGCAAGCAATATTTTATTTTATTGAATAATTTTTTCGTGATCACGATGGAGCAAAAAAATTACGGGGAAGCCCAACTCATTTTAAAAAAATTTGATGGCGTGGTGCACCTCGCAAAAACGTATTCTCAGAAAGGCGGATTCTACTATACCTATAACAATTGCCTGATATATTATCTGCGCGTGACCGGTGATCTTCGAAAATTGGAAAAAGAAATGCCCGCAGTACTTAAGGAAGTAGATGTATATAAAAAGGATATCAACCTGCATGACCGCGCGGTGCTCCTTTCGAATATTGCCGTGTCGTATTTTTATTTGTCTAACTACAAGAAATGCATCTTTCTTTTAAATAAGATGAAGACGGAATACGATCTGTCAAACCATCCCGAACTGCAATACGGGTATTATCTGCTCACGCTCATCGCACATTATGAGGCGGGTAATTACGATGTACTACCGTATTCTTTGCAGGCATTTTACCGTTTTATTAAAAAGAAAAAGCATATCACTAAACTTGAAAAGCAGATCATCGCCCTTTGCAGGAAATTGATCAACGCGCGGACTGAAAATGAAATTATCGAAGAATTAAAAGAATTCCGGAAGATACTGGTTCACCTGAAGGATGATTATGTATCCCATCACATTTCTAAATTTTTTGATGTGCTCTCGTGGATTGACAGCAAGATCGGGGACAGGGAATTTTCAAAAGTTGTAAATGAAGGGAATTCTAAATGATCCTGAGCCCATCCTTTCTTGCTGCATTATTGTTTGATCATTTTCCCGTTAAATGAACTCTTATCGCTTGTCAATCTCAAAAAATAATATCCTGCGGAAAGTCCGGAAACATCAATTGGCATTTCATACACCGATGTGGAGGATGAAAACACAAATTGCTTGACTATTGCTCCCGAAATATCCGAAATGATCACTTGAGAGTTATTGATATCCGCTTTTGCTTTTATGTTTACAATATCAGAAGCAACTGAAGGATATATCATTATTTCATCCAAGTAATTTTTGAAACGCACGGAGATCATGTCCAGAATTTTTGTTGTTCCGTCATAATCCGTTTGTGAAAGGCGGTAATACGATTCTCCCGGAAATGGTTCGGCATCGGTGGTCTCATAATTCGTAACCAGAGAAGAATTTCCTCCTCCTTCAATTGTTTTTACTGTCTCCCATATTTCATTATCTCTGGAACGCTCAAGCTTGAAAAAATG
>JAHEYK010000069.1 GCA_023251625.1 Bacteroidota bacterium
ATTGATCACACGCCTGATGGAGGCTATGTTATTGCAGGAACGACCGCAAGTTTTGGCGCAGGAAGTGATGACATGTGTTTATTGAAGATCGATTCAGACGGCAATCCATTTTGGACAAAAGCGTATGGCGGTGCTAATCATGAGTATTGTTTTGCTGCGCGTCCTTGCGCTGACGCAGGTTATATTATAGCCGGCTATTCAAAAAGTTTTGGAGGATTTGGAGAAGATGCTTATCTGGTCAAGACAGATTCTAACGGTGCCAGCGGATGCAATGAAATCAGTGCCTCTATGATGCAAAGCTCTACAGCGACACTGACCTATAAGCCATTCACTCAGGTTTTTTCGGGAGGGGTGATGAATGCTCCTGCTTCAATTATAGGTGGCGGAGGCACCCAGAAAGTGCTCTGCTCAGTAGTTGGTATTGAGGAGGATAATGCAAATGATAATTTATTTACTGTTTCTCCTAACCCGGGCAATGGCATGTTCACTTTCCAAAGTATAAATACAAAACGGTTCACGGATATGGAGGTGTATAATATAATGGGAGAGAAAATATTCTCCTCCGATCATCTTCTTTCTTTGTCGTTTGATGTAAATATTTCTCTTCGATCCAAGGGGGTTTATTTTTATAAAACCGTTTTGGATAACAAATATGTTACAACCGGGAAACTAATAGTAGAGTAGATATGGTTATGAATAAAATAACACATGCAGTTACAAGTAAAGAGCTCCTGAGTGTGCGTATTATTTTATTTATGGCATTCCTCGGGCATGCGCTTGTATCCTTGCATGTAAGCGAAGGGTATAATTTGCATTATAAGATCTTTTCATCAGTAAATATTTTTGATCTGGATGTGGAACAGGCTCTTCGTGTATTTGGAATTTTTGACCTGACCATGGCATTTTTATTTTTATTGAATATTTTTATTAAATACATTGCCCCAATTGCTATCATCTATCTACTGGTAGTTGGCGTCAGCGGTGGTGTTTTCTTTATGCAAAAAACAGGCGGACTTTTCGGAGTTGCTGAATTGTTCAGACGTGTACCTTGGATGTTTTGTTCTCTTTTTACCTGGTATATCACGGTGAAGCAGAGAAAATTGCATTACCTTCTTCGCGTGGGCATTGCATTCGCGTTCATTGCGCATGGCCTCGCTTCGCTCGGCTTTTTTGGTTTGAACGGAGGACATGTGGAGCTGGCGTCTAAAATATTATCCGAAGAAGCGGCAAGCAAATTTGTGTATTGGAGCGGAATAACCGATTCGATCATGGGAGTAATGCTCATGAGCGGATTGTTATCACGATGGGCAGCTATCCTGGGTACTGTATGGCTTGCGTTCATTGTGTTCTTGTCAGTACAGGTAGGTATTCCCGAAGGAATATTCCGCACCGGGTTCTTTTTGATGTGCCTTTATGTAGCTATGGATAAAAGATGCCACAGCTGGAAATTTGAAAATACTTTAATAATTCATAATCAACTATAATTTTTATCGCTATGACCACATCCATTTTCAGGAACGCAACTCTTTTTACAGCTGCCTGTTTCTTGCATCTTGCTATCCAGGCCCAGACCACCTTCCAAACTACGGTAGGGGCCGGAGGGATCGATAAAACGAATGCTATCATTCCTACAGCTGACAAAGGATTTATTCTTGCCGGTGAAACCTGCAACGAAGTAGGAGGGAAGGGAAATGCTTTTGTTGTAAAACTGGATCAGTCAGGAAAGGTTGACTGGGTAAAGGGATACGGCACCCTCAACGATAAAGAAAGCTTGAATGATATTAAAGCAACACCCGACAACGGACTTGTTTCTGTAGGGGAACGCTATCTTTCCAATCCTGTGGGCAGGGGAGAGCTGGGTATCCTCGTTAAAACAGATGCATCGGGAGGTATAAAATGGTGGAAAGAGTTCGATCATGATGGAAATGAAGCAGAAGGTTTCTCTCTCCAGATAACCAGCGATAACGGTATTGTTATCGGAGGCATGATGAAAGACCTGGGTGACCTGACAGATCCTTTCTTTAACCTAAAACAAGAACTTCAACATTTATATGTTTTGAAAACTGATAAAGATGGAGTGTCTGAATGGTCAGGATATATTGCCGGGGAATATTCTTCCAAAGGGCAGTTCATCCAGCAAACAAAAGACGGAGGCTACATTGTTACCGGCCAAATCTTTAAAACCAACAGCGAAGAAACAAAAATATGTTTGGTGAAACTCGACAGTAAGGGAGCGCTGCAGTGGATCAAGGTGTATGATAATGAAGGAAAGAAGGAAGAAGCAGGAATGTCAGTTTTGGAAACTGCTGATGGCTATATGGTTTGCGGAACAACTGATGATGCGGGACAGGGAGCAGAAGATATTTTCTTGTTAAAGACCAACAAGACCGGTGATATTATCTGGTCAAAAACGTATGGCGGAGCTAAAATGGATCTGGCCAAGTACATGCAAAAGCTGCCCGAAGGAGGGTATATTATTACCGGAACTACAGCCAGTTTTGGTGATGGATCTAACGATGCTTATTTGCTGAGGGTAGATGACAACGGGCAGGTTCTTTGGTTTAAAACATACGGAAGTAAATTTTATGAAATGGCTTCATGTGTTACACGTGCCGATGACGGAGGATTTGCAGTTACAGGATTCAATATTAATTCCGGTGCCGTAGATGGATTTTGCGTGAAAACAGATAAGAACGGAGGCAATGGCTGTGCAAATAATAATAATATAGTGTCAGGCCATTTTCCATTAAAAGAGGTGGCGCACGATAAAATAAAATGGCAGTTCACATCCAGCAATAAAATGGTACGGCCGGCCGATGCCAATGCAACAGGCGGTGTACTTCCTGTTGTAGGGCAACAGACATTGTGCAAGTCAGCTAATCCAAATACAAAATAAATTTTTTGAAATAATAATTTCATACAATCAGTTACCATGAAAATTTTACAACACTTTTCAGGATGGCGAAATGAATCAGGATCATGTATCCTGCCTTTTTTTTCTGCCATTGTACTGTTACTTTCTTCCCTGACCTCCTCCGGAGATGTTTTTGCTTCGAGTGAGAAGGAAGTTCGTTCAGGGTGCACAGGGTTTAACTCTTCGCACTGGAACCAAACCCTTGACACCTGCAAAAAGAAATTATGCATGACTGTTCATATGGAAGGCCAGTTCATGCATGGCACGCAGAACTGGCACGTGGATTGGGGTGATGGAGTGATCGATGATACCACCACTACCGGCCCTGCACAGGGAGTTAATGGTTGGGACTCTATTACTTACACTGTATGCCACACCTATTCTGCAACAGGTACGTTCACTCTTACGCTTTCTGTAACCCCTGCACATACTACTTGTTTAGATCAATTTACAATTACGATACCTCCTCATAGTGCATCGTTTACGTATAACAGCGTGTGCGTAGGTGGAACTACGCAGTTCAACTCACAGCCGGCAAATAGCTGGAACTGGGCATTCGGTGACGGAGGTACCTCTACATTGCAGAATCCAACGCATACATATGTCGCACCCGGAACCTATTCCGTAACACTTATAGCGGCAAGTACGGGGTGTAAAGACACCATTGTACATCTTGTCAATGTAAATCCGCCTCCCATTCCCAATTTCAGCCCCACCACCGTTTGTTTGGGAAATCAAACCTGTTTTACCGATATGTCAACTGTTACCCCGGGAAAGATCGCAACCTGGAGCTGGAATTTCGGAGACCCTACTTCGGGTTCAAACACCTCTACACTTACCAGCCCGTGCCATACCTTTACGAAGGCCGGTACTTACAGCACTACATTGACCGTAACTACCGACAGTGGCTGTGTGAAAACGATCATATTGCCTGTTATTGTATTGCCTCTTCCGGTGGCGGCATTTACGCCAACATCCCCTTGTTTGGGCGTTGCAACATCACTGAATGATGGATCCCTTGCCGCTCAGAACGATCCTATAGCAACCTGGAATTGGGGAATGCCGGGAGGAAATCCGGCAACATCTGCTTCTCAAAACACATCCACTATTTACGGTGGTGCCGGAACACATACTGTTACTCTTATCATAACATCTACCAAGGGATGTAAGGATACCATTGCTCAGCAGGTGCTGGTGTATAACCCTCCGGTGGCAAACTTCGGAGCCCCTGATAGCGGCTGTTCACCCGTCATTGCAAATTATCAGGATCTTTCAACTTCTACCGATGGAACTGTGAATGGATGGCAATGGAGTTTTCCGGGAGGGTCACCCAATGCTTCAATTGTTCAAAACCCTACCGGCATCCATTATAATACACCCGGGAGTTACGGTGTTTCTCTGATTATTACAACCACGTTTGGCTGTAAGGATACTATACAACTCCCTATGATCACTGTGTTTCCATGGCCCAAAGCCGAGTTTTGTGTAGACCCCCTTATTCAACCGACTACAGACCCTGTATTTAATTTTTGCAAAATGTGGTCGTCTGATGTGGTAAAATGGGAATGGAACTTCGGGGATAATGACTCAGATTCAGTGAGCATAAACCCTGTGCATTCCTATTCTGCTTCGGCAACTGATAATGATTTTTATGCATACAATATTTGTATCCGTGTGCAGAATGTGCATGGCTGTTGGGATACTACTTGTCACGTAGTGGAATTGATACCTGAATTTGAATTTTATATCCCCAACTGTTTTACGCCCAACAGCGATTTCATGAACGAAATGTTCTACGGAAAATCAAGAGGAGTGAAAGATTACTACATCTGGGTCTTTGACCGGTGGGGAAATGAGATATGGAGCTGCCACCGTCAGGATAAAAATACGAATTGGGACAGCGATGTGTCTATTCCGCGCGGAGAAGGGCTTTCATCTGCCTGCAAGTGGAACGGTATTGTGGTTCCGGGAGGTATGGATATGAGTGGTAATACGAATGAACTTGCCCAGGAAGATGTATATGTATGGAAAGTAAAACTGACCGATATATTTGATAAAATACATACCTACATCGGACATGTAAGTATTGTTAAATAGAGTTATTTCCTTCAAATAACCCCGATTCCTTAATAAAAAGGACGGGGTTATTCTATTTTAACCCCTGCCGGTTTACAAATTTCTTCAAGAACACTTGACTTTTGACTTTAAAGAGTATACATTCGCTCTGCTTTTAAAACAATTATATGCATGCAAAAGAATATCAAAGCCTCTCCATTCGTAACCAAAAAAGTAAGAAGGATATTTCAGAATGCCTTTAATACCTTTTCATCGGTTAAACCCCTGAAGCATATTTTGTTTTCAAAGATCAACAGGCACGAACATCAGCCTGTTCCCCCGGTTACTCCTGCCAAGAATGATGATTTTTCAGACGCGCGTCATTACGAGCATTTTGCAAGGCACAGCTCCCATTTTTCTTCGAAGAATTTTATTTAAGGCTTCGGCTCGGCTCAGCTAAATACCCTTTAGGAGCGGATCACAGCTCCTGCTTTTTCCTGGTAGATCTTGATGAGTTTCTGAATCACTGCGTCCACGGTAGAGTCGGTAAGCGTAGCATTTGCATCCTGAAGGATGAAGCTTAATGCGTAGGATTTCTTTCCTTTCTCAATTTTATCGCCTTCATACACATCGAACAGGTTGACATTTTTCAAAATATTTTTTTCAGTTTGAAATGCAAGTGATTCAAGCAATTCGTATTTCACATTTCTGTCTACCACCAATGCAAGGTCGCGCCTTACTTCAGGGAATTTTGGAATTTCCTTATAGCGAACAACAGAATTTTTGGTCAGTTCGACCACTAAATCCCAGTTAAAATCGGCATAAAATACTTCTTGCTTTATATCGAATTTTTTGAGAAACGATTTTTTGACAAAACCAAGCTCAACTATTTTTTTGTTCTTATGGCTGTATGATAATCCGGATGAAAGTATTTCAGAGCTCATCTCCGAGACCTGTTCTGCATTAATTCCCAACCTTGCCAAAATATTATCTGCAAAAGATTTTAGATGAAAAAAGTCAACACTTCCTTTTTGGGAATCCCAGCTTTCTGACTGTTTTTTTCCACAAAGAAAAAGTGCCAGATGATTCTCTTCTAAGAAGGCTGTTGCCCCCCTCTCCCCGTGGAGAGGGGCTGGGGGTGAGGCATATGTCTTCCCAAACTCAAACAGTTTCAGGTCCGCATTCTTCCTGTTCTGGTTATAGGCGATCGCTTCCAGTCCGCTGAAAAGCAGAGTGGGGCGGAGGACACTCAGTTCAGGACTCAGAGGGTTTAACAATTCAACTTCAGTTCCTTTTGCTGATGGAAAAAGCTCCAGGTAATTCGCATTGGTAAGAGAGTTGGACATGATCTCCGTAAAACCGCTTCCGCAGAGAAGGTCAGAGATCGTATTGCGTATTTTTTCTGTATCTGGTTTTGAAGCGTATGATAAGGAGGAGCGTACAGAGAAAGGGGTTTCAATATTGTTGCACCCGTATATCCTCAATACCTCTTCAATTATATCTTCTTCAATCGTAACATCTGATTTATTGGTAGGAACGGAAAGCAGGAGTGTTTCTCCTCCTTCTGTTACGATCTCGATGTGAAGTAATTGCAGGATGCGTTTTATTTGCTCCCTGTCAATTTTTTTTCCGATGAGGCGGTCGCAATTATGGAATGAGAAGGAGATCTTTTTTTCTTCGATAGGAGCAGGGTAGATATCCGTGATATCCGATGAAATGCTACCTCCCGCCACTTCTTTTATCAATAGCGCTGCCCGTTGAAGCGCATACACGGTAATATTTGGGTCAGCACCCCGTTCGTAGCGGAAAGAGGCATCTGTCTTTAACCCGTGATGTTTGGATGTTTTTCGGATGGAAACAGGGGAGAAGTAGGCACTTTCCAGAAAAATATTCTTTGTCTCATTCGACACTCCTGATCGTTGCCCTCCAAAAACACCCGCGATGCACATGGGCTCGGTGGCTGAACAGATCATTAGATCATCCGAAGTAAGGGCTCTTTCAACCCCGTCCAGCGTTGTAAATTTTGTTCCGGCAGCACATTTTTTTACGATCACTTTTTCGCCGGAGATCTTATCCGCATCAAAAGCATGCAGAGGTTGTCCCATTTCGTGGAGACAGAAGTTAGTAGCGTCAACAATATTGTTGATCGGTTTTAATCCGATGGATTGCAGTCTTTTCTTTAGCCAATCAGGTGATTCTTTAATTGTTACTCCGGAAATTGTAATTCCGGAATATCTCGGGCAAGCTCCAGCATCTTCAACCACAACGTCAACTTTTTTAGGTAAACCTTGAAGGTTTTGAAAACCTTCAAGGTTTATGTCGGGAACTTTCAATTCAAATTTATTTTCCGCAAGTTTCCAGTTGAGTACTGCGAAAAGGTCTTTTGCAACACCAATGTGCGAAGCGGCATCTCCCCGGTTGGGTGTGAGGCCGATCTCCAACACATAATCACTTTCCACCTTGAAATATTCTTTTGCCGGAGTTCCCACTTTTGCTTTTGCATCCAATACCATAATACCTGCATGCGATTCCCCCAAACCCACCTCATCTTCCGCGCAGATCATTCCTTCGGAAGCTGCTCCGCGTATCTTCGCTTTTTTGAGAGTGATGGGATCGCCTTTTACAGGATAAATAGTAGAACCAACAGTCGCCACCACCACTTTTTGTCCTGCTGCCACATTGGCTGCACCGCAAACTATATTGAGCAGCGTTCCGGTGCCAATATCCACCGTGGTAACACTCAAACGATCCGCATCCGGATGTTTTTCTTTGGTCTTTACTTCTCCGATCACGCAGCCTTCCAGTCCACCTTTAACAGTCTCATGTTTTTCCACACTTTCTACTTCCAGGCCACAATCGGTTAAAAGTTCAGCGGTTTTCTCTGCTGAAATATCTAAGGCAATGTATTGTTTGAGCCAGTTGAAGGAAATCTTCATAGGTTGAAAATCTTATGCGAATATACAAATCATGGGAAGAAGAGAGGCGGAAATTTATTCTAAGGAGCGATGTAATAACTCACAAGTTTTGAGTCATAGTAGTTGGGAGGGCCAAAATATTTTAAACGATTTTTGACAATTCCAACTCCGTAAGAAAAGAATGCTCCACTATGTTGGGCTTTGGGGGAGCTAAAGGGAATGTATTCTACTCGTTCGCATTCGGACGTTATAAAGTGCCCTGCAGGAACCGATATGGTAGAATCCTTATGATTCATTTTATAGTACAAAATCCCTCCATAAGGATCCAGAATAAATTTTTCCAGCGTATCGGTGAAATTTGTTGTCGAAAAACGTATAAGACCCATTTCGTCAACTAAATATCCTGATGAATCTCTTTTGAATTCAAAACAATAGTTGCATTTTTGCTCGTAGCTTCCTTTGAAAACTGCATATTTTTTCTCGTTTATAATCGAATCCTTAATTATTATCACTGTGTCAGTATTCATATAAGATTCACTTCCATTTGTATCAACCTGATAATAATTATAAACCCAAAAACTTCCGATAGTTAGAGGTATAAATGGAACAACCGGTGTTACAGTTCCTCCATGACCATGGCTTTCAGGAATGGCAACATCTTTTTGACAGGAAAATAAGATAAGGGAAATTAATAAAAAGAAAGGTGTCTTTCTCATCGAATCAAGAGAACGAATTTTACAAATATTTATTGTGTGGTTTGTCCAGACATCCCCCATCCCGCGAAGCGCGGGATTTCCCCCTTCATCAAGGGGGAATTAATACAAATTACTCCACAGTCACACTCTTCGCGAGATTTCTGGGCTGATCTACGTTACAACCGCGCATAACGGCAATGTGATAGGCGAGAAGTTGAAGAGGTACTACTGAAATGAGAGGAACAAGAATTTCATCCGTCTCCGGAATTTCGATCACATAATCGGCATATTGTTTTGCAGATTTATCGCCTTCGGTAACAATAGCAATTACTTTGCCTTTGCGTGCTTTTACTTCCTGGATGTTGCTCATTACTTTTTCGTACGATCCGCCTTTGGTAGCGATCACCACCACGGGCATATTTTCGTCAATGAGTGCAATGGGGCCATGCTTCATTTCAGCAGCCGGATATCCTTCGGCATGTATATAAGAGATCTCTTTCAGCTTGAGTGCGCCTTCGAGTGCCACGGGAAATGCATATCCTCTGCCCAGATAAAGGAAATGATGAACGTCTTTAAATATCTTGGCAAGTTTTTTCAGTTCATCATTTTTCTTGAGCACTTTTTCCACTTTGGAAGGAATGGCATCCAGTTCGTTGATCAGTTCATAATACCTGGATTCGGAAATACTGCCTTTCTTTTTAGCAATGCGAAGGGCCATGAGCATGAGCACGGTGATTTGCGCAGTGAATGCTTTTGTAGAAGCAACTCCGATCTCCGGCCCTGCGTGGGTATAGGATCCGGCGTGTGTGGTGCGCGGAATGGTTGAACCAACCACGTTGCATATTCCAATAATGGTAGCGCCTTTTGATTTTGCGAGCTCAATAGCAGCCAGTGTGTCGGCTGTTTCTCCTGATTGAGAAATTGCGATCACTACATCGTCTTCGCCAATAATTGGATTTCTATAGCGGAATTCAGAAGCATATTCCACTTCCACAGGAATACGCGCAAGGTCTTCGAATAAATATTCTGCCACTAAGCCGGCATGCCAGGAGGTGCCGCAGGCCACGATGATGATGCGCTTGGCATTGATCATTTTCTGCTCGTAATCTTTAATGCCGCCCAGGTTCACTTTTCCCTCTTTGACCAGCAATCTTCCTCTCAAACTATCGCGTATGGAACGTGGTTGCTCGTAAATTTCCTTGAGCATGAAATGGGAATAGCCGCCTTTTTCAAGCGCTTCCAGTTTCATTTCAAGGGTTTGTATGTAAGGGGTCTTTACTTTGTTAAGTATTGTTTTTACCTGGAGCTTTCCTTTTCGTGGAATGACAGCGATGTGTTCGTCTTCCAGATAAACAACATCTTTTGTATACTCAATGATAGGTGTAGCATCGGATGCAACAAAATATTCCCCTTTACCAACGCCAATGACCAGCGGGCTTGATTTTTTAGCCGCGATGAGTTCATCGGGATTGTCTTTTGACATCACTACGATCGCATAGGCACCGATCACTTCATTTAAAGCCTGTCGAACGGCTTCTGCCAGTTCCACGCTTTCATTCACATAAATATCTTCGATG
The DNA here is from genome assembly GCA_023251625.1 of Bacteroidota bacterium. GTDB lineage: Bacteria > Bacteroidota > Bacteroidia > Palsa-948 > Palsa-948 > Palsa-948. Next base: position 10,157 of record JAHEYK010000069.1, read on the forward strand.
AGGTGAATGAGGACCTCTGTATCTGTATCACTTGAAAATTTATGTCCGCGTTTTTGTAATTCTTTTTTTAGAATCGCATAATTCTCAATAATTCCATTGTGAATAATGACTAATTTTTTTGTCTGGGAATAATGCGGATGTGCATTCACATCATTTGGCGGTCCGTGTGTTGCCCAGCGCGTATGGCCGATGCCTATATTGCCGTGTGTATCTTTTTTAGCTACATGTGTTTCGAGGTCTGAAACTTTCCCTTTGCATTTATAAACATGCAATTGCTTGTTCAGAATGGCAACCCCTGCGCTGTCATACCCTCGGTATTCCAGGCGGTGAAGGCCTTTGATAAGGATAGGATAGGCTTCTTTACTTCCGATGTATGCTACTATTCCGCACATTTTTATTTTGAGTTTTCAGTTTCGTATTTTTCGTACGATTTCGTTTTTCGCTGATTTGAACAACACGAATTTACAAAGAATATTGTGTAAAGCAAGGGAAAATACCTTCGAGGTATCAACAGATTTTCACTACTTCAAGCCCAGGTCTTTCTTCTGTTTGGCATCGATCTGAGAAGGGGAGTCCAGCATAATATCCCTGCCTGAATTGTTTTTCGGGAAGGCAATATAATCGCGGATATAATCTTCGTTATTGATGACCATTGAGCAAAACCGGTCAAAGCCGAATGCAATTCCTCCGTGAGGAGGAGCGCCATATTCAAAAGCGTTGAGTATGAACCCGAATTTATAATTGGCTTCTTCCTGAGTCAAGCCAAGGAGGTTGAACATTTTTTCCTGTTGCGAACGGTCATGTATGCGAATGCTCCCGCTTGAAAGTTCCACGCCATTAATTACAACATCATATGCGTTGGCCCTGACAGCCCCCGGATTGGTGTTCAGTAATTCTTCGTCTTCTTTTTTCCAGGAAGTGAAGGGATGATGCATGGCGAACCAACGTTTTTCTTCTTCATTCCATTCGAAGAGAGGGAAGTCCACTACCCAAATGCATTCAAATTTATTTTTATCTCTCAAGCCAAGCCTCTCTCCCATTTCCAGGCGAAGGGCACCCAGGGCTTTTCTTGTTTTTGCCTCGGGGCCTGCAAGAATTAAGATCAGGTCTCCTGCGTTTGCTGAAAATTTATCAGCTATTTTTTTCAATCCTACCGCATCAAAAAATTTATCGAAAGAAGATTTTAAAGTTCCGTCAGTATTGTATTTGATATACCCCAACCCTCCTGCACCTATTTGTGGTCGCTTTACCCATTCGGTCAGTTCGTCCAGTTGCTTGCGGGTATATTCTGCGCAGCCTTTGGCGCAAATGCCCGCAACAAGTTCAGCATCGTCATATACTTTGAAGCCTTTGCCTTTTACAAGGCTGTTGCTCCCCTCTCCTTGGGGAGAGGGGCTGGGGGTGAGGTCCACTATCTTCATTTCAAAGCGAATATCGGGTTTATCCACGCCATAATATTTCATGGCATCCGCATAGGTCATCCGTGTGAATTTTGGGAGGTCAAGTCCGCGCACTTTTTTGAAAACATGTTTCACCATTCCTTCAAACATGTTGAGCACATCTTCCTGCTCCACAAAACTCATTTCGCAGTCTATCTGCGTGAATTCAGGCTGACGGTCAGCTCTCAGATCTTCATCCCTGAAACAACGGACAATCTGATAATATCTGTCAAACCCGGAAACCATCAATAGTTGCTTGAATGTTTGAGGCGACTGGGGAAGGGCGTAAAAATCTCCCGGGCTTAAACGTGAAGGCACCACAAAATCTCTGGCTCCTTCAGGCGTGGATTTGATAAGAAAGGGTGTTTCTACATCTGCAAAACCATTTGAGTCAAAATATTCGCGTACCGCTTGCCCAACTTTATGGCGCTGCAACAAATTGTTTTTTACAGGCGATCTTCTCAAGTCCAGATACCGGTATTTCATCCTTAGTTCATCCCCACCGTCTGTTTCGTCTTCAATGGTAAAAGGAGGAGTTTTGGATTCATTGAGTATTTCTAATTTTTCTACAACAATCTCGATCTCGCCTGTTGGCATTTTTAAATTCTTGCTGGATCGCTCGGCTATCTTGCCGCTTGCTTTCAAAACAAATTCCCTCCCCAGCTTTCTTGCCTGTTCGCATAACTGTTTGTTGGTTTCCATGTTAAATGCCAGCTGAGTGATTCCGTAACGGTCGCGCAGGTCGATAAAGGTCATGCCCCCGAGGTCGCGTGAACGCGCAAGCCATCCGCAAAGGGTGACGGTTTGTCCGGCATTTTTCAGGGTGAGTTCACCGCAGGTATGAGAGCGAAGCATAATTTATTAATGAAAGGCGAAGGTAAGCAAAATGTTTTTGAAATTATTTTCGGAGGATGTCACCCTCTTTGAGGGGGCTGGGGGAGGCCTCCCCCTCATTCCCCCTCCTGGAGGGGGACAGTCTTCGTTAAGGTGTGAATAACATAATAATATGCGGAATTCCGTCCTCCAGGTATTCATCCCCTGCACGCACAAAGCCAAAATCTTCGTAAAACTTCTGCAAATAAAGCTGTGCACCAATTCTTATAGGGACTTTTCCGAATTCCTTTTGGATGTATTCCATACTTTTCTTCATCAGCATTTTTCCGGCTCCTGTTCTTCTTGCTTGCTGTGATGTAACAACTCTGCCAATTGAAACTTCTTTGTAAGATATTCCAGGAGGCAATATTCTTGCATAGGCAACTAAACTCCCCTCTCCTGTTTTGGGAGAGGGGTTGGGGGTGAGGTATCCTGTTACATGTAGAGATTTCAAATCTTTCCCATCCGCATCCTGGTAAGGACAGTTTTGTTCAACGACAAAGACAGCAAGCCGCAGTTGGAAAATTTCATAAAGTTCTTCGCTGCTAAGGTCTTTGAACGGTTTGCAGGACCAGGTGATGTTCATGATGCAAAGGTAGGTTTTTCCTCCCCCTACCCCTGCCTGCCGGCAGGCAGGCCCGACACGCTCTGTTATATGTTTCGTTCGTACATTCGTAATTCAAATGGAGAGAAAAGACGATACCTATTTCATGCAAGAGGCGCTGAAAGAAGCGCGCAAAGCATTTGATGCAGATGAAGTGCCTGTGGGTGCCGTGGTGGTATGTGATGGAAAGATAATTGCACGCGCTCATAATCTTTCCGAACGCCTCACCGATGCAACAGCCCATGCGGAAATGCAGGCGTTTACATCAGCAGCTTCCTACCTTGGAGGAAAGTACCTGAACGAATGTACGCTTTACGTAACCGTCGAGCCCTGCCCCATGTGTGCGGGAGCAAGTTTCTGGGCACAGCTGGGAAAAATTGTGTATGGAGCGAAAGATGAAAAAAGAGGATACGGTATGCTGAACCCTAAGATAGCTCACCCAAAAACAAAAATAGTTTCAGGGGTTCTTGCAGAAGAATGCGGGGAGCTGATGAAAGAATTTTTTAAGAAAAAAAGAGGCCCCCTCTAAATCTCCCCCTTCAGGGGAGACTTAGAGAAAACTTCCAATAATACTTGCTGTTAGCCCCCTCTGAAGGAGGGGGTTGGGGGAGGCTACAGCTGATTCCCTTCCGAATCCATATCCACTACATCGTAGCCTAGCTTTTTAACGCGCTCATAATATTTTGCGCGGTCGCCCACAATTACAATGACCATATTGTTGTATGGCAAATGTTTCTTAGCCAGAGCATCGATGTCTTCTTTCGTTATGTTTTTCAGGATCTCCTGTTGTTTATCTACGAAATCTTTGGATAGGTTATAATCAAGGATCTTTTTAATGAAACCGGCTTTCTGTCCGTTGGTTTCATATTTAAGCGCATCCTGTTGGCCGATAGAACTCTTTACAAAAAGCAGTTCATCAGGAGTTATTCCTGTAGTAGTAAAGTTCTTTATCTCCTTCATGTATTCCACAATGGAGCTGTCGGTTGCATTGGCTTTTATACCTCCGCTTGCGGTGAAAGGCCCGGCATATTTATTTCCTGAGAAAAAGGAACGTGCCCCATACGACCATCCTTTTGTTTCGCGTATGTTCATATTGATGTGGCTGTTGAAATTGCCTCCTAACACAAAGTTCATCAAGGTTGTTTTGTAATACTCGCCCGTTGCATCATACGGCATGGCTATGTATCCTATGCGCACTTCGGATTGAGCAGCATTGTCTTTATTTACAAAATAGATCTTAGTTTTATCAATGGCAGGGGTTGCCGGCTGTTCAGCAGCTTTCACCTCTTTTGCAGGCCATGATTTTAAGAAGGCAAGTTTCGGAAGCACAGATTCTTTGGCTACATCTCCTACCACCACCACTTTGGCGATGGATGGAGAGAAATATTTGGCATAAAAATTCTTCACATCATCCAACGACAGAGAAACTGCCGATTCTTTTGTTCCGATCATAGGCGTGGAAAGGATGTGCATTTTTCCATACACTAATTTCCTGTAAACATTGTTCGCCATCACCACAGGCTGTGTAGCCTGGTTGCTGATGGTTTGCATCTGTTCTTCTTTCAGGCGGTCAAAGTCCTCTTTATCAAACTTGGGCTGGAAGAGCATTTCTTCTGCGACCTTGAGCGTAGCATCTATATTTTTTGACAGGGATGAAATATTCATAGTGATCTCTTCATCATCTGCATCTATGGATACTTCGCTTCCCAGCAAACTGAGCATCTCGCTGATCTGTTCGGCCGAATGAAGTTTGGTAGATTCGTTCATCAGGCTGGCCGTGAGGTGTGAAAGACCCGCTTTTGCCAGTTCATCCACCCGGTGGCCTATCGGCATTGACAGGCTGATATTAACGGTAGGGATCTCATCGTTTTTCATTCCGATCGCTTTCAGGCCGTTTGGAAAATTTTCTGTCCAGAGATCAGGCACTTTGATCACAGGATTTGCCCCGGTACCCGGTTTTTTGCTCCTGTCATACGTGTCTTTTGCTTTGTTGTAAGAAAGGTTCTTGTATTCAGCACTTTCTTTACCATCATCAGGATTTCTTTTGGGCGCTTCATAATTATTCGGCTTGGCAGCAATAGCAGGTTGGCCTTTAGGAACAACACTTAGATAAACAGCAGGCTTGTTCTTGATATACTGATTGTATACGCGCATCACATCTTCTTTCGTTACTTTCATATAACGCTCCATGTCCAGCTTGATCTGGCCCGGATTGCCAGTGAACGTTTGATTGGCTGCTAACTGGGCTCCTTTTCCTCTTACGCTGCTCAGGGAGCTGATGGTGTGAGATTCAAAATTGGTCTTAAATTTTTTGAGGTCATCATCTGTTACACCCCGTTTTTCAAATTCTTTCAGGCAGGCATGTATGAGAGAATCTGTTTGTGACAGGGGCAGATAATGCACATCTTTGGGGTTCTGCGATTTATATTTTTGGTCAGGCATTGCTTTGATCGAGATCATAAACAATCCGGCAAGTTCGCTCGAAGAATTATTTATGTTGGCATCGTACGCTATTTGTTTTTTCACAAAGTTTTGATAAAAGATAGAATTCTTATCCTCTGCGAGAATAGAAGCCAGTACATCCAGCGGGGCTTCGTCCTTATCATAGGCAGGAACAGCAGGGAAAGAGACCATCAGCATCGGGAAGCGGATGTTGTCTTCGTATGAAATGTATCTATCTGTTTTAATTTCAGAGCCTTTCTTTTCGAGGTT